>NZ_JBHXRV010000059.1:0-47364 GCF_042716745.1 Streptomyces sp. NPDC058663
GCCCGCGCAAGTCCCCGGCCTACGCGGGCGGCGGGGTCGCCGGGGGTTCGGACGGCGGCGGGGTCGTGGGCGGGTCGGACGGCTGACCGCTGGGCGGAGTGGTCGGTTCCGTCGGCGGGGTCGTGGGCGGCGTGGTCGGCGGGTCCGTCGGCGGGCTGGTGGGCGGGTGCGTCGGCGGGGTGGTCGGGGGGTGCGTGGGCGGGTGTGTCGGCGGCCCTGTCGGCGGACTCGTGGGGTGTGTCGGTACGGGCCCCGGGGTCTGGCCCGGTACCGGGTGGGGGTTCCCGCCGTGGCCGGGGCCGCCGCCCGGGTGGTTCCCGTTCTGCGCCGTGCCCCTGCCGGAGACCGCTATGACCGCACCGGAGGGCGAGACTCCGAGCCGCGCGGTCCAGGGGTCAGCGGGTTCCGCGGTCCGGTCGACCGTGATGTGGACGGTGACCGATTCGCCCGGCGCCAGGGTCCCGGAGCTCCGGCTCAGGTGCAGCCAGGGCGCGTGGGACCACATCGACCAGGTGACGGGGCCGGACCCGGACGCGGTGAGCCTGACCACCGTCGTCCCGCCGGCCGGTTCCGCGCGTACGGTCAGCGTGCCCGCGCCGGGCGCGGTACGGCCCGGGGTCAGCACCTTGACTGCGACGCCGCCGCCCAGCGAGAAGCTCGGATCGGGCCTGCTGTGCGTGTTGCCCGCGTTCTTGTAGCCGTCGTAGGGGGCGCCGTCGCGGGCGGTCGCCCCGTCCTCCTCGCTCGCGGTGACCGTGGTGCCGCGGTGCCCCTCGCCGGTCACGGGCGCGCCCCGGTAGGCGGCCCACAGGGCCAGGACCGGAGCCGCCACCACGGTGGCGACCACCGTCGTCGTCACCGCGCGGGAGCGCAGCCGCTCCCGCCGGGCCGCCCGGTCCTTCGGGTCGAGCGGGAAGCCGGAGCGGTCGAAGCGGGGGGTGCCGCTCCTGGGCACGCGCGGGGCGTGCAGCATCGCCACGTACGCCGCCGCCCTGGGTGCCTCGACGAGCGGCAGCCGGCCGGTGGTCGCGCCCGTACCGGGCCAGGGTCCCGCGGCCCCCGCGCGCTCGGCGGCGCGCCGGCAGAGCGGGCAGTCGTCGACGTGCCGCACGAGTTCGCCGCGCAGTGCCGTGCTGAGCAGGACCTGGCTGTCGCCGGTGAGCCGGGTGACGGTCGGGCAGGTGCCGGTCTCGACGACGGCCAGGGCCGCCCGGGTGCGCTCCACTTCGCAGGCGGCAGCGGCGAGCAGTTCGCGGGCGGCCGTGGGGTCGAGACCGAGTACGGCGGCGACCTGCTGGTCGGTGAGGCCGTGGCGCACCGCCAGTTCCAGGGCCTCGCGCTGCTCCGGGGTGGTGCCGGCCGCCTCCGGCCAGGCGAGCCGGGCGAGGTCGGCGTGCCGGGCGCGGGCCACGCTCTCCTCCACCGGAAGTTCCGGTTCCGGGACGGCGGCGGGCGGGCGGTGCGCGCTCTGGCCGCCGTGGGTGGCCTGCCGGTGGCGCTTGTCCTCGGCGAGGCGGCGCAGACAGCCCCAGCGGGCCAGTGCGTAGAGCCAGGCCTTGCGTTCCGCTTCGTCGGAGGGACAGCGGTTGTGACTGCGCTCGGCGAGGGCCAGTACGTCGCCCAGTACCGCGGTGGCCACGTCGTGGTCGCGCAGTACGGAGAGGCCGTAGGTGAAGAGCCCGTCCAGATAGGGCTCGTACCGGGTCGGGGGCCGCTGGGCGAGCGTGCGGGGCGCACGCCGGAGTGCGCGGCGCGCGCCGGTGGCACCGGGACCCGTGCTCCCGGCCGCATCGGCGCTCCGGGACGAGCCCGCGCGCCCCGGGCTGCCGGTGGTGTCCGTGCTCCCGGTGAGGCCCGTGGTGCCGGTGCTTCCCTTGGTCTGCGTGGAGTGCTCCCGCCTGCTGGTCGTCACCCGGCAGACCGTAGGCGCGCCGAACCCGCGCTCTGGCTCTCCTGGCGCCCTTTTAATCCATTCGGGTGAACAGATCCCTCGAAAGAGGTCAGGAATTCCTCATTCCGCCATGTTTTGGCCCTTACCAGTGGCCTATGCCCTTACCCACGGCGACGATCCCGGGCGCTCGGCGGGGTGCGTCCGGGGTGCGGCGGGGTGCATGCGCCCGTGGTGCGGCGGGGTGCGTCCGGGGCGACCCCGGAAGGGCCCCGACGGCGTTGTCAGACCCCGTCTGTACGGTGACGACATGGCTGCCCGTACGAAATCCACGAAGGACAGGCCGTCCTACCGCTGCACCGAGTGCGGCTGGACGACCGCCAAGTGGCTCGGCCGCTGCCCCGAGTGCCAGGCCTGGGGGACGGTCGAGGAGTTCGGCGCGCCCGCCGTGCGTACGACCGCCGCGGGCCGGGTCTCCAGCGCCGCGCTCCCCATCGCCGAGGTGGACGTCCGTACCGCCACGGCCCGCTCCACCGGCGTGCCCGAGCTGGACCGGGTGCTGGGCGGCGGTCTGGTGCCCGGCGCCGTGGTCCTGGTCGCGGGCGAACCGGGCGTCGGCAAGTCGACGCTCCTGCTGGACGTCGCCGCGAAGGCCGCCGACGAGGACCACCGCACGCTGTACGTCACGGCGGAGGAGTCCGCGAGCCAGGTGCGGCTGCGCGCCGACCGCATCCACGCGCTCAACGACCACCTCTATCTGGCCGCCGAGACCGACCTCGCGGCCGTCCTCGGCCACCTGGACGCCGTCAAGCCCACCCTGCTGATCCTGGACTCCGTACAGACCGTCGCCTCGGCCGAGCTGGACGGCGCCCCCGGCGGGGTGGCCCAGATCCGGGAGGTGACCGCGGCCTTGATCCGCGCCTCCAAGGAGCGCGGCATGGCGACCCTGCTCGTGGGCCACGTCACCAAGGACGGCAACATCGCGGGTCCGCGCCTGCTGGAGCACCTGGTCGACGTCGTCCTCTCCTTCGAGGGCGACCGGCACGCCCGTCTGCGCCTGGTCCGAGGGGTGAAGAACCGCTACGGGGCGACGGACGAGGTCGGCTGCTTCGAGTTGCACGACGAGGGCATCACCGGCCTCACCGACCCCTCCGGTCTCTTCCTCACCCGTCGCGACGTGGCCGTCCCCGGCACCTGTCTGACCGTCACTCTGGAGGGCCGCCGCCCGCTGGTCGCCGAGGTGCAGGCGCTCACCGTCGACTCCCAGATCCCCTCCCCCCGCCGCACCACCTCGGGCCTGGAGACCTCGCGCGTCTCGATGATGCTGGCGGTGCTGGAGCAGCGCGGAAGGATCAGCGCGCTCGGCAAGCGCGACATCTACTGCGCGACCGTCGGCGGCGTGAAGCTCTCCGAGCCCGCCTCCGACCTGGCCGTCGCGCTGGCGCTGGCCTCGGCCGCCAGCGACACCCCGCTGCCCAAGAACCTCGTCGCGATCGGCGAAGTGGGACTCGCCGGAGAGATCCGCCGGGTAACGGGCGTACAACGAAGACTGGCCGAGGCGCACCGGCTGGGATTCACCCATGCGCTGGTCCCGGGCGACCCCGGCCGTGTTCCTGCGGGAATGAAGGTGACCGAGGTGGCCGACATGGGCGCCGCCCTGAGCGCCCTTCCCCGCCGGTCCCGCGCACAGGCCCCACGGAGCGAGGAGGAGCGCCGGTAGACTTTGCCCTGGTCTCGCCTGTCCACCGCGTACGCGAGGCGAAGTTGACCGCCCCTCGAAGGGGCGGCCCCGACCGTGACCCCCGTGACCGGAGGAGTGCAGTGGCAGCAGGCGACAGGGCCTCATCACCGGGAAAGTCCGGCGGAGGCTCCAGTAACTCCGGCACGGGCAACGAGGCCCAGATCCGTGCCTCGCTGAGCGCCGTCGCCCCCGGCATGGCGCTGCGCGACGGCCTGGAGCGGATCCTGCGCGGCAACACCGGCGGGCTGATCGTCCTCGGCATGGACAAGACCGTCGAGTCGATGTGTACGGGCGGCTTCGTCCTGGACGTCGAGTTCACCGCGACGCGGCTGCGCGAGCTCTGCAAGCTGGACGGCGCGCTCATCCTCGACAAGGACATCACGAAGATCCTGCGGGCGGGCGTGCAGCTCGTCCCGGACGCCTCCATCCACACCGAGGAGACGGGCACCCGGCACCGTACGGCGGACCGCGTCTCCAAGCAGTGCAACTTCCCCGTCGTCTCGGTCTCCCAGTCGATGCGGCTGATCGCCCTGTACGTGAACGGCGAACGCCGCGTCCTGGAGGAGTCGGCCGCGATCCTCTCCCGCGCCAACCAGGCCCTGGCCACCCTGGAGCGCTACAAGCTGCGCCTCGACGAGGTGGCCGGCACCCTCTCCGCCCTGGAGATCGAGGACCTGGTGACGGTCCGCGACGTCACCGCGGTGGCGCAGCGCCTGGAGATGGTCCGCCGGATCGCCACGGAAATCGCCGAATACGTGGTCGAGTTGGGCACGGACGGCCGCCTGCTCTCCCTCCAGCTGGACGAGCTGATCGCCGGTGTCGAGCCGGAGCGGGAACTGGTCGTACGGGACTACGTGCCCGAGCCGACGGCGAAGCGGTCACGGACGGTGGCCGAGGCACTCACCGAGCTGGACGCCCTGACCCACAGCGAACTGCTCGAACTGCCCATAGTGGCGCGGGCGTTGGGCTACAGCGGCTCGCCCGAGACACTGGACTCCGCGGTCTCGCCGCGCGGCTACCGGCTGTTGGCGAAGGTGCCCCGGCTGCCGGGAGCGATCATCGAGCGGCTGGTGGAGCACTTCGGCGGTCTGCAGAAGCTGCTCGCGGCCAGTGTCGACGACTTGCAGACCGTCGACGGCGTCGGCGAGGCGCGGGCCCGCTCGGTCCGCGAGGGCCTCTCCCGCCTGGCCGAGTCCTCGATCCTCGAACGGTACGTCTGAGACGGACCGTACGTCCGAGGCGGGGGCCGGGCAGATGCCTGCGGCCCCCGCGCAACGACTTCTTCGGGGCGATTCCCAGCTGCCTGCCGGGGGACGGCGCCCCTCCCCGGGTCAGTCCTTCTTCAGGAAGACCGACGCGGGGACCTTCGCTCCGGCCAGCTCGACCACGTACGTTCCCGGCGCCACCGAACCCCCGGCCGGTGCCTCGCACTTCGACGCGTCGCTGCGGCTGCGGTCCCACTCGACGGGCTGGGTGACGGTCCCCTTGGCCGGCACCTCGAACAGCAGCGACTTCGCGCCCTCGGGGCAGTCCTTGGAGGACCAGACCGTCTCGCCGTCGGTGTTCTTGATCTTGACGACGGCCGCAGCGGGGCCGAGGTCCACCTTGCAGGCGGCGGCCGAGGTGTTCTGCGCGATGACCTTGAACTTGGCCTTCTTGTCGACGTCGACGTCGTTCTCGACGGTCTCGATGGTCAACTTCAGCGCGCCGGGTCCGCAGTTGGGGAGCGCCGAGTTCGCCGGGACCTGCTGACCGGTACCACCGGTGCCGCCGGGGCCTCCAGGGCCTCCGGTGCCGCCCGCCGCCGGGCCTCCCGTACCGCCGCCGGACGCGGCCGAGCCGGCGGACGACGCGCCCTGCGACGTTCCGTCCGCTCCGCCGGCCGGGTCCGTACTTCCGCCGCCCGTACCGCCGTTGGCCGCGCCGCCGGCGTCCGTGCCGCCGTCGCCGCCCGGCTCCTCCCGGCCGCCGGGTTCGCCGGGAACCACGGGGCCTGTGCCCGACGGGCCCGGGGTGATCGACGCGGCGGGCGAGGGGCCGCCCTTGCTCTTGCCGTCCTTGTCGCCGTCTCCCCCGAGGGAGAGCACCGCCCAGAGCACCAGCACCACCAGCAGGGCCAGCAAGGACAGCCCGACGGCCCTCCGTCGCCAGTAAATGGAGGAGGGGAGCGGCCCGACTGGATTACGCAGAGATCCCACGGCCCGAACTCTACGAGAGATCAGGGCCCAACTCCTGCCCCACCCGCCGCTGTCGCGGCAACTTTTGCCGATCATCATTCCGGCGCGCACGCCGACGGCCGCCCGGCGACCCCTACTTTCGTCGGGTGCGGGGGCTGACGTTCGCCGATTGTGAGTGCTGCCCACACATTCCGTACCGTCTCTGTTCATGGAAAGCAGCAGCGCGCTCTACCGCGCCATCCTCAACTTCGCGCACTCCACTCCCGGCTGGTTCCAGTTCCTGGCCGAGATATGGACGGAGCTGGGGCTGCTGATCTTCGCCGGCCTGTTCCTGGTGGTGTGGTGGCGCTCACGCGGCGACAGCGCGGCGGCCGTCGCGGTGGCCGTGCTCGCACCGCTGGCGACCGGGGTGATGTACGTGCTGAGCGAGGCGTCCAAGTCGTTCATCACCGAGGACCGGCCGTGCCGGGCCGTCGCGCGGGCCGCCCGGCCGCTGATCGAATGCCCGGAGGTGGGTGACTGGTCGTTCCCCAGCAACCACTCCACGATCGCGGGTGCGGCCGCCGTCGGGCTGATCCTGGCGTGGCCGCGGCTGGCGGTGTTCGTCGCGCCGATGGCGGTGCTGATGGCACTGTCCCGGGTCTTCGTCGGCGTGCACTACCCGCACGACGTCGCGGTCGGCCTGCTGGCCGGCGGGATCGGCGCGGGACTGCTGGTGTGGGGGGCCGCGCGGCTCGCCCAGTCGTCGGTGATGTGGATGCGGGCGAGCAGCATAGGAATACTGCTGTGGTTCGCCGGACCGGGCACCACCCGCCGGACCCGGAGCCTGACCTGACCCGGAGCCTGACATGACCGGCCCGGAGCCTGACCCGACCCGGAGCCTGACACGCCCCGGAGCGTGACATGACCTGACCTGACCCGGAGCCTGACATGACCGCGCCCGTGTCCCGCCTCGGCCGTACGCGCCACGTTTCGTGCCAGGATCGGAAATGCCATGACTGCGACCACTGAGTTCACCCCCGAGACCGAGACCGCACCCGAGACCGAGACCGCGACGGCGGCCGAGCACGCGACCGGTCACTCCGGCGCCGCGCTGCCCGTCCTGCACCACCACGTCAACACCTGGTTCGACGGCCACGCCCGCGACCTGCCCTGGCGGCACCCCGAAGCGGGCCCGTGGGGCGTGATGGTCAGCGAGTTCATGCTCCAGCAGACCCCGGTCAGCCGGGTGCTGCCGGTGTACGAGCAGTGGATGGCCCGCTGGCCGCGCCCCGCCGACCTGGCCGCCGAGCCGTCCGGCGAGGCCGTCCGCGCCTGGGGCCGGCTCGGCTACCCGCGGCGCGCGCTGCGCCTGCACGGGGCCGCCACCGCCATAACGGAGCGCCACCAGGGCGACGTACCGCGGGAGCACTCGCAGCTCCTCGCCCTGCCGGGGATCGGCGAGTACACGGCCGCCGCCGTCGCCTCCTTCGCCTACGGTCAGCGGCACGCCGTGCTCGACACGAACGTGCGGCGCGTGATCGCCCGCGCGGTGTCCGGCGTCGAGTACCCGCCCAACGCGACCACCGCCGCCGAGCGCAAGCTGGCCCGCGCGCTGCTCCCCGAGGACGTACCGACCGCGGCACGCTGGGCGGCCTCCTCGATGGAGCTCGGCGCGCTGGTGTGCACCGCGAAGAACCCGCAGTGCGGGCAGTGCCCGATCGCCGCGCAGTGCGCGTGGCTGCTCGCGGGGAAGCCCCCGCACGAGGGTCCCGCCCGGCGCACCCAGACGTACGCGGGTACCGACCGCCAGGTGCGCGGCCGGCTGCTCGCCGTACTGCGCGAGGCCACGACTCCGGTGCCGCAGGCGGTACTTGACTCCGTGTGGCACGAACCGGTGCAGCGGGCGCGGGCCCTGGACGGGCTGGTCTCGGACGGCCTGGTGGAACCGCTGGAGGGCGGCCTGTACCGGCTTCCGCACAGTTAAACCTGCTGAGCCGATTTCTTTGTTACACAACCGATGGACAGCCGTGCGTCCTCCGAGCGCTGACCCGCACAACCCCGTGACAAGCCCTCCGTAACTTCGTGAGCACAGGGGCAAGGCAGTGGGAACGGGACGGAGGCGGTTCGAATGGCGCACGGCGAGGTGCTCGGGTTCGAGGAGTACGTACGCACTCGGCAGGAGGCTCTGCTGCGCAGTGCCCGCCGGCTCGTTCCGGACCCGGTGGACGCGCAGGACCTCCTCCAGACGGCCCTCGCCCGTACGTACGGACGCTGGGACGGCATCGCGGACAAGTCGCTGGCCGACGCCTACCTGCGCCGTGTCATGATCAACACGCGTACCGAGTGGTGGCGGGCCCGCAAGCTGGACGAGGTGCCCACCGAGCAGCTGCCCGACGCCCGCGTCGAGGACGGCTCGGAGCAGCGCGCGGACCGTGCCCTGCTGATGGACATCCTCGGAGTGCTGGCGCCCAAGCAGCGCAGCGTGGTCGTATTGCGGCACTGGGAGCAGATGAGCACCGAGGAGACCGCTGCCGCACTCGGCATGTCTGCCGGTACGGTCAAGAGCACCCTGCACCGTGCGCTCGCCCGGCTCCGCCAGGAGCTGGAGAGCCGGGACCTGGACTTCCGCGCCCTGGAGCGCGGCGAGCTGCGGGGCAGCGGTGACATGCGTGGCGGAGTGCGGGGCGAACGGGGGCAGGAGCGGTGCGCGGCCTAGGCAGCGGAAGCGGCGTCGGGAGCAGGCCCGGCGACGAGCCCGGCGACTCGCCGGACGGCTCGTCCGGGGGCAGGCCCGGCGGCAGCTCCGGGGACGGGTCCCGGCGGGGATTCATGGCGGTGAGCACCACGGCGGTGGCCGGGCTCGCCGCCGTCGGCCTGTTCGCCGTCTCCTGCGGAACGGGGGGCACCGGCACGCGGGACGAGGGCCCGGCCCGCTCCGACCCGGTCGCGGCGAAGGTCACCCCGCAGCCGCAGTCCTCGGCGTCCGCACCGGGCGCGGCACCCGCCGAACGGGTCGACCCCGTCGAGCTCCTCAAGAACGACCCGAAGGTCAGCGAGGCCGTCAAGCGGGACCTCAAGCCGTGTGTGAAGGACATCTTCCCGGTCGACGCCTCGTACGGCAGGGTCACCGCGAACGGTTCCGACGACGTCGTGGTCAATGTGATGACCTGCGGTGACGCGGTCGGTATCGGCTCCTATGTGTTCCGCGAGGACAAGGGGAGCTACAAGAACGTCTTCGTGGCGGAGGAGCCCGCGGTGTACGCGGAGATCGACCGGGGTGACCTGGTGGTGACCCGGCCGCAGTACAAGGAGGGCGACCCGGTGGCGTTTCCCTCCGGCGAGGTGGTCGTGACGTACCGCTGGGCCGGCGAGCGGTTCACCGAGCACGACCGGGTGGAGAACAGCTACAGCAAGGGCGTCGGCAACGGCGACCAGAGCGGCGAGGAGCAGAGCGCCGAACAGCGGGCGACCGATCTGCGCAAGAAGGAGGCCGCGGCGAACGCCAGGAGGACCGCCACGCCGTCCACCGCACCGAGCGCCACGCCGACCGCGACGCCGACCGCGACGCCGAGCGCCGGAGCGAGCGCCCGACGGACTCCCACGCCGACGGCCGACCCCGGCGGCTGACGCCCGCGCTGCACGGCCCCGGCCGAGCGGAGCAACCCGGCCCGGGACCGAGCGGAGCAACCCGGGCCCGGGCCTGGCAACCTGGTACGGAACAACCGGGGCCGCCCCCGCCCGGGGCGCCGACGTCCGGCACCCCGTCAAGCACCCCGGACCGACCCGGACCGGACCCGGACCGACCCGGACCGGACCCCGACCGACCCGGACCGGACCCCGACCGAGCAGCGCCCGACCGAGCAGCGCCCGACCCGAGCGGCGCGACAGCAGCGCCCGACCGAGCAGCGGAAGAGCAGCGAGAGAGCAGCACCTCATGGCCGATACCCACGTCCTGTTCGTCGAGGACGACGATGTGATCCGCGAGGCGACCCAGCTGGCCCTGGAGCGGGACGGCTTCACCGTGACCGCGATGCCGGACGGCCTCTCGGGCCTGGAGGCGTTCCGCGCCCGCCAGCCGGACATCGCGCTGCTCGACGTGATGCTGCCCGGGATGGACGGGGTCAGCCTGTGCCGGCGCATCCGCGACGAGTCCACCGTGCCGGTGATCATGCTCTCGGCGCGCGCCGACTCGATCGACGTCGTGCTCGGTCTTGAGGCCGGTGCCGACGACTACGTGACGAAGCCGTTCGACGGGTCGGTGCTGGTCGCCCGGATCCGCGCCGTGCTGCGCCGCTTCGGCCACGCCGCGGGAGGCCCCGGCGCGGGCGGGGAGCCGATGTCCGGCGACGGCGAGGGCGGGCTGCTGACCTTCGGCGAACTGGAGGTGGACACGGAGGGCATGGAGGTCCGCAGGGCCGGCGAGCCGGTGGCGCTGACGCCGACCGAGATGCGGCTGCTGTTGGAGTTCTCGGCCGCGCCGGGCACGGTGCTCTCCCGCGACCGGCTCCTGGAGCGGGTGTGGGACTACGGCTGGGGCGGCGACACCCGGGTCGTGGACGTCCATGTGCAGCGGCTGCGTACGAAGATCGGCCAGGACCGGATCGAGACGGTCCGCGGTTTCGGCTACAAGTTGAAGGCCTGAGGCACGCTCCTTCATGAAGCGTTTCGTGCTCCGCACCGGCATCCGCTGGAAGATCAGTGTGGCCATCGCCGCGGTCAGTGCGCTCATCGCCGTCGCGCTCAGCCTCGTCGTGCACAACTCGGCGCGCGTCTCGATGCTGGACAACGCCCGTGACCTCCAGCTGGAGCGGCTGCAGTTCGCGCAGCGGCTGTTCGAGTCCTCGCGCGATCCCAAGGTGGGCTCCAAGCTCAACGACCCCGCGCTGCCCGACGAGCTGCGCGCCAAGCTGGCGCACGGCCGGCGGGCCACGCACGTCCAGGAGGACGCGGACGGGGTGCCCGAGGTGTGGGCGGCCGTCCCGTACCCGGGTGACGACATCCTTTCCCTGCACACCCGTTTCCCGGGCAACGCCGCCGTGGTCGCGGACCTCGACCGGGCGCTGCTGATCGGTTCGGTGGCGGTCGTCTTCGCGGGCAGTGCGCTGGGCATCCTGATCGGCGGTTCCATCTCGCGCCGGCTGCGCAAGGCCGCGGCAGCCGCCACCGACGTGGCGCTCGGCAACACCCGGGTGCGGGTGCTGGACGCGATCGGCGGTGTCGTACGGGACGAGACGGACGACCTGGCCCATGCGGTGGACGCCCTGACCGACGCCCTGCAGGACCGGGTGGAGGCCGAGCGCCGGGTCACCGCCGACATCGCCCACGAGCTGCGGACCCCGGTGACGGGTCTGCTCACCGCCGCCGAACTCCTGCCGCCCGGACGCCCCACCGAACTGGTGCGGGACCGGGCACAGGCGCTGCGCACCCTGGTGGAGGACGTCCTGGAGGTGGCCCGGCTCGACAGCGCGGCCGAGCGGGCGGAACTGCAGGAGATCGCGCTCGGCGAGTTCGTCTCGCGGCGGGTCTCCTCGCTGTACCCCGACGCGGTCGTACGGGTGGTCCACGAGAGTTACGTGAACACCGACCCGCGCCGACTGGAGCGCATCCTCGGCAACCTCCTCGGCAACGCCGCCAAGCACGGCGCGCCCCCCTTCGAGGTGACGGTCGAGGGCCGGGTCGTGCGGGTCCGCGACCACGGCAAGGGCTTCCCCGCCGACCTCCTGCGCGAGGGCCCGAGCCGTTTTCGCACCGGGTCCACGGACCGGGCGGGACACGGCCACGGCCTGGGCCTGACCATCGCCTCCGGCCAGGCCAAGGTCCTCGGCGCCCGCCTCACCTTCCGCAACGCGCAGCAGAACCGCGGGGCGATCGCGGTGCTGTGGCTGCCGGAGCACGCCCCGACCGCGACGGGCAGCTTCCCCATCGTCAACCTGGCGGACCTGCCCCCGCGCCGGTAGCGGCCTGGCCGCGCCTCAGCCCCGCCAGGGCCGGGAACGGCTCCCCGTGCCTCAGACCTTCTGCGCGACGGCTTCCCGCGTCTCGCCCGGCGCCGCCGGGCCGGCCTGATCCGGCGCCGCGGGCGCCGTGTCCTTGGGTCCGGCTCCCTTCAGTACGACCTCCTTGACGAAGAAGGCCGCCACGAAGGCCACCACCGCGACCCCGGCCCCCACCAGGAACGCCCCGTGCGTGCCGGCCGCGACCCCGTACTGGTACATCTCCCTCACCTGCTCGGGCAGCTTCGCCAGCGCCTCCGCGCTCACCGCGGCGCCCTGGGGGATGCCTCCCTCCGGTGCTCCCCGCACCACCAGTTCGTCGGCGACCCGCGCCGTGAACAGCGCGCCCATCACGGAGACACCGAAGGAGGAACCCAGCGTCCTGAAGAGGGTGGTGGTGGACGAGGCGACGCCCATGTCCTTGGCGTCCACGCTGTTCTGCGCGACGAGCATGGTGATCTGCATCAGGAAGCCCATCCCCGCGCCGAGCACCGCCATGTAGATGCCGGAGGTCAGCTGCGAGGTCCCGGTGTCCATCTGGGCCAGCAGGAACAGCCCGGCCGTGATCAGCGCACCACCCGCGACGGGGAAGGCCTTGTACTTGCCGGTGTTGGTCGTGACCCGGCCCACCACGAGCGAGACCAGCATCATGGACATCAGCATCGGCAGCAGCAGCAGGCCGGAGTTGGTCGCCGAAGCGCCCTGCACGGACTGCTGGAACAGCGGGAGGTAGAGCACCGCGCCGAACATCACGAAGCCGACGATGAAGCCGATCACCGACATCAGGGTGAAGTTCCGGTTCCGGAAGATATGCAGCGGAATGATCGGCTCCGCCGCCTTCGTCTCGACGTACAGGAAGCCCGCGATCGAGAGCACGCCGAGGGCGATCAGCGCGAGGATGCGGCCGGAGCCCCATGCGTACTCGGTGCCGCCCCAGGTGGTGACCAGCACGATCGCCGTGATGCCGACGGTCAGCAGCCCGGCGCCCAGGTAGTCGATCCTGCCCTTGCTGCGATCCTTCTTCGGCAGGTGCAGTACGGAAATGATCATCGCGAGGGCGACCGCGCCCAGCGGGACGTTGATGTAGAAGGACCAGCGCCAGCCGAGGTGATCGGTGAGCGCACCGCCGACCAGCGGGCCGCCGATCATGGCGAGCGCCATCACGCCGGCCATCATGCCCTGGTACTTGCCGCGCTCACGCGGCGGAACGAGGTCGCCGATGATCGCCATGACACCGACCATCAGACCGCCGGCGCCCAGCCCCTGGACCGCCCTGAACCCGATCAGCTGCGCCATGTCCTGGGACATTCCGCTGAGTACGGAGCCGAGGACGAAGACGACTATCGCGGTGAGGAAGATGCCCTTCCTGCCGTACAGGTCGCCGAGCTTTCCCCAGATGGGAGTGGAGGCAGCGGTGGTGAGCGTGTAGGCGGTGACCACCCAGGAGAGGTGCTCGAGGCCGCCCAGTTCGCCGACGATGGTCGGCATCGCGGTGCCGATGATCATGTTGTCGAGCATCGCGAGCAGCATCGCGATCATGAGGGCGAACAGCACGACCCGCACACTGCGCGGCTGCTTCTCCGCCTTGCTCGCCCTGCCCGCCTTGCCCGCCCTGCCCGCCCTGCCTGTATTGCCCGCCGCTGCGCCTCCGGGGCCCGCCGCCCCGCCTCCCGTACCCGGCGCCTGTGACACCAGTGGTTTCGCCATCCCCGTCTTCCCCATGTCCCGCTCCTCTTCCACAACCCGCCGACGCCACTTACTTGCCGCCCGGCAAGTTGGCTACACTCGGGGAAGATAGAGGGCTGACTAGCCGGTCGTCAAGTAAGTTCTGGCGGGTCCCTGTCGTCGAGTGGAACAAGCCTGGGGAGTACGTCGATGAGCAGCAGCACCCGCGGCACGGGCCGGCCGCGCAGGGGGGACACGCGCCAGCGCATCCAGGACGTGGCGCTGGAGATGTTCGCCGAGCGCGGCTACGAGAAGACCTCGCTGCGGGAGATCGCCGAGAAGCTGGACGTCACCAAGGCGGCGCTCTACTACCACTTCAAGACCAAGGAAGACATCCTGGTCAGCCTCTTCGAGGACCTGACCCGGCCGATGGACGAGCTGATCGAGTGGGCCCAGGGGCAGCCCCGCACCCTGGAGACCAGGACGGAGCTGCTGGTCCGCTACAGCGCCGCGCTGAACGAGGCGGCGCCGCTGTTCCGCTTCATGCAGGAGAACCAGGGCACCGTGCGCGATCTGAGCGTCGGCAACGGGTTCAAGGAGCGGATGATCTCCATGGTCGACGTGATGAAGGAGCCCGGGGCTCCGCTGGTCGACCAGGTGCGGTGCATCAGTGCGCTGTTCACGATGCACGCGGGGATGTTCGCGCTGAAAGACATCGAAGGCGACCCCGAGGAGAAGCGGAAGGCCGTCCTCGAAGTCGCCATCGATCTGGTCACGCGGGCCCAGCCGCCGCGGGCCGCGGACTGAGGGGTCAGATGCTCACGCCGACCGAGCGCAGGTAGGCGACCGGGTTGATGGCGGAGCCGTAGTTCGGGGTGGTGCGGATCTCGAAGTGCAGGTGCGGGCCCGAGGAGTTGCCGGTGTTGCCGGAAAGGGCTATCCGCTGGCCCGCGGCGACCTTCTGGCCGACCCTGACCTGGATGCGCGAGAGGTGGGCGTACTGCGAGTAGGTGCGGTCGGCGTGCCGCACCACGATCGCGTTGCCGTACGCGGGGCCGTCACCGCCGCCGTTCGGGCCCGCCTTGACGACGGTGCCGGCGCCGACGGCCTTCACCTTGGTGCCGACCGGGACGGCGAAGTCCTGGCCGGAGTGCTTGCGGGCCCACATGCCGCCGCCCTTGCCGTAGGTGGCGGAGAGCGCGTAACGCTGCACGGGCTTGGCCCACCGCTTGGCCTTGGGGGCCTTCTTCTTGGCCGCGGCCTCGGCCACGACCTGGGGCGCGGCCTCGGAGGCCCGGGCCGGAGCCTTGGCCTCAACGGCGAAGGCGGTCCCGGTGCCGGCCGCGACCGTCGCACCCAGGGAGGCGGCGACGACTGCGGTACGGATGCGGGACGAGACGCGCTTCGACATACGGGCTATACCTCCGGAGTCACGAGAGCCCGGCGGGTTCGCCGGGCTTGCCCCACATTCGTAACCCCGCCCCCGACGCCCGCCCAAACCGCCTCGCTACTAGATCTCCTCGTAGGAGGGCCGGTGGATTTTGGTCCCTTGACGCCCTGACGGACCTTCGGCCACACAGCAAAAGATCTTTACCTCGAGGGGTTTAGCTCCACGCCAGAACGGCCTCGAATGGACATGCCCGCCGGTGGAGCCCGGCTCGGCCCCGCCGGGCCGAAGGTCCCCGGTACCCCCTCCCCCAAAGTCCCGCCGACGGCACGATCGGACCCACTATTCCTCCTAGTAGGGGCGAAATGTCCTGTGTGCCTTGTCACGGGAGGGCGGTGGTGTGAGCCCTGCGGGACCGGCCCGGGTGAGCCCGCAGCGGGTCCCCGCGCGTCAATCCCGCTCCCCCGCGCCACTCGTACGGAGGGCTTGGCGCCGTTCCCCTCGACCCCTGGCACTTCGTGCGCAAGTCTCCACCGCATGAGGGGCGTCGGCGTACCGTGGTGGCGGAGGGCTGTGGCCGGACGGGAGGGGAACCGTATGGGCGAGGACCACACGCACGGGAGCGGCACGGATCCCGGCAGCGACCCCGCGATCACCTGGCACACGGTGGTCAGCGGACGCCGGATCGACCTCCCTGCCACGCTTCCCACCATCCGCGCCGCCCTCACGGCCGCCCAGGCAGCGGACCTGGACGCCGAGATCGCCCGGACGCCCGCCCTCGACCTCCCCCTGGTACTCGCCCGCTGGGCCCTCGCACCGACGGATGCCGCCGAGGAGGACGAGGCGGTCTTCGCACGCCTCGCGACCGGCGACTTCTCGGACTGCGTGGCCGCCTCCGCCGACGAGCCGCGCCCCGGCCCCGACCCCCGCCCGGAAGCCTCATGAGCCGCCTCCGCATCCAGTACGCCCCGGCCGCCGAGACGGCCCGGCACGCGATGCACCCCGACCTCCGCCAGCGCTTCGAACACTCCATGCGCGCCCTCGCCAGAGACCCGTACGGCCAGGGGACGAGAGAGGTCAAGGGCGAGAAGGACCGCCGCCAGGGCGTCGCGGGCGGCGCCGTCGTCGTCTATTACGTGAGCGCGGCGGTGCTGGTGGTGACGGTGGTGCGCATCGTGCACGCGTAGGACGTGCCGGGCTGATACGGGAACTGCGGGCGGCCCGGAATCCGTTGTAGCGGTGGGCAGTTCACGTCACACACAGGGGGTTCCCGTCATGGCCGACGACGACGCGCACGAGTTCGACGGCATCGAGCTGGCGGAGGCGGTGGAGTCCGTGCGCAGCCAACTCCTGGCCGCCACCGCGCGCGGGGCCGGCCAGGACATCGCCTTCACCGTCGGCGACATCCAGCTGGAGTTCACGGTGGAACTGCGCAAGGAGTTCAAGGGCGGCACGAAGGTGAAGGCCTGGGTGATCGAAGCGGGCGCGGACGCCGCCCGGTCGACGGGCCGGACACACAAGGTGTCGCTGACGCTGAAGCCGAAGGTACGGGCGACCGGGTCCGACCTCGATGTGGCCAATGTCCGCCCGGCGGACACCGGTGACTTCGGTGACGTGGACTAGGGAGCCCCGCCCGCATGGCCGCACCCCACCTGTCCGCCTCCTACGACGTCGCCGCGCTGACCGTCGCCGTACTCGGTGAGAGCCAGGGCAGCGGTGTACTCCTCGCGCACCGCGACAGTGTCCTGGTCGCAAGGCAGCACCTCGTACTGACGTGTGCCCACACGCTGGGCACACTCTCGCTGGTGCGGATCGCCCGGCCCGGCAGCCCGGGCACCTGGTCGTACCGGACGGTCTGGCGCGACGATGCGCTGGACGCGGCGCTGCTGGTATCCGTGTCACAGGACACGCCCGCCACGCTGAGCGGTGTCTACCGGGCGGCGCCGCCGGGCGGCAGTGTCCGGCTGAGCGTTCCGGAGACCACCGACCCGCTGCCGGGCTGCCAGATCGTCGGGTTCCCCGACATCCAGCGGTACCAGGGCGCGAAGCTGGACACCGACCAGTTCACCGGCACCGTGCTGCCCGCCGCCGGTCTGATCCGCCGCGAGCTCGTCTTCGAGTTCGACCGCCCGCCCGCCGCGGAACGCGAGGACGGCACCTCCCCGCTGGCGGGTCTCTCCGGCGCCCCGGTCTTCTCCGGCAGCAGCCTGCTCGGCATCGTCCGGTCGGTCCCGGCCGGACGCCACCACCGCAGACTGCTCTGCGTCCCGCTGCGCCGGATCGTGGAGAGTCCCCCGTTCCGCGACGCCTACGCCGCGGCGACCGGCCGTGCCGTCCTTCTCGAACCGATCAGTGGTACCTGCCCCGAGGACCCGGCCTTCGAGAGGGAGTACGCCCTCGCCGTGGGGGCCGCGTACCGCAAGACCAGGATCTTCGGCCTGGACGAGCTCTCCAAGCAGGACGCCGAATGGGACCTCGACACGGCCTACCTGAGTCTGGAGGCGCACTCCGGTGCCGAAACCGCCCGTACCCCGCAGCGCATCGACACCCTCCTCTCCTCCCGCCCCCGCGTCCTCCTGCGAGGCGATGCCGGCGCGGGCAAGACCACGCTCCTGTGGTGGCTGGCCGCGCACGCCGCCGCCGGGACGCACCGCCCAGAGCTCGCCGATCTCAACGGCCTTGTGCCGTACGTCGTCCCGTTGCGTACCCTCCGCGCCCAGGGACGCACCTTCCCCACGCCCGCACAGCTCCCCGCCGCGTCCCGCCTGATGATCGACGAGGCCCCGGACGGCTGGGCGGGCCGCGTCCTCAAGGCGGGCCGGGCGCTCATCCTGGTGGACGGCCTCGACGAGGTCTCCCAGGAGGACCGCGAGGACGCCCGCGACTGGCTGGCCGGCCTGCTGGCCCGTTACCCGGACAACCGCTGCGTCATCACTTCGCGCCCGCTCGCCGTCGCCCCGGACTGGCTCGGCTCCGAGAGGTTCGAGGAATTACGCCTTCTGCCCATGCGCAACGGCGACATCCAGTCCTTTGTTGCTGCCTGGCACAAGGCCGCCCGCTTCGGCGGCAGCGACCCGCACGAGGATCTGACCGCCCTCGAACGGGACCTCTCCCACCAGTTCCGTCAGAATCCCGCCCTCGCGGATCTCGCCCGCACTCCTCTTCTGTGTGCCGTGATCTGTGCGGTCCACCGCGTCCGCCAGGGCTTCCTCCCCGAAACCCGCTGGTCCCTCTACCAGTCGGCCCTGCACATGCTCCTCGGCAACCGCGACAAACGCCGGAGGATCGGCAGCCCCGAGGGCATCGACCTGACCGTGGAGGAACACACCCAGCTCCTCCAGCGGATAGCCGTCTGGCAGGTCAGGGGCGGCCAGTCCGAGTTCACGCGGCTCCAGGCCGTCCGCCAGGTACAGCCCGCCCTCGCCGGAATGGAACGCATCCGCCGCCAGGCCGACTCCGACAAGATCCTCAATCATCTGGTGAACCGGACCGGCCTCCTCCAGGAACGGGTGGACGACTTCTTCCAATTCACCCACCGCACCTTCCAGGATTTTCTGGCCGCGAAGGAATTCGTCGAGGGCGGCCACCTGCCGGAACTCCTCAGTCACGCCGAGGACTCCCGCTGGGAGGACGTCGTCCTGCTGGCCGCAGGCCACTGCAACCGCCGCGACATGACCGAACTCCTGCGCGGGCTCCTCAAACTTGGCACCCGCCCCGTGCTGACCGCCCTGTGTGCCCAGCACGCGACCTGGCTGGACGAGGCGGTCGCCCGCGATGTCCGCAATCTCCTGTGCACGGTCGTCCCGCCCGCCGGTCCTGACCACGCCGCGCAGCTGGCCCGCCTCGGCCCGTCCGTGATCGGGCTGCTGCCCGCGGCCGGGGAACTGAGCACGTCCCAGGCCGAATACACGGTCCGGATGCTGGGCCGGATCGGCGGCCCCGAAGCCCTCGGGTACGCCGGTGAGATCGCCCGGCGCGCCCAGGAGGACGTCGCCCAGGCTCTCGTGGACACGTGGGCCTTCTTCCCCACCGCCGGGTACGCCCGCGACGTACTGGCCCGGCTCGCGGTCCTCCCGTACGAGATCGACGTACGCACCGCCGACCGGCTGGCGCACCTGCCGCTGCTGCCGCCCGAGCACCTCGAAGTGGTCACCCTGCGCGGTACCTACGAGGGACGAAATCTTCACGCACTGCTCGCCGAGGTCCGTCGGCAGCGGCCGTAGCCGTACGGCACGACGAAGGGGTCCCGGAACCGTCGGTTCCGGGACCCCTTCACACGCTCACTCGGCGCAAGCGCCGAACGTCACGCGTCCTTCGTCATGTTCGGCCCGTTGCCACCGGCAGCGGACTCGATCGGCGGAACGTCCGGCAGGGCTGCCTTCTCCTCGCCGCGGAAGGTGAACTCCTTCGCGTCGCCCTCGCCCTCGGTGCCGACGACCACGATGTGACCGGGGCGCAGCTCACCGAAAAGGATCTTCTCGGAGAGGATGTCCTCGATCGAGCGCTGGATCGTCCGGCGCAGCGGCCGGGCGCCCATCACGGGGTCATAGCCCTTCTTGGCGAGGAGCGCCTTGGCGTCCGAGCTCAGCTCGATGCCCATGTCGCGGTCCTTCAGGCGCTCGTCCACCTTGGCGATCATGAGGTCGACGATCTGGATGATGTCTTCCTCGGTCAGCTGGTGGAAGACGACCGTGTCGTCGACACGGTTGAGGAACTCGGGGCGGAAGTGCTGCTTGAGCTCTTCGTTGACCTTGTTCTTCATCCGCTCGTACCCGGTCTTGACGTCGCCCTGGGCGGCGAAGCCCAGGTTGAAGCCCTTCGAGATGTCCCGCGTACCCAGGTTGGTCGTCATGATGATGACCGTGTTCTTGAAGTCCACGACCCGGCCCTGGGAGTCGGTCAGACGACCGTCCTCCAGGATC
The DNA here is from genome assembly GCF_042716745.1 of Streptomyces sp. NPDC058663. Lineage (NCBI taxonomy): Bacteria > Bacillati > Actinomycetota > Actinomycetes > Kitasatosporales > Streptomycetaceae > Streptomyces > Streptomyces sp. NPDC058663. The sequence continues at coordinate 19,756 of NZ_JBHXRV010000059.1, forward strand.
TGGAGCAGGGAGTTGAAGATGTCCGGGTGCGCCTTCTCGACCTCGTCGAAGAGGACCACGGAGAACGGCTTGCGCCGCACCTTCTCCGTCAGCTGGCCGCCCTCTTCGTAGCCCACGTAACCAGGGGGCGAACCGAAGAGACGCGAGACCGTGTGCTTCTCGCTGAACTCCGACATGTCGAGGGAGATCAGCGCGTCCTCGTCGCCGAAGAGGAACTCGGCGAGCGTCTTGGAGAGCTCGGTCTTACCGACACCCGAGGGGCCGGCGAAGATGAACGAGCCACCGGGACGCTTCGGGTCCTTCAGGCCGGCACGCGTACGACGGATCGCCTGCGAGAGCGCCTTGATGGCGTCCTTCTGGCCGATGACGCGCTTGTGGAGCTCGTCCTCCATGCGCAGCAGCCGCGAGGACTCCTCCTCGGTCAGCTTGAAGACCGGGATGCCGGTCGCGGTCGCCAGGACCTCGGCGATGAGCTCGCCGTCGACCTCGGCGACGACGTCCATGTCGCCGGCCTTCCACTCCTTCTCCCGCTTGGCCTTCGCGGCGAGGAGCTGCTTCTCCTTGTCACGCAGGGAGGCGGCCTTCTCGAAGTCCTGCGAGTCGATCGCCGACTCCTTGTCCCTGCGGACGCCTGCGATCTTCTCGTCGAACTCGCGGAGGTCCGGCGGCGCGGTCATCCGGCGGATGCGCATCCGGGATCCGGCCTCGTCGATCAGGTCGATCGCCTTGTCCGGAAGGAAGCGGTCCGAGATGTACCGGTCCGCCAGCGTCGCCGCCTGGACGAGGGCCTCGTCCGTGATGGAGACGCGGTGGTGGGCCTCGTACCGGTCGCGCAGACCCTTGAGGATCTCGATGGTGTGCGGGAGCGAGGGCTCCGCGACCTGGATGGGCTGGAAGCGGCGCTCGAGAGCGGCGTCCTTCTCCAGGTGCTTGCGGTACTCGTCCAGCGTGGTGGCACCGATGGTCTGGAGCTCACCGCGGGCCAGCATCGGCTTCAGGATCGAAGCCGCGTCGATCGCGCCCTCTGCGGCACCCGCGCCGACGAGCGTGTGCAGCTCGTCGATGAACAGGATGATGTCGCCGCGGGTGCGGATCTCCTTGAGGACCTTCTTCAGCCGCTCCTCGAAGTCACCGCGGTAGCGGGAACCGGCGACGAGCGCGCCGAGGTCCAGGGTGTAGAGGTGCTTGTCCTTGAGGGTCTCGGGCACCTCGCCCTTGACGATGGCCTGCGCGAGGCCTTCGACGACGGCGGTCTTGCCGACGCCGGGCTCGCCGATGAGGACCGGGTTGTTCTTGGTCCGGCGGGACAGCACCTGCATGACCCGCTCGATCTCCTTCTCGCGCCCGATGACCGGGTCGAGCTTGGACTCACGAGCGGCCTGGGTGAGGTTCCGGCCGAACTGGTCGAGCACCAGGGACGTCGAGGGCGTGCCCTCGGCAGGTCCGCCGGCTGCGGCGGTCTCCTTGCCCTGGTATCCGGAGAGCAGCTGGATGACCTGCTGCCGCACCCGGTTGAGATCGGCGCCCAGCTTCACCAGGACCTGGGCGGCGACGCCCTCGCCCTCGCGAATCAGGCCGAGCAGGATGTGCTCGGTGCCGATGTAGTTGTGGCCGAGCTGGAGGGCCTCGCGGAGCGACAGCTCCAGGACCTTCTTCGCACGCGGGGTGAAGGGAATGTGGCCGGACGGAGCCTGCTGGCCCTGACCGATGATCTCCTCGACCTGCTGGCGAACCGCCTCAAGCGAAATGCCGAGGCTCTCCAGGGCCTTAGCGGCGACACCTTCACCCTCGTGGATCAAGCCCAGGAGGATGTGCTCGGTGCCGATGTAGTTGTGGTTGAGCATCCGGGCTTCTTCCTGAGCCAGGACGACAACCCGCCGCGCGCGGTCGGTGAACCTCTCGAACATCGTTATTCGCTCCTCAGAGCGGTCGGGCAGTTAAGGGGTCGGTCCCCTCCCTGTCCTTCCGCATGCTAGTCCCGCGGGGCGGGACAGCTCATTCCAACTGCCGACACCCGTTCCTGCCTCCCGGCTTGAACAGCCGACTACTTCCACAACTCGATGGTGCGAGACGATGTTCCCGCAGGCCAAGCAGTTAGCCCTATCGCCACTACGCCGATGGCGAACGTGGGACCGCTTTGCACGCGTGTCGCCCCTCCCCACTAGGAATGTCTTACCCGCAAGCACGGACACTCCATGCCGCGCACACCGGTTCCCTCAGCTACGGGCGAACATCCTTGCGCTGCCGGATCCACCCACACGCCCCCATTTCCCCACGGAACGCATCCAACTCCCGACGCAGCGTAACCACGCGGGCGGTGAGACGTTTCTCCAGGCATGAACCCCACTGTTCCCCCTCCCCGGCTGCCGCTGCCCGGCGGTGGCTCCGCGCAGTGGGCCTCCTGGTACGAGGAGGAGCTCGGCTGGGCCACGGTGAGCGCCCCCGGCGAACCGGTTCTGCTGTGTACCGGTCTGCGCTTCGACGTCCTGGAGCTGCCCGCGGACGCGGGCCGTGCCGTACTGCGCCGGGTCGGGCCCACGGGTCCGGTCGCGCTCCAGGGGGAGCTGATGCGGCTACTGGTGGCCGCGGGGAGCGCGGAGGAGGTGCCCGCACTCCTGGAGTGGCTGGAGTGGGGCTCCGTACCGCTGGATCTCCGGGCGATCGGCCCGGGAAGTCTGATCACCGCTCCCGCACCGCCCCTGGCGGCGCCGTGCGGTCCGAGCCTGGCGGGCGGGGCCGCGGTGTGGCTGCGGCCCCCCGCTCCCGTGAACGGAAGGGAACTTCCCCTTCCGGTCTTTACCGGCTTCGGGGGCGCCGGCCGCGAGGGCCGTGGGGCCGCCCCCGATCTCGTGCGCCTGCTGGCTGCGGCGGCAACGGAATGCCACCGGGCCCGGTTGATCGTGAATACGGCACTGTCAAAAGAGCGGCAGACTCAGCCGTTGGCCTTCTCGTAGGCCTCGCGCACGGAAGCCGGGACACGACCGCGGTCGTTCACGTCGTGGCCGTTCTCCTTGGCCCACTTGCGGATCTCGGCGGTGTTCTGGCTGCCGCCGGAAACAACGCGCGCCTTGCCGCGGCCCGCGGCACGGCCACCGGTGCGCCGGCCGTTCTTGGTGTACGGGTCGAGCAGCCCGCGGAGCTTCTCCGCGTTCGCGGTGGTGAGGTCGATCTCATAGGTCTTGCCGTCCAGAGCGAACGTCACCGTCTCGTTCGCCTCGACGCCGTCGAGGTCGTCAACAAGAAGGACCTGAACCTTCTGTGCCACCGGATTTCCTTTCATCGAAAATGCAGTACGCGGAAAGGAAACCGCTTTTCCGGGGAAAACACAAACCCCTGTCACAGGTTCAGTACCCCGAGAACACGGGAAACGTGCGCGTTTCGGACATAGGGTTGCAGCACTTACAGCTGTTTCAGAGGTGCAGAAGCATCCGGCTGTTGCCCAGGGTGTTCGGCTTCACCCGTTCGAGACCGAGGAACTCGGCGACGCCCTCGTCATAGGAACGCAGGAGCTCGCTGTAGACATCTCCGTCGACCGGTGCCTCACCGATCTCCACGAAGCCGTGCTTGGCGAAGAACTGTACTTCGAAGGTCAGGCAGAATACCCGGCGGACTCCGATCCAGCGGGCGGTCTGGAGGAGTTTGTCCAGGACCTGGTGGCCCACTCCGGCGCCCTTGAACTCGGGATCCACGGCCAGAGTGCGCACTTCGGCGAGGTCTTCCCACATGATGTGCAGCGCACCGCAGCCGATCACGCGCGCGTCCTCGTCGCGTTCCGCGACCCAGAACTCCTGGATGTCCTCGTAAAGGGTCACGTTCGCTTTGTCGAGCAGGATGCGACTGCGCGCGTACGTGTCCACGAGGGCGCGGATGGTGTGCACATCACTGGTGCGCGCCCGCCGGACGGTGATGGCTTTTGCCGACGCAATACGATCTGGGGCCATGCTTGGACGCTATCGCCCCGGGGCGTTCCCGCCGTCACCGGGGACTTCGTCCGGCACTTCACCGGCGGCTTCACCGGCTGCTTCGTGCCGGTCTTCGTCCCGGTCTTCCGGCGGGGCTCCCGCCCGGTCTTCATCCCGGACTTCGTCGCGGTCTTCATCCCGGACTTCATCTCGGCCTTCCGGCGGAGCTTCAACCGGAACTTCCGCTTCTTCGGAGGTGTCGCTCCGGACCACCCGCATCGCGTCGTGCAGGGCCACGCGCTGTTCGGCGGACATCATGCCGAAGAACGCGACAAGGGCGGCCGCCGGGTTGTCACTCGTGGACCAGGCCTCGTTCATCAGTGCGGCCGAGTAGGCGGCCCTGGTGGAGACCGAGGTATACCGATAGGCGCGGCCGTCTACTTCCCTGCGCACCCAGCCCTTCTGATGGAGATTGTCCATTACGGTCATGACGGTGGTGTAGGCGATGGACCGGTCCTTCTGAAGATCTTCGAGGACTTCCCGGACGGTGACGGGTCGGTTCCACTGCCACACGCGCGTCATGACGGCGTCTTCCAGCTCTCCCAATCGGCGTGGCACAGCGCCACCTTAGTGGGAGATATCCGGATTGCCTGGCTATTCGGGCGGGCGGCCCAAGAAAAGAGGGGCGCACAGTCCGGTGATTTACCCGGACCGTGCGCCCCTGTGCGCCGTTCTCACGCCTGTACCGCGCCCGGCGCTCTGTGCCCGGGCCGCGCGCCGTCGGCGGGCAGCCCGGGCGCGCACCGCGCTCCGCGCTCAGGCGCTGTCGGCGGAATCCCTGGACGCGGTCGACGTCGTGGTCGCCGCCCTGGCGTCCGCGAAAGCGTCTTCCTTGGCCTTGTTGGTACCGCCCTGCGTCTTGACGATCGTCACGACGAGGCCGATGAAGAAGGCGGCCATCACCACCGGGGGCACGAGCGCGGAAACGTAGTCCATGCCCCCAGAGTAGCTAGCTTGCTTCCCGTTGCTCCCCGGGGGGCGCGGGCCGCTTGCGGGGCGGGAAGGCCTCGGCCGGCGTGGGCACGGGGCGCGGCGGGGCCGGATTTCCCGCGGGGGCCGGCTTCGCGGGGGCCGGACGGGCCGGACCGCTGTCGGAGCGGCCGCCGGGGAGGGCGGTCAGCCGCGTGCGCGGCGCGGGTGCGGCAGGCACACCGGCTGCGGCACCCGTCGGTGTCGTACGGGCGAGCCTGGCGCGCACCGAGCGCTCCGCGATGCCCTGGCAGCGGGCGAGCAGGGCGGCCGCGAGCGGCAGGTGGCGCAGGGTGCGCAGAGCGACCAGGTCGTCGGGCTGGGGGCGGTAGCCGGCCGCCAGGGCGTCCTGGAGGAGTTCCAGGTAGCCGGTGGTGGAGCCGGGGAGCGCGAGACGGTAGCGGGCGAGGTCCGCGAGCAGGAAGGCGCGCAGCCGGCCCGCCTCCCGGATCGCTTCGTCCACCGAGTCGGCCAGGCGCAGGCAGTCCCGCACCTCGTCGGCGGGGAGGGGGGCGGGGTGGAGGGCGAGGGCGAGGGCGCGTCGGAGCACACGCAGTTCGTCTGCGCTGAACGCCATGCCGCCGCGGGAACCGTATGGCGTGGGCATGGGCCGACTTTAAGTGCTAAGCGGACAAATATTGATTAAAGGGAGAATATTGGCGCGTTGCGGGGCGCGGACGGACGCCGGAGTGGGAATGCGGGTCCGGACCGGCCCACCCGGACCGGACCCGACCGGACCCGACCGGACCAGGGCGGGTGGACGCCGACGTGGGGCGCGGGCGGGCGGGCACGGGCCGGGAGGCGTGCCCGCCGCGCGGGTTACATGCGGGCGATGTTGCGCTCGTACACCAGGCGCAGGCCGATCAGGGTCAGCCAGGGCTCGTGCTCGTCGATCACCGAGGACTCGCCGAGGATGATCGGGGCGAGGCCGCCGGTGGCGATGACGGTGACGTCCTCCGGGTCCTCCGGGGAGAGCTCGCGGGCCATCCGGGCGACGACTCCGTCGACCTGGCCGGCGAATCCGTAGACGATGCCGGACTGCATGGCCTCGACGGTGTTCTTGCCGATCACGCTGCGCGGGCGGGCGAGTTCGATCTTGCGGAGCTGGGCGCCCTTGACGCCCAGGGCGTCCACCGAGATCTCGATGCCGGGGGCGATCACGCCACCCGCGTACTCGCCGCGGGCGGAGACCGCGTCGAAGGTGGTCGCCGTACCGAAGTCGACGACGATCGCCGGGCCGCCGTACAGCTCGACGGCGGCGACCGCGTTGATGATGCGGTCGGCGCCGACCTCCTTGGGGTTGTCCATCAGGATCGGCACGCCGGTCTTGATGCCGGGCTCGACCAGGACGGCGGGGACGTCACCGTAGTAGCGGCGGGTGACCTCGCGCAGCTCGTGCAGGACCGAGGGGACGGTCGAGCAGATGGCGATGCCCTCGATGCCGTCGCCGAGCTCGTTGCCGAGCATCGGGTGCATGCCCATCAGGCCCTGCAGGAGCACGGCGAGCTCGTCGGCGGTGCGGCGGGCGTCGGTGGAGATGCGCCAGTGCTCGACGATCTCCTCGCCGTCGAACAGGCCGAGGACGGTGTGCGTGTTGCCGACGTCGATGGTGAGCAGCACGGTCTACTCCCCGTCCCGGGTCCCGGCGTCGGCCTCGCGCAGGTCGAGGCCGATGTCGAGGATCGGGGAGGAGTGGGTCAGGGCGCCCACCGCGAGGTAGTCGACACCGGTCTCCGCGTACGCGCGGGCGGTAGCGAGGGTGAGGCGGCCCGAGGACTCCAGGACGGCGCGGCCGGCGACCAGGGCGACGGCCTCCGCGGTCTGTTCCGGGGTGAAGTTGTCCAGCAGGATCAGGTCTGCGCCCGCTTCCAGCACCTCGGTGACCTGGGCGAGGGTGTCGACCTCGACCTCGATGGGGATTTCGGGGAAGGCGTCGCGCACCAGCTTGAACGCCGGGGCCACACCGCCGGCGGCCACCACGTGGTTGTCCTTGACCAGGGCCGCGTCGGAGAGCGACATGCGGTGGTTGACGCCGCCGCCGCAGCGGACCGCGAACTTCTCCAGGGAGCGCAGGCCCGGGGTGGTCTTGCGGGTGTCGCGCACCTTGGCGTTCGTGCCTTCGAGTACGTCGGCCCACGCGCGCGTGGCGGTGGCGATGCCGGAGAGGCGGCACAGGAGGTTCAGTGCGCTGCGCTCGCCGGTGAGCAGGTCGCGGGTGCGGGTGGTGACGGTGAGGAGCTTCTGGCCGGCCTCGATGCGGTCGCCGTCCTCGACGTGCCGCTCGACCTCGAACTCGTCGGTGCAGACGATGGACAGGACCGTCTCGGCGATGCGCAGGCCCGCGACCGTACCGGCCTCGCGGGCGGTGAAGTCGCCGGTGGCGACGGCCGTTTCGGGGACGGTCGCCACGGTGGTCACGTCGACGCCGTGCGCGAGGTCCTCGGCGAGGGCGACGTTGGCGATGTCCTCGACCTCGACCGGGTCGAGACCGGCGTCCAGCAGGAGCTGGGCGAGGTGGGGGTCGAGGCCGCAGTCGGAGAGGTCGTAGGTGCCGTCCTCCTGGAAGCCCGCGGTGCCCGCGCCTTCGCCGGAGCAGCCGCATGCGTCGCCGCAGCCGCCGGCCGCGTCCGCCTGGGGCAGGAGCCGGGGGTTCTCGGGGGTGCTCACTGGTGCTGCTCCTTCGGGAGGGTGTGGGGTTCCTGGGGTGCGTGGGGTGTCTGCGGTGCCTGGGACGCCTGGGGTTCCTGGAGTTCCTGGGGTGCTTCTGGTGCGGGGGCGGGCGCCGCGGTCCGTACGGGCGGGAACGCGGCGGTCCCGGTGCGCCGCACCACAAGCCGGCGGTCCGGGGTCAGCCGGACCACCAGGTGCCGCCGCCAGTCGGTGTCGTCGCGGTCGGGGCGGTCCTCTCGCCAGTGGCAGCCGCGGGTCTCCTCGCGCTCCAGGGCGGCGGCGACCAGTACGCGCGAGACGCACAGGAGGTTGGTGGTCTCCCAGGAGTCGACCCCGGGCTCGGCCTGCTTGCCGCCGCTGTCCCGCTCGTGCGCGGCGTCGCGCTGTACGGCCTCCAGGGCGTCCGCGGCGTCGCCCAGGCTCTGGGCGGAGCGCAGGACTCCGGCACCCAGCGACATCGTCTGCTGGATGCCGTGGCGGGCCTCGGGGGCGACCAGCGGCTGGACGGCGGCGGGTTCGGCCGGGGGTCCCGGAATGCGGGGTGCGGCGGCGGTGATGTCGTCCGCGATGCGCTCGGCGAAGACCAGCCCCTCCAGCAGGGAGTTGGAGGCGAGCCGGTTGGCGCCGTGCACCCCGGTGCAGGCGGCCTCGCCGCAGGCGTAGAGGCCGGGCACGGTGGTGCGGCCGTGCAGGTCGGTGCGGATGCCGCCGGACGCGTAGTGGGCGGCGGGGGCGACCGGGATCGGCTCGGTGACCGGGTCGATGCCGTGGCTGCGGCAGGCGGCCAGGATGGTCGGGAAGCGGTGCTCCCACATCTCGCGGCCGAAGTGGCGGGCGTCCAGGTACATGTGGGCGGCGCCCTGCTCCCGCATGCGGCGCATGATCGCCTTGGCGACGATATCGCGGGGGGCCAGCTCGGCGAGCTCGTGCTGCCCGAGCATGAACCGCACGCCGTCGGCGTCGACGAGGTGCGCGCCCTCGCCCCGTACCGCCTCGGAGACCAGCGGCTGCTGGCCCTCCGAGTCCGTGCCCAGGAACAGCACCGTCGGATGGAACTGGACGAATTCGAGGTCCGAGACCTCGGCGCCCGCGCGCAGGGCGAGGGCGACGCCGTCGCCGGTGGAGACCGCCGGGTTGGTGGTGGCGGCGAAGACCTGGCCCATGCCGCCGGTGGCGAGGACGACGGCGGGGGCGTTGACCGCGCCGACGCCGTCGTGCTGGCCCTCGCCCATCACGTGCAGGGTGACGCCCGCGGTACGGCCTTCGGCGTCGGTGAGGAGGTCGAGGACCAGGGCGTTCTCGATCGTCTCGACGGCCCTTTCGCGGACCGCTTCGACCAGGGCGCGGGAGATCTCGGCGCCGGTCGCGTCGCCGCCCGCGTGTGCGATGCGGCGGCGGTGGTGGCCGCCCTCGCGGGTGAGCTGGATGGCTCCGGAGACGGGGTCGGTGTCGAAGTGGGCACCGGTGTCGATCAGCCGCCGTACCGCGTCGGGGCCCTCGGTCACCAGGAGGCGGACGGCCTCCTCGTCGCACAGCCCGGCGCCCGCCACGAGGGTGTCGTCCAGGTGCTGCTCGGGGGTGTCCCCCTCGCCGAGAGCCGCGGCGATGCCGCCCTGCGCCCAGCGGGTGGAGCCGTCGTCCAGACGGGCCTTGGTGACGACGACGGTACGCAGTCCGGCGGCGGTGCAGCGCAGGGCGGTGGTGAGTCCGGCGACGCCGGAGCCGACGACCACGACGTCGGCTTCGATCGCCCAGCCGGGGGCGGGGGCGGCGAGACGTATGCCGGTCACTGTGCTGCTCCTTGCGTTGCCCCGGCCCGGTGGGCGGTGTCGTCGGCGTCGGCGCCGATGACCAGGGGGAGGTTGTCGATCAGGCGGGTGGTGCCGACCTTGGCGGCGACCGCGAGGACCGCGTCGCCGGTGTGGTCGTCGGGGACCTCGGTGAAGTCGGACGGGTCGACCAGCGCCAGGTAGTCCAGTACGAGCGGGGGATCGAGCCGGGCCGCCTCGTCCAGGACCGCGCGGGCCGCTTCCCGTACGGCGGCGGGGGCCGGCCGCGGGGCGTGCTGCACGGCGCGCGCGTCGGCGGCCTCCCGCTCCGGGCCTGGCGCGGCCGGGGCCCCGGCACGCGCGCGTGCAGCGGCTGCCGGGTCCTGCTCCCGTACGTGCGCGTACGGCGTCTGCCGGGCGGCGAGGAGGTCGCGGCCCGCAAAGAGGGCCGTGGAGAGGGAAAGCGCGGTACGGCGCTCGGACTCCGACAGGTAGCGGTTGCGGCTGGAGAGGGCCAGGCCGCTGTCCTCGCGGACGGTGGGCACCCCCTCGATGGTGACGGGGAAGTTCAGGTCGCGGGCCATCCGCCGGATCAGGGCGAGCTGCTGGGCGTCCTTCTGCCCGTACAGCGCGACGTCGGGCGCGGTGAGGTGCAACAGCTTGGCGACCACGGTGAGCATGCCGTCGAAGTGGCCGGGGCGGGTGGCGCCTTCGAGGCGCTCGCCCATGGGGCCCGCGGTGATCCGGACCTGCGGCTCGCCGCCGGGGTAGACCTCGTCGGCGGACGGTGCGAACACGGCGTCCGCGCCCGCTTCGAGCGCGACGAGGAGGTCGGCTTCGAGAGTGCGGGGGTAGCGGTCGAGGTCCTCGCCCGCGCCGAACTGGAGGGGGTTGACGAAGACGGTGACGACGACCTGGCCGCGGGGGGCCTGGCCGTCGGGGGCTTGCCTGTCGGGGGCTTGCCTGTCGGGTACCTGTCCGTCGGGAACGCTTTCGGCCGGGGTCCGCCCCTCGGGGGTGCTGTACGCCGCGGCCTGCTCGTCGGCACGCGCGCGTGCCGCGCGGATCAGCGTCGCGTGGCCCTCGTGCAGGGCCCCCATCGTCATGACCACGACGCGGCGGCCGGTGCGCGGGAGGGCTGCCAGTTCGGCGGCGGTGCGCACGACGGCGATCGGCAGGTTCATCGCGGGTCTCCTTCCGCGAGGACACCCAGCAGGTCCTCGGCCAGCTCCGGCTTGAGCAGACCGTGCGCCAGGGCGCGGTCGGCGGTGGTGCGGGCCATCGCGAGATAGCCGGCGACGGTCTGCGGGGCGTGCTTGCGCAGCTCGGCGACATGGGCGGCGACCGTGCCCGCGTCACCGCGGGCGACGGGCCCGGTGAGGGCGCCGTCGCCGGAGCGAAGGGCGTTGTCCAGGGCCGCGCCGAGCAGCGGGCCGAGCATCCGGTCGGGAGCGGCGACACCGGCGGTGCGGAGCAGCTCCATCGACTGGGCGACCAGGGTGACCAGGTGGTTCGCACCGAGGGCGAGGGCCGCATGGTAGAGCGGGCGGGCCTCCTCCGCGATCCACTCGGGTTCGCCGCCCATCTCGATGACCAGCGCTTCCGCGGCGAGCCGCAGCTCCTCCGGAGCGGTGATGCCGAAGGAGCAGCCCGCGAGGCGCTGGACGTCCACGGCGGTGCCGGTGAAGGTCATCACAGGGTGCAGGGCGAGCGGCAGGGCGCCGGCCCGCAGGGCGGGGGCCAGGACGGCCGTCCCGTACCGCCCCGAGGCGTGCACGACGAGCTGGCCCGGGCGGATCGCGCCGGTCTCGGCGAGGCCTTCGACAAGACCGGGGAGCGCGTCGTCGGGGACGGTCAGCAGCACCAGGTCGGCGCGCGCGAAGACCTCGGCAGGGGGGACCAGCGGCACGTCGGGCAGCAGGGCGGCGGCACGGCGCACGGAGGCGTCCGAGACGCCGGAAGCGGCGACGGGGCGGTGCCCTGCCTGGCGCAGGGCTGCGGCCAGGGCGGAGCCGACCCGGCCCGCGCCGACGACACCGACGGTGAGACGGGCGGGGCGGTCCCGGGGGTCGGGATGGGGGTCGGACAGGTGCGATGCGTTCACGCGGAAACGGCCTTCCGTTCCAGTCCGCAGGGGGTACCGGACGACTGCCCGTCATGCTACGCCAGCGCTTCGGAGGCTTCCCGTGATGCGGTTCGCGCCGCCAGCGCACGGGCACGGGTGCGGTTCGCGCTGCGGGCGCACGGGCACGGGTGCGGTTCGGGCCGCCAGCGCACGGGCACAGGTGCGGTTCGCGCCGCCAGCGCACGGGCACAGGTGCGGTTCGCGCCGCCAGCGCACGGGCACAGGTGCGGTTCGCGCCGCCAGCGCACCGGCCCGCGTAATGGTTCGCGCCGCGTCGCACCGGCTCCGCGCCCGTTGTCCACAGGCTGTGGGAAATCCCGTACCGCGGGGCGGACGGCGTGCGCCATGATCGGCGGATGACCGACACCACGGACGACAGCAGCGGCACGGACCGCCCCACCACCGGCACCGGAACCGCTGGTGCGGGCGACCCGGCCGCCGCACGGCTCCGCAGGCTGACCGCCTGGCGGGCCGCCTCCCGGACGCTCGCCCGTACCCCCGTCGAGCCCCGGATCGGCGACCTGCTGACCGACCTCGCCACGCACGCGTCCACCGTGTACGACCTCGACGACTGGACCGACCTCTACGGCGACGGCGTCGTCGAGGAGCTGGAGCGGCGCACCGCCGCCCTGCTCGGCACCGAGGCCGCCGCCTTCTTCCCCACCGGCACCATGGCCCAGCAGGTCGCACTGCGCTGCTGGGCCGCCCGTACCGGCAACCCGGTCGTCGCCCTGCACCCGCAGTCGCACCCCGAGCAGCACGAGCGCGGCGCGTTCTCGGCGGTGAGCGGACTGCGCACGGTGCACCCGACGACAGAGCCCCGGATGCCCACCGCCGACGAGATCCGGGACTTCGAGGAGCCCTTCGGCGCGCTGATGCTCGAACTCCCGCTCCGCGAACCGGGGTTCGTCCTGCCGGACTGGGAGGGGCTGACCGCGACGGTGGCGGCCGCCCGGGAACGGGACGCGGTCGTCCACTTCGACGGCGCGCGGCTGTGGGAGTGCACGCCCCACTTCGGCAGGTCCCTGGCGGAGATCGCGGGGCTCGCGGACAGCGTCTACGTGTCGTTCTACAAGTCGCTCGGCGGCATGTCCGGGGCGGCACTGGCCGGGCCGCGGACGCTGATCGAGGAGGCGAAGACGTGGCGGCACCGCTACGGCGGGCAGCTCTTCCACCAGTACCCGGCGGCGCTGAGCGCACTGCTCGGGCTGGCGCGCGAACTGCCCCGGCTGCCGGAGTACGTGGCGCACGCGAAGGTGGTGGCGCAGGCGCTCGGGGAGGGGTTCGGGGCGGCGAAGGTGCCGTGGTTCCGGGTGCATCCCGAGGTCCCGCACACGCATCAGTTCCAGGTGTGGCTGCCGTACGACGCCGAGGTCCTGACGGAGGCGGGCGTACGGCAGTCCGAGGAGACGGGGACGACCCTGTTCCACCGCTGGCACCCGGCGCCCCAAGGGCCTGTGGGGCTGGCGGTGACGGAGGTGACGGTGGCGTCCGAGGGGTTGGAGTGGTCCGCGGCGGACGTGCGGTCGGCGGTGGCCGAGTTCACCGGCCGGCTCGGCTAGTTGCAGCCCGCAGGACGGGGGCGGGTGGTGGTACGGGGTGCCGGTGCGGGGCGGGGTGCGGGTGCGGGGCGCGGGGCCCGTGAGGGGCGGGAGGCGGCTGCGGGGTGGGAGGTGGCTGCGGGGCGCGGGGCCGGTGAGGTGCCCGAGACGGCTGCGGTGCGCGGGGTGCGGAAGCGGTCCGTGAGGCGTGCGAGGGCGGCCCTGAGGTAGGTCCGCGCCGGGCGCTCGGCGACCACCGCGCGGAAGCGGAGGTCGTCGCGGACCGTGTCGCGCAGTTCGCGGACGGTCTGCCAGTCGTGCCGGCCCGGGGCGGGCGGGGTGGGGGCGCCGTGCTGTGCGGCGCGGTAGGCGTCGAGCATGTACTGCTGGGATGCGTTCATGCCCCTCACGCTGCGCCCGGCGCCGCGGACCCGCCAACCGATTGACGGGGCTCGTCAATCGGGGCCCGGTCGATTGACGGCCCCCGTCAATCGGCGGACCGATTGTCAGTGCGAGCGGGCACCATGGGCCCATGAGCGTCTCCGTGGACATCGCCGGTCTGCCGCCCGAGCGGATCGATTTCGCGATCTCGCCCCTGGGCGAGCTGGGCATGGCACTGCACGCGCTGTGCGAGCCCGGCCACCACCCCGGGCTGCACGGCTGGGCGACCGCGACCTCCTCCGCGCTGAAGCCGGACCTCGCGGACCGGCTGACCGAGGCCGACTTCCTGTGGCGGACCACGTTCTCCGACGTGTTCCTGCCGTTCGCGGGCGTCAAGGACGGACCGGGGACGCCCGGCGCGACGCTCGGTGAGGATCTGGACCTGCTGGACCGGCTGGACGACGAGGCGTTCGTGTCGGCGGCCCTGGAGTTCACCTGCTCCAGCATGTACGCGGCGGGCGGCCCCTCCCCACTGAGGGACGCCGCGCTGCGGACCCGTGCACTGGAGCTGGCGGCGGCCCGCGGCCCCAAGCAGCTGGACTTCACCCAGCGGCTGCTCAGCGACCCCGGTTCGGTCCGGCTCTGGCTGCGGCGCCTCTTCGAGGACTGCAACGAGGCGTTCTTCGCGGACACCTGGCACCGTGTCAGGGGCCAGCTCGCCTCGGACGCCCGCCACAAGCACGACCTGCACCGGCGCAGGGGCCTCGCGGAGGCGCTGCACGCGATATCCCCGGCCCTCACCCTGAACGAGGAGGCGCAGCGCATCTGGGCGGACAAGCTCGCCGAGGGCCACACCACCGCGGTGGACCCGGAGGTCGGCGCCGGACTGACCGCCGTGCCGACCACCTTCGGCTGGCCCCATCTGCTGGTGCTGCACGCCCCGGGCTGGCGGCCGGTGATCCACTACCCGGTGAGCGCCCCGGAGCTGCCCTCCCCCGCCTCCGTACAGCTGCTGCAACGGCGGCTCGAAGCGCTGGCACACCCGATGCGGATGCGGCTGTGCCGCTTCCTGGCGCGCACTCCGTACACGACGGGCGAGCTGGCCGACACCCTCGGCATCACCGCACCCGAGGTGTCCCGGCACCTGTCCGCGCTGAAGAAGGCGGGCCTGATCACCACGCGGCGGCGCGGCCGCTACGTGCTGCACCAGCTGGACGTCACGGTGGTGGCCCGGCTGGGCAGCGACTTCCTGGAAGGGGTGCTGCGGTAGGAGACGCCCCCCGAACGGGCCCGGCTCGACGCCCGCCCGGCCGGGGCGCGTCCGGCTCAGTGTCCGCCCGGCTCAGTGTCCGCCCGGTGAGCCGCCGGCGCGGACCAGCCCCGTCTCGTACGCGAGGACGACCACCTGCACCCGGTCGCGCAGCTCCAGCTTGGTGAGGATGCGGCCCACATGCGTCTTGACGGTGGCCTCGGACAGTACGAGGCGGGCGGCGATCTCACCGTTCGACAGCCCCTGGGCGACCAGCAGCATCACTTCGCGCTCCCGCTCGGTGAGCTTCTCGACCGCCTTGTGCTGCGGCTCCTTGCCGGTGCTGGGCAGCATCGAGGAGAAGCGGTCGAGGAGGCGGCGGGTGGTGGACGGGGCGACGACCGCGTCCCCGCTGTGCACGGAGCGGATCGCGGCGAGCAGTTCGCTCGGCGGCACGTCCTTCAGCATGAAACCGCTGGCCCCCGCCTGGAGGCCGGAGAAGGCGTACTCGTCGAGGTCGAACGTGGTCAGGATGAGCACCTTGGGCGGGTGGTCGGCGGCACAGATCTGCCGCGTCGCCTCCACCCCGTCCAGCCTCGGCATGCGTACGTCCATCAGCACGACGTCGACCGCGGTGCTCCGCAGCACGTCGATCGCCTCCTGCCCGTCGCCCGCCTCCGCGACGACCTCCATGTCCGGCTGCGCGGCCAGCACCATCCGGAATCCGGTGCGCAGCAGCATCTGATCGTCGACGAGCATGACGCGGATCGGCGGCATGGGGGACCTTCCGGAGCGGTGGGTTCCGAGCGGACTCGGCGGACTCGGGGCTGGGCGGGGGGACGCAGGGCTGGGGCGAGGGGACTCGGGGCTGGGGCGGGGTCAGTGGGCCGGTTTGAGCGGAAGCAGTGCGCTGATGCGGAAGCCGCCGCCGGGGCGCGGCCCCGCGTCCAGCGTGCCGCCGACCATACCGACCCGCTCCCGCATGCCGATCAGGCCGTGCCCCTGGCCGTCCGCGCCGCCGTCCTCGTACAGCTCGTGGGCGGCGCCCCGGCCGTCGTCCTCCACGAGCAGACCGAGGCCGTCGTCGAAGTAGACCAGCCGGACGCTGGCGCCCGCCTCGGGGCCGCCGTGCTTGCGGGTGTTGGTGAGTGCCTCCTGCACGATGCGGTACGCGGTCAGCTCGACGCCGCTGGGCAGCGGGCGGGCGGTGCCCTCGACCTTGAAGTCGACGGTGAGCCCGGCCGTGCGGACCTGTTCCACCAGGTCCTCGATCTGCTGGACGTCGGGCTGCGGCACGTACTCGCCGCTCTCCTGGTGCTCGCCGGTGCGCAGCACCCCCAGCAGTCTGCGCATCTCGGCGAGCGCCTGCCTGCCCGTCGTCGAGATGGTCTCCAGGGCCTGCCTGGCCTGGTCGGGCGAGGCGTCCATGACGTACGCGGCACCGTCCGCCTGCACCACCATCACCGACACGTTGTGGGCGACGACGTCGTGCAGTTCGCGGGCGATCCGGGCCCGTTCGGCGGCGACGGCGACCTTGGCCTGGGCCTCGCGCTCCCGCTCCAGGCGGGCGGCCCGCTCCTCCAGCTGGGCGAAGTACGCGCGCCGGGTGCGCATCGAGTCGCCGAGCACCCAGGCCAGGATGAACGGCACGGTCAGGAAGACCGAGAAGGCGATGGGCGCGACCGCGTCGCCCTTGTCGACCGGCCAGCGGACCTGGGAGATCGTCCCTGCCAGCACCGACCCGGCGAGCGCGAGCCTGGACGCCCAGCGGGCCCCGTTCGCGGCGACGGTGTAAACGATGGCGAACATCGCGACGTTGGCGAGGTTGGGCTCGACACCGACCCCGACCTGGAGGAGTCCCGTCGCGATCGACAGCAGCAGCATCTTCTCCGGTGCCCGGCGGCGCAGGGCCACCGTGAGGCACATCAGGAGGGCACAGAAGAGCGTCGCGCCGAGCAGGGCCCCGCTGAAGGAACTCGCCGAAAGCGCGGACATCCCGAAGAGGACCACAGCCCAGAAGCTGTCGACGCCCGTCGGGTGCCTGCGGAGAAAATCGTAGAGGCGCTGCACACCACCAGCGTAGGGAAACCGCAGAGGCCAATGGGTCAACCGGAGGGGCGATCCGGTGCGCGGACCACTACTCCCCAAGGTGGAGACGGAGTGGAGACTGGGGGCGTGAGCGACAAGAAATGCCAGGAAGTGTCCGAGTGGCGCGGATGGCGGGAGGCGACGGAGGAGGCTCTGTACGGTGCGGGCGGCTTCTATCTCCGGCCGCAGGGCCCGGCCGGCCACTTCCGCACGTCGGTACACGCCTCCCCGTTGTTCGCGGGCGCGGTGGCCCGGCTGCTCCACGAGACGTACGTGTCGCTGGGCGAACCCGCGGGCGGCATCGACCTGGTGGACATCGGGGCCGGGCACGGGGAGCTCCTGACCGGAGTACTCGCGGCCCTGCCCGCCGGGTCCGGCGGCTTCGAGGTGCGCGCGTACGCCGTCGAACGGGCGGCGCGCCCGCCCGGCCTGGACCCCCGCATCGAGTGGCTGTCCTGCCCGCCGGAGCGGGTCACCGGTCTGGTCTTCGCGAACGAGTGGCTGGACAACGTGCCGGTGGACGTCGCGGAGGCGGACGAGGCGGGGACGGTGCGGTACGTGGAGGTCGGTCCTGACGGCACGGAGCGGCTGGGGGCGGAGGTGGCGGGGCCCGACGCCCGGTGGCTGGAGCGGTGGTGGCCGGTGGCGGGCCGGCCCGGCCACCGTGCGGAGATCGGGCTGCCCCGGGACGAGGCGTGGGCGGACGCGGTGGCGACGTTGCTGGCGGGGCGGGCGGTGGCGGTCGACTACGCGCACGTACGGGACGCGAGGCCCGCGTTCGGAACCCTGACGGGGTTCGCGTCGGGCCGCGAGGTGCGGCCGGTGCCGGACGGCAGCTGCGACGTGACGTCCCACGTGGCACTGGACGCGTGCGCGGCACGCCACCCCGGGGCCTCCGTCCTGACCACGCAGCGCGAGGAGCTGCGGCGGCTCGGCGTCACGGGCGTGCGTCCACCGCTGTCGCTGGCCTCGACGGACCCGGCGGGGTACGTACGCGCGCTCGCCGCGGCGGGAGAGGCGGCGGAGCTGGTGGGGCGGGGCGGGCTGGGCGACTTCGGCTGGCTGACGACCACGGTGTGAGGACCCTCCGGGTGGCGGACGGAAGGGCCCGTCCGCGCCCCTGGAGGTGCGGGGACCGCACCCCTCTCCGTCCTCACCCTGCGGGGACCGCTCCCCGCGCTCGGGTTACGGGGGAGCCGGGGGGATACTGTCCCGCATGACGCAGACGCCCCCGCAGACGACGACCGTCGGCATCGGCGGTGCGGCCGACTCCACCGACATGGTGCTCAACATCGGCCCCCAGCACCCCTCCACCCACGGCGTCCTGCGCCTCAAGCTGGTCCTCGACGGCGAACGCATCCAGCACGCCGAGCCCGTCATCGGCTATATGCACCGGGGTGCGGAGAAACTCTTCGAGGCCCGCGACTACCGGCAGATCGTCATGCTGGCCAACCGGCACGACTGGCTCTCCGCGTTCTCCAACGAGCTCGGTGTCGTCATGGCCGTCGAGCGGATGCTCGGCATGGAGGTCCCCGAGCGCGCCGTCTGGACCCGTACGCTGCTCGCCGAGCTGAACCGGGTGCTCAACCACCTGATGTTCCTCGGCTCGTACCCCCTGGAGCTCGGCGGCATCACCCCCGTCTTCCACGCGTTCCGCGAGCGCGAGGAGCTGCAGGCGGTGATGGAGGAGGTCTCCGGCGGGCGCATGCACTACATGTTCAACCGGGTCGGCGGCCTCAAGGAGGACCTTCCGCTGGGCTGGCTCGGCCGGGCCCGCGACGCCGTCGCCTCCGTACGCTCCCGGATGGACGTGTACGACGACCTCGTCCTCGGCAACGAGATCTTCCGCGGCCGCACCCGGGGCATCGGCGTCCTGTCCGCCGAAGCCGTCCACGCGTACGGCGTCTCCGGGCCCATCGCCAGGGCCTCCGGCGTCGACTTCGACCTGCGCCGCGACGAGCCCTACCTCGCGTACGGCGAACTCCAGGACACGCTGAAGGTCGTCACCCGGCAGGAGGGCGACTGCCTCGCGCGCTTCGAGTGCCTGCTGGAGCAGACCCACAACGCGCTCGACCTCGCCGACGCCTGCCTCGACCGGATGGCCGGCCTGCCGCCGGGCCCGATCAACCAGCGGCTGCCCAAGGTCCTCAAGGCCCCCGAGGGCCACACCTACGCCTGGACCGAGAACCCGCTCGGCATCAACGGCTACTACCTGGTGTCGAAGGGCGAGAAGACGCCCTACCGGCTGAAGCTGCGCTCGGCGTCGTTCAACAACATCCAGGCGCTGACGGAGCTGCTGCCGGGGACGCTCGTCGCCGACATGGTCTCCATCCTCGGATCGCTGTTCTTCGTCGTCGGCGACATCGACAAGTAGGACGGCACGCGGCGCGTCACCCGCCGCCGCGCGGCCGCCGTGGCGCGCGCGGAACGGGCGGCGTACGGCGGCTCAGGAGCCGATCGCGCTCCTGAGCTGCGCCACGTCCAGCTGCTCGGTCTCGTCGTGCGCGGTCAGGTCGATGACCTCGCCCACCGCGTCGCTGTCCGCGCCCGCCCGGGAGGACCGGTGCAGCGCCAGGGCCTCCTCACCGACGACGTCCGCGAGGTCCTCCTGCTGCACGGCCTCCGTCACGGTGGCGGGAACCGGCTCCAGCGCCGTCGCGTCCGTGGCCTGTGCCGCCGTGCCCGCACCCGAAGCGGAGCCCGCATCTGTAGCCGTGCCCGCACCCGGGGCCGAGCCCGTGCCGAAGAAGTCGAAGCCGCCCTGCTTGCGTCCGGCGGGCAGGTTCTGCGGGGCGTACGGCGCGAGGGCCGACGACGGGCGCATGTGCTCGCGCGCCGCCGGATCCTGCCGCGCTGCCGGGGCAGGTACGGAAGCAGGGGCCGCCGCACCCGGGGCTGCCGTACTCGAAGCCGCGGCCGGAGCCGCCGCACCCGGGGCCGCCGCACCCGGCGCCGCCGGTACCGGAGTCAGTGCTTCCGCGTCGATCCGCACCGGAGCCTGGGCCGGAACCCGTACCTCCAGCTGAGCCGCCACGGCCTCCGCGACGCGCGCCGCCTCGGCGGCCCTGCGCTGCTCCGCCCCGTTGCGCGTCAGGTTCTCCAGCGCGGCGGCCGCCCTCATGTACGCGGCGGTGGTCGGGGTGGAGGCCGCCGCCGTCAGCTCCCTGGCCGGGGCAGCGGCTTCCTTGGCGAGCCTGCGGCGGCTCTCCAGGGCGCTGGCGCGCTCGGTCTCCGCAGTCGCGTACCTGCGCAGCAGTGCGGCGTGCTCGTTGCGCAGGCCGGCCAGTTCGACGCGCTTGGCGCGGAGCTTGGCTTCGAGCTTGGCCCGCAGCGCACGCGATTCCTCGAGGTCGGCCTCGATGTCGGCGATGCGCTCCTCGGTCTTCCACCCGTCGGCCTCGCGCGCCCGGTTGAGCTCGGCGACCTTGCGGCCCGCCGTACGGTCCCAGCTGCGCATCAGAGTCGCACCGGTGACGGCGGCGGCCGCCGCGGCGGCGACGAGGATCCGCAGCACCACGGGTTCCGCCACGAACCAGGCACCGGCGGCACACACGAGTGAGCCGC
This sequence comes from Streptomyces sp. NPDC058663, assembly GCF_042716745.1. Classification (NCBI taxonomy): domain Bacteria; kingdom Bacillati; phylum Actinomycetota; class Actinomycetes; order Kitasatosporales; family Streptomycetaceae; genus Streptomyces; species Streptomyces sp. NPDC058663. The sequence continues at coordinate 40,074 of NZ_JBHXRV010000059.1, forward strand.
CCGCGACCGCCGAGGGAGGAAGCAGCTTGTGCAGGGGCGGGGAATGGCGGTGGCGTCCACGTGGCATGGCCCGAAATTTACCGTGCGCAAGACACGAACGGGGCACCACCCGGCAATCTGTTCCCGTGCGGTTACCGGAATCGGTCCGGGTGGCGCCCCAACTTCCGCCCGGTTACTTCTTCATGAGGCCCTTGGACTCCAGATATGCCTTCGCGACATCGGCCGGCTTGGCGCGTTCGATGTCCACCTTGCGGTTGAGTTCACCGAGATCGGCCGTGGTCAGGACCTTGGTGAGCTTGCCGAGGGCATCCGCGACGGCGGGGTCGCCCGCTTCTTTTGCGTTCACGACGGGAAGCAGGTTGTCGGCGTTCTGCAGTTTCTTGTCGTCCTCCAGGAAGACGAGTCCGAAGCTGTCGATGGTGGCGTCCGTGGTGGTGGTGAGGACGAGCTGGTCCTCACCGTCCTTGACGGCCTGCTTCGACTGCGGGGTGCCGACGCCCTTGGGGTCGATGCCGGTGACGTCGATTCCGTACTTCGACTTCAGGCCCGGCGCGCAGAACGGCCGGATCTCGCACTCGTCCCCTGCTGCGATCCTGACCTTCACCTTCGACTTCCCCAGGTCGGAAAGGGTCTTGAGGTTGTTCTTCGCGGCGAATTCCCTGGTCACCGCGAAGGCGTTCTGGTCGACGGCCTCCCCGGCGGGAAGCACCTTCAGCCCGAGAGGCGTTGCCAGCTTTTCCAGCGCGGCGACGGTGGCCTTCACGTCGCTGGAGGCCAGCGGCTTCTTCTCCGCCTCCTTCGCGCCGTTCACCTTGGCGTTGAGGAATTCGGTGAGGGTCGCCGCGTACTCGGGGACGACGTCTATCTCGCCCTTTTCCAGCGAGGGCTCGTACAGTTCACGGTTCTTCACGACGGTCACCGAGGTGCCGTACCCGGCGTCATTCAGGACCAGGGCGTACAGCTCGGCCAGCACCTTGGGCTCGGTGAAGGCGGCGGCACCGACCACCAGCGAGCCCTTCTTGCCGCCCCCGGCGGAGTCCGAGGAGCCGCCGCCGGGCTTGCCCTGGCTCTCCAGGCTGTCGCCGCCGCACGCGGCGAGCGAACCGGTCAGTGCCACCAGGCCGACTACCGCACCGGCGAGGCGTGAGGTCTTGCTCATGAGGGTTCACCATCCATGGAGTGCACGAGGTGCAGGAACGAAAGGACTGTCAGACGGACTTGCGCAACGGGGAGAACAGCCGGCCGAGCAGCACCAGCGCCCCCTCCACCAGCAGCGCGAGCAGTGCCACGAGGATCGCCCCCGCGACGACCTGCGCCGTGTCGTACGTGTTGAAGCCGGCTGTGATGATCCGCCCGAGCCCGCCCTGGCCGACCATCGCGGCGATCGAAGCGGTGGCCACGACCTGCACGGCCGCCGAGCGCAGCCCGGTCATCACCAGCGGGTAGGCGAGCGGCAGTTCCACCCGGAGGAAGAGCTGGCGGCCGTCCATCCCCATGCCGCGCGCGGCCTCCACCACGGACCTGTCCACCTCGCGCATCCCCACGTACGCGTTGGTCAGCAGCGGGGGTACGGCGAACAGCACCAGCGCGATGATCGTCGGTACGTACCCGGAGGAGCGCAGCGGCGAGACCATGAAGAGCGCGAGCACCGCGAACACCGGCACGGCCCGGCCCACGTTGGAGATGTTGACCGCCAGGGCGCCCCCCTTGCCGAGGTGCCCCAGCAGGAAGGCCACCGGCAGCGCGAGGGCGCAGGCGATGAGCAGCGCGACCCCGCTGACGTACAGATGCTCCGTCAGCCGGGTCAGGACGCCGCCCTCCCCCGACCAGTGGGCTCCTGTCATCAGCCAGGTCCAGGCTTCGCCGAGCACACCCATCGCGATCAGCCCGCCTCAACAGTCGCGGAAGTCTTCCGTATTCGGGCCGGGAGCGGCTCCCGCTTCGCGCGCGACACCCGGGTCCACGGCGTCAGCGCCCGCTGCAGTCCGAGCAGCAGCAGGTCGGCGACCAGCGCGAGCAGGACGCACAGCACGGAGGCGGCCAGCACCTGGGCCTTGAAGAAGGTGGGCAGGGCGTCCTCGATGAGGTTGCCGAGGCCGCCCCGGCCGACGATGGAGCCGACCGTGGTCAGCGCGACGGTCGAGACGGTGGCGATCCGCACGCCCGCCATCAGCGCCGGGAGCGCGAGCGGCAGTTCGACCTCGCGGAGCATCCGCCACGGCCCGTACCCCATCCCGCGCGCGGCCTCGCGGGTCTCCGCGGGGACGGCTTCGAGCCCGGCCAGGATGTTCCGGACGAGGATCGTCAGCGAGTACAGCACGAGGCCGGTGATCACCAGGGCGGAGGAGAGGCCGAACAGGGGCAGCAGCAGCGAGAACATCGCCAGCGAGGGCACCGTGTACAGCACGGTGGTCAGCCCGAGGACGGGTCCGGCGAACCGCTTGCCGCGCCGCGCCAGCAGTGCGAGCGGGAAGGCGACGGCGAGTCCGATCAACACCGAGACCACCGTGATCCACAGGTGCTGGAGCGTCGCGTCGGTCAGCTCCTGGCTGCGGGAACGCAGGTACTCCCCGCAGATCCAGTCGTTCGTCACCAGACAGCTCTGTTCGCTCACGCGTCCCCACCTCCCCCGTCAGGCCGATTCCAGTCGCTCGGGAACGTATGTTCAAGACCATAGCCCGAGGCACTGACAACGCGTTCGGGCCGCCACATCCCGGCAACACGCCCTTCACACCACGTCCGTCACCAGTCGTCACAATGGGGTCCCATGATCCGGTTCGAGCACGTCACCAAGCGCTACGCCCACGGGACGACGGCCGTCGACGACCTGTCCTTCGAGGTCGCCGCGGGTGAACTCGTCACGCTCGTCGGCCCTTCGGGCTGCGGCAAGACCACCACCATGAAGATGGTCAACCGGCTCATCGAACCGAGCGAGGGCCGCATCCTGCTCGACGGCGAGGACATATCCACCGTCGACCCCGTCGCACTCCGGCGCCGCATCGGCTACGTCATCCAGCAGGTCGGCCTCTTCCCGCACCGGACGGTCCTGGACAACACCGCGACCGTCCCCCACCTCCTCGGCGTGAAGCGCGCACAGGCACGCGCGCGTGCCGCCGAGCTCCTCGACCTGGTCGGTCTCGATCCCTCGGTGTACGGGTCCCGCTACCCCGAGCAGCTGTCCGGCGGCCAGCGCCAGCGCGTCGGCGTCGCCCGCGCGCTGGCCGCCGACCCGCCCGTGCTCCTGATGGACGAACCCTTCGGCGCCGTCGACCCGGTGGTCCGCGAGCACCTCCAGAACGAATTCCTCAAGCTCCAGTCGCAGGTGCGCAAGACGGTGCTCTTCGTGACCCACGACATCGAGGAGGCGGTACGGCTCGGCGACCGGATCGCGGTCTACGGCCAGGGCACCATCGAGCAGTTCGACCCCCCGGCCGCGGTACTGGGCGCCCCGGCCACCCCGTACGTCGCGGACTTCGTCGGCGCGGACCGGGGCCTGAAGCGCCTCTCGGTCACCCCGATCGAGGAGTCCGACCTCGACCAGCCGCCCGTGGTGCACCTCGACGACCCGCTGCGGACGGCCACCGCCCGGCTGTCCGCCGAGGGCGCCCGCTGGGCCGTCGTCCTGGACGGCGAGGACAATCTGCACGGCTGGATCCCCGCGGACGCCGTCGGATCCGGCGGTACGGTGCGCGAGCACGCCCGCCGGATGGAGGCGTGGCTGCCGGTGGGCGCCTCGCTCAAGCAGGCCTTCGCCACGATGCTCCAGCACGACGCGGGCTGGATCGCCGTCATCGACGAGGCGGGCGAGGGCCGCTTCCTGGGAGTCCTCACCCCGGCCAGGCTGCACGAGGCGCTGCGCCGGTCGATCGACGCGGACGGCCGCAAGGTTCCCCGCCAGGAAGTGGAAGTGGAATCCGTCGGCTGACCCGCCCGGGCGGACGGACCGCCGGGGCGGGAAACGCCGGCCGGATCACCGGGGCGACGCCGCCGGCCGGACCGCCGGAACGGGTCCGCCGGGCGGCCCGCCCCGCCGCGCCCCCGCTCAGACCCCGGAGGTCTCCGGGACCCGCACGCTCTCCGTGTGGGCGCACGGCTTCGGCTGCCGCTTCGGCGAGGCCTTGCGGGCGAAGGGGCGCGGCAGTCCGAGAGTGACGAAGCCCTCCGCCTGCATGGCCGCGAAGCCGATGCGCGGCAGGTCGCGGGTGGTGCGGAAGACCACGAAGCGGGGCTCCCAGCGCGGCCGGAACTTGGCGTTGAACTTGTACAGCGACTCGATCTGGAACCAGCGCGAGAGGAAGACCAGCAGGCCCCGCCAGCCGCGCAGCACCGGCCCCGCGCCCAGCTTCTCGCCGCGCGCCAGCGCCGAACGGAACATGGCGAAGTTGAGGGAGACCTTCTTGATGCCGAGGCCGGGGGCGGCCGTCAGGGAGGCGACGATCAGCAGTTCGTTCATCCCCGGGTCGGCGGCACGGTCGCGGCGCATCAGGTCCAGGGACATGCCGTCCGGGCCCCACGGCACGAAGTGGAGTACGGCTTTGATGTCGCCGTAGGGGCCCGGCCGGGCGCCCTCCTCGTCGGCCTTGTGGGCGGTGGCGATGAAGCAGTCCTCGTCGCCCGGCTCGCCGACCCGGCCCAGCGCCATGGAGAAACCGCGCTCGGTCTCGGTGCCCCGCCAGTCCGCCGCGGCCCGCCTGATCCGCTCCAGCTCCTCCTGGTCGAGGTCCCCGACCCGGCGCACCTTGGTGACGTAACCGTTGCGCTCGATCCGCTTCACCATCTGGCGCACGTTGCGCATCGCGCGTCCGGAGAGGGAGAAGTCGGGGACGTCGACTATGGCCTCGTCGCCCAGTTCGAGGGCGTCGAGACCGGTCTCACGGGTCCACACCTCGCCGCCGGTCTCCGAGCAGCCCATCACGGCCGGCGTCCAGGAGTGCGCCTTCGCCTCGTCCATGAACCGCTCGATGGCGCCCGGCCAGGCCTCGACGTCACCGATCGGGTCGCCGGAGGCGAGCATCACCCCGGAGACCACGCGGTACGTCACCGCCGCCTTGCCGCTCGGTGAGAAGACGGCGGCCTTGTCGTGGCGCAGCGCGAAGTGGCCCAGCGAGTCGCGGTCGCCGTGCTTGTCCAGCAGGGCGCGCAGCCGTACCTCGTCCTCCTCGGTGAGGCGGGCGGCCGGGTGCTCGGGGCGCAGGGCCAGGTAGATGGTGGTGATCGCGGTGATCCAGCCCAGAGCGCCCAGCGAGTAGCCGACCGTCCAGGAGACCTGGCCGGCGTACGACACGGGACCCTCGAAACCGACCAGGCCGAAGAGCACGTGCTCCAGCCGGTCGGGCAGCCCGGGATTGCCGACGACCCGCCGCGGGTGCGAGCTGACGATCAGCAGGCCGAGCCCGATCGAGCCCGCGCCCATCAGCACGAAGTTGGCGAGCGCCCTCCAGCGGCTGCGCGGGTCGGGCAGCGCGGAGAACTCCCTGCGGTGGACCAGCAGCAGCGCGAGAAGCGCGAGCGCGATCAGCACTCCGACGACCGAGTTGCGGTACGTGTACTGGGCGAGGGCTCCGACCGGCAGCAGGACCACGGCCGAGCGCCAGGCCCGCCGCTTGCGCCGCTTGAGGCCGTGCGCCAGGAGCAGCAGCAGCACGCCCACGGTGAGCGAGAAGGCGGCGGCGAAGGGCCCGAAGGTGCCGGGCAGCACCTCTGCCATGCTGTGCATCCGGCTGTGCCGGAAGCGGGGGAATACCCCGGCCGCGATGTCGAGCAGGCCGACGAGCGTGACTGCCGCGCCCACCAGCGCGGGGACCTTCTCGGGGCGCGGTCCGCGAAGCACCCGCCGCACCCGATCCGGAACCGCTCCGGACTTATCCCCATCTATTCTGATTGACATCGCTTCCCGAGGTTTCCGCGAGGGGTTTTGTGCCCGCGGAACTTGGAGAAGGTCCGTCCGGGCAACGTGCGTCCACTAGGACGGCGCTTCCGGGGGGTGGGTTCACTCGGCTCTCAGGAAATTCTCATCCAGGAAGTAACGATCTAGTCATGGGTCTCACCAGCACCAAGGTTCTCGCCCTCGCGGTCGTGATCGCGATCCTGCTGTTCGCCGTCACCATCTGGCTCTGGCCCCGTCTTTCGGGCCGCACCTGGCGGGCCGTCCTCGGCCGCGTCGGCATGCTGCTGGCGACCCAGCTGGCCCTGTTCGCGGCGGTCGGCCTCGCGGCGAACAAGTCGTTCCTCTTCTACGGGTCCTGGGCCGACCTCTTCGGCCAGGAGGAGGGCATGGGCGTGGTCGTCGACCACGCGCAGGGCGGCGGCAAGCAGGCCCAGCTGATCGGCACGCGCGCGATGGACGTGCCCGGCGGCAACAAGCCGACCGTCGGCGGCCAGATACAGGAGGTACGGATCCAGGGCCGCGACTCCAAGATCGCCAGCCCGGCCTTCGTATATCTGCCGCCGGAGTACTTCCAGCCGAAGTACGCCAAGAAGCAGTTCCCGGCCACCGTCGTCCTGACCGGCTACCCGGGCACCGCGATGAACCTGATCAAGGGGCTCCGCTACCCGCAGACCGCCCTCATGCAGGCCCGGGCGGGCAAGGCACAGCCCATGATCATGGTGATGATGCGGCCGACCGTCGCCCCGCCGCGCGACACCGAGTGCGTGGACATCCCCGGCGGCCCGCAGACCGAGACGTTCTTCGCCAAGGACCTGCGCCACGCCATCTCCTCGTCCTACCGGGTGGGCATGAAGCCGGAGAACTGGGGCTTCATGGGGAACTCCACCGGCGGCTACTGCGCGGTGAAGATCGCGATGCAGCACCCGGACAAGTTCGCGGCGGGAGCGGGCCTCTCGGCGTACTACAAGGCGGCGGAGGACCCGACGACCGGCGACCTCTTCGGCGGCAGCAAGAAGCTGAAGCAGCGGGCGGACCTGCTGTGGTCGCTGGACAACCTGCCGGCGCCCAAGACCTCGCTGCTGCTGACCACCAGCAAGAAGGGCGAGGACAACCTCAAGCCGACGCTGAAGTTCATCGACAAGGTGAAGGCGCCGACGCATGTGTCCTCGATCACGCTGAACAGCGGGGGCCACAACTTCAACACCTGGAAGCGGGAGATCCCGGCAGCGGTGGAATGGCTGAGCAAGAAGCTCACGGCCTGAGAGACGGCCCGCGACGCCGCCGCCGTACGCGGAGGCGGCGGTCCGCACAGCAGAAGCGGGCCCCCCCGGCAACCCGGGGGCGGATTTAGTTGGGGGCCCCCGGTTTGGAGATGGTCCCCCCACCCCACACGCAAAAGGAAAT
>NZ_JBHXRV010000060.1:0-2108 GCF_042716745.1 Streptomyces sp. NPDC058663
GTGCCGGGGTTGCGGGGGGCCGGGCCGCCGGGGTGGGGGTTATTGTCCCCCTGGTGGGGTGTGGGCGGTGTGGGCGTGGCGGGTCGGGGCGGGGGCGGGGAGGTCGCCCCCGCCCCCGCGTAATCAGCCCTTGGTGGCGCCTGCTGTCATTCCGCTCACCAGGTGTCGCTGGGCGAAGATGAAGACGACGCCGGCCGGTATCGCGATCAGCACGGACGCGGCGGCCATCGGGCCCCACTGGCTGCTGTACTGGTTCACGAACTTCTGCAGGCCGCCCGCCAGGGTCATGTTCTCGTCGCCGACCAGGAAGGCCGAGGCGTACGCGACCTCGCCCCACGCGGTGATGAAGGAGTAGAACGCGGTGACCGCGATGCCGGGCTTGGCGAGCGGGAGGATCAGCCGCCAGAAGGTGCCGAACGGGGTCAGGCCGTCGACCTGGCCGGACTCGTCGATCTCCTGCGGGATGCCGTCGAAGAAGCCCTTCATCATCCACGCGCAGAACGGCACGGAGATGGTGAGGTAGGTGACGACCAGGCCCATCGGCTGGTTCAGCAGTCCCAGCTTGGCCATGATGTTGTAGATCGGCACGATGAGGACGGCGACCGGGAACATCTGGGTGATCAGCAGGGTCCACATCAGACCGCGCTTGCCGGGGAACCGGAAGCGGCTGATGGCGTAGCCGGTGGTGGAGGCGACGAAGACGCCGATGACGGTGGACAGGCCCGCGATGAGCAGCGAGTTCCCGAACCAGGTGAGGAACGGGGTGTCGTTGATCAGGCTTGTGTAGTTCTCCAGCGTCGTCTCGCGGACGAAGTCGGTGGTGGTCGCGTACTTCGCCGGCTTGAGCGAGGTCAGCAGGACCCACACCACCGGGAAGACGGCGAGGAGCGACGCGACGACGAGAGTGGCGTGCAGGCCGAGGGAGGCCAGCGGCGAACGGCGTTCGCGGATCTGGACGTTGGCGCTCTGGCCGGTGACCAGCGTGCCCTTGGCGGGGACGCGCGCCGCCGGGGGGCGGGTCGCCGGGGTGGTGGTGCTCACCAGACTTCTCCCTGCTTGCGGAGGACGCGCCGGTAGAACACGGCGAAGATCAACAGGAGTACGAGGATCAGCACGCCCCACGTGGAGGACTGCGCGAAGTCGCGCGGGCTGATCTCGAAGGAGAACTTGTACGCCTGCGTGACGAGGATCTGGGTGGCCTCGCCGGGGCCGCCCCGGGTGAGCAGGAAGATCACCGGGAACATGTTGAAGGTCCAGATGGTGGAGAGCAGGACGACCGTGGTGCTCACCGGCCGCAGGCCCGGCAGGGTGATGTGCCGGAAGCGCTGCCAGGCGGAGGCGCCATCCATCTCGGCGGCCTCGTACATCTCCCGCGGGATGGACTGGAGGCCGCCGAGGAGGGCCACCATCATGAAGGGGATGCCGAGCCAGACGTTCACGGAGATCACCGCGAACTTCGCCCAGGTCGGGTCGTTCAGCCACGGCACGGCGTCGATGCCGCCGCCCGCGAGGATCTTGTTGAGCAGGCCGTTCTTCTCGTTGTAGAGGAACCGCCAGGCGAACACGGAGACGAAGCCGGGGACCGCCCAGGGCAGTACCAGCAGCACCCGGTAGAGGCTGCGTCCCGCGATCTTCCGGTTGAGCATGTTCGCCAGGCCCATGCCGAGTGCGAAGGTGACCGACACACAGGCGACGGTCCACAGCACCGTCCAGCCGAGGGTGGCGGCGAACTGGCTGCCGGTGAGGGCGTCGACGTAGTTGTCGAGGCCGACGAACTCGTAGGTCGCGGGCAGCGTGTTCACGCCGATGGAGCGCTCGACGTTGCGCTCGTTGGCGTCGGTCAGCGACAGGAAGATGCCGCGGACCAGGGGGTATCCGATGATGACGCCGATGACGACCACCACGGGGGCGACCATCGTCCAGGCGTACCAGTGGGTGGAGACCGAGCGGCGCAGGCGCCCCGGGGTCCTGCCCGTCTCGTGGTTCTGACCGGTGTCGCGGCCGCGGCCGCGGGCGGGGGCGGTGCCGCCCCCGGCCGGCGCCCCCCACCCGCGGGTGTGAGCAGCAGTCATAGGTGGTTACAAGTTACAGCCCGAGAGGAGCTTGCG
>NZ_JBHXRV010000060.1:2118-47244 GCF_042716745.1 Streptomyces sp. NPDC058663
GGGCCCCGCCCGTTCGTGGGTTGGTGCGGGGGGGCGGGCCCGGGCGGGGGGGGGGGTGCGCCCCCCCCCGCGCCCGGCGCCGCCGACCGGCTGGTGTCAGCAGCAGTCATCGGTGCTTCCTAGTTCCAGCCCTTGAGGAGCTTGCGGTACGACTCGCCGGTGGTCTTCACGCCCGCCTCGGGCGTGGTCTGGCCGGTGAGGACCTTGGTGTACTCGGTGACCAGCGGGGCGAACAGGCTGCCGGTCTCCGGGATCCACGGGCGCTCGACGGCCTTGTCGACGACCGGCTTGAAGAACGTGACGATCTCGTTCTTGGCGACCTCGGGCTGCGAGTAGACCGCGGTGCGGGTCGGGAGCAGGTTGAGCTCCTTGGTGACCTGCGCCTGTACCTCGGGCGAGGACATGTACTCGACGAAGGCGTAGGAGGCGTCCAGGTTCTTGGAGCCCGCGTACACGGCGAGGTTGTGGCCGCCCTGCGGGGCGCCCTGTCCGGCGGAACCGGCCGGGACCGGGGCGATGCCCAGGTTGGACTTGTCCTTGAACTGGTCACCGGCGTAGGTGTCGGCGATCGCCCACGGGCCGTTGATCATCATCGCGACGTCGCCGGACTTGAACGCCTTCTGCATGTTGTCGAAGCCGTCGGTGGCGTCGGTCCTGGCGGCCCCGGAGGTCACCAGGTCCTTGGCGACGTTCATCGCCTTGACGCCGGCCGGGCCGTCGATGGTGACCTTCTTGTTCTTGGCGTCGACCAGGTCGCCGCCCTCGCCGTAGAGGAAGGAGAGGAACCAGTACGCGTCGTCGCCGCGCAGGTACATGCCGGTCTTGCCGGTCTTCACCTTGATCTTCTTCGCGGCGGTCTTCAGCTCGTCGATGGTCTTCGGCACCTCGACGCCCGCGTCCTTGAGCATCTTCTTGTTGTAGAAGATGCCCATGGAGTCGATGACCTGCGGGACGGCGTAGGTCTTGTCCTTGTACTTCGTGGAGGCCGCGGCCTGCTTCAGGAAGTCGCCCTCGTTCTTCAGGGCGGTGGTGCCGTCCAGCGGGGCCAGGTAGCCGAGGTCCGCGAAGTCGGGGGTCCAGGCGACCTCGGCGCGGATCACGTCCGGGGCTCCGGCGCCGGCCTGTGCGGCGTTCTTGAACTTGTTCTGGGCGTCGCCGAAGGGCACGTTGACGTACTTGACGGCGACCTTGGGGTGCTTCTTCTTGAAGTCCTCGGCGATCTTCTTGAAGACCTTGTCCTCGCTGCCGACGGTGGAGGTGTCCCACCAGGTGACCTCGCCGGCGAGCTCGCCGCCCGAGCCCTTGGTCTGACCGCTGTCACTGTCGCCGCTGCACGCGGTCGCCGCGAGCGCCAGCGTCGCGACCAGGGCGGTGGCTGCTATGCCACGTCGCATCTGAACTCCTTCAACTGCCGTACCGCTCCGTCGCGGCGCCGGGTCGTCAGGAACGTAACAAGCCTGAAAGAAGTCCGAAAGAGTTTGCGTGAAATTTCTGCAAGGGGGGTCGATCGTTACGTCCGCGTGTCCTCCGGGTTGCCCTCCGCTCCCCTTGTCCCGCACGCCGGAGCCGTGACAGGGCGGCTGTACGGGGTGCGGCAGGGCGTTCGCAAGAAATTGCAAGACTGTCATTCCCGAGGAGGGATCCGGGTCCGCCGGACCCGGCGGCCGTCCCCCTTCCGGCCGAATCCTGCGCCTGGTGGGCAAGGGGACAGGAGCCCGGTAAGGTCCCACATCATGACCGCACGGCTAGCCGACATCGCAGCCCAGGCGGGGGTCAGCGAAGCGACGGTCAGCCGGGTCCTCAACGGCAAGCCGGGTGTTGCCTCGGCCACCCGCGAATCCGTACTCGCCGCTCTCGACGTCCTCGGGTACGAGCGACCGGTCCGGCTGCGCCGGCTCAGCGCCGGCCTCGTCGGGCTGATCACCCCCGAGCTGGAGAACCCGATCTTTCCCGCGCTCGCGCAGGTGATCGGCCAGGCCCTGACCCGCCAGGGCTACACCCCGGTGCTCGCCACCCAGACCCCGGGCGGCTCCACCGAGGACGAGCTCACGGAGATGCTCGTCGCCCGCGGCGTCTCCGGCATCATCTTCGTCTCCGGTCTCCACGCGGACACCACGGCGGACACGCAGCGCTACGAGCAGCTGCGCGCGCAGGGCGTTCCCTTCGTCCTGGTGGACGGGTTCTCGCCGAAGGTGCAGGCACCGTTCATCTCACCGGACGACCGCGCCGCGATGCGGCTCGCGGTCACCCACCTCGCGGCGCTGGGCCACACCCGGATAGGGCTGGCCGTCGGGCCGAAGCGGTTCGTGCCCGTGCTCCGCAAGATCGAGGGCTTCCGCGGCAGCATGCAGGAGCGGTTCGGGATGTCCGCCGAGGAGGCGGACGACCTCGTCCAGCATTCCCTCTACACCCTGGAGGGCGGCCAGGCGGCCGCCTCCGCGCTGATCGAGCGGGGCTGCACCGCGGTGGTCTGCGCCAGCGACATGATGGCGCTCGGGGCGATACGGGCGGCCCGCAGGCTGGGTCTCGAGGTGCCGCGCGACATCTCCGTGGTCGGCTTCGACGACTCCCCCCTCATCGCGTTCACCGACCCGCCGCTCACCACCATCCGCAAGCCGGTCACCGCAATGGGGCAGGCGGCGGTCCGGGCCCTGCTGGAAGAGGTCGGCGGGACGCCGGCCCCGCACAGCGAGTTCGTGTTCATGCCGGAACTGGTCGTACGGGGGTCAACCGCCTCAGGACCTCGTCCTTGAGGGGGACCCCGGCCCCCTCTCAAACCCCCCCCGAGGATGATCGGTGCAGGACAACGGTCTGGCAGACTTCCGTCCCATGGGTGAAGCGACCACGAGAACAGAGGCAGGCCGGAGCGCCGTCACCGCGTCACCCGAGGTGAGCGAGGAGGAGACGGCACCGGCCCGGCTCTCGCTCCTGCAGCGGATCCGGTCGCCGCGCAGGCCCCGGTTCTGGTTCGAGATCCTGCTGATCGCGGTCAGCTACTGGATCTATTCGCTCGTCCGCAACGCGGTGCCCGAGCAGAAGGCGAAGGCGCTCGCCAACGCCGACTGGATCTGGAAGACCGAGCAGCAGCTCGGGATCGCCGTGGAGAAGTCCGTCAATCACGCGATCGACTCCGTGACCTGGCTGATCGTCTCGATGAACTACTACTACGCGACGTTGCACTTCCTGGTCACGCTGGGTGTGCTGGTGTGGCTCTACCGGTGGCAGCCCGGCCGGTACGCGGCCTCCAGGACCATCCTCTTCGCCACCACGGGCGTCGCCCTGGTCGGCTACTACCTGTACCCGCTGGCCCCGCCCCGGCTGATGAACGGCGGCGGCTTCGTCGACACGGTGCTGGTCCACCACACCTGGGGCTCGATGGCCTCCGGCGACCTCAAGCACATGACGAACCAGTACGCGGCGATGCCCTCGATGCACATCGGGTGGTCGACCTGGTGCGGGCTGACGATCTTCTTCCTGGCGTCGGCGCCCTGGGCGCGGATCCTCGGGCTGCTGTACCCCACCCTGACCCTGGTCGTCATCGTCGCCACCGCGAACCACTTCTGGCTGGACGCCGTCGGCGGGATCATGTGCCTGGCCTTCGGGTACGCGGTCGCCTTCGCCTGGTACGGCTCGATGCCGCACCGGCTGCCGAAGCTGGTCGCCCCCGGTGGCAGGCCCCCGGGTCCGCTGCCCGCACGCGCCTGACCCCCACCGCCCCGTCCCCGTCCCGGCCGCCGAGCGCCCGCTGCCCGCACGCGCCTCCCCCCCCCGTCCCCGTCCCGGCCGCCGCGCGCCCACCCGCCGCGCGCGCCCGACCCCGCTCCCCTCGCGGCGGGCATGCCCGGGCGTGCGCGGCGGGCGGCGCCCCATAGGCTCGGTACGCGTACCGCACGTACCGAGCGAGAGGGCGGGGAACCGACATGACCGTGCCAGGCCGCCGCAGCAGCACTTTCACGCGTCTCATCCGGCACGGGTTCACCGACCCCTCCACCGCCGAGCGCCTCCTCGACGAGGAGGCGCTCGCCCCCGTCCGCCACGACCCGGTCCTGCTGGACGCCCTGGGTGCGACGGCCGACCCCGACCTCGCCCTGCTCGGGCTCCTGCGGCTGGCGGAGGCCCAGCCGAGCGACGAGGAACGCCAGGACCTCCTGCGCACCCTCGTCTCCGCGAAGCCGTTCCGCGACCGGCTGCTGGGCGTCATGGGCGCCTCCGAGGCACTCGCCGACCACCTCGCCCGGCACCCCGGTGACTGGCACGCGCTGCTCACGTACGAGGCCGCCGACCTGCATCCCGGGGTGGCGGAGTTCGAGCACGGGCTGTCCGGCGCCGACGACCCGGTGACCCTGCGCGTCGCCTACCGCAGGTGCCTGCTGTCGATCGCGGCCCGCGACGTGTGCGGCAGCACCGATGTGGCCCGCACGGCGGCCGAGCTCGCCGACCTCGCGACGGCCACCCTGCGCGCCGCCCTCGCGATCGCCCGCCGGGCCGCCCCCGACGACGACGCGATCTGCCGGCTCGCGGTGATCGCGATGGGCAAGTGCGGCGGTCACGAGCTGAACTACATCTCCGACGTCGACGTCATCTTCGTCGGGGAGGCCGCCGACGGCGCCGACGAGGAGAAGGCGGTACGGGCCGCGACCCGGCTCGCCTCGCACCTGATGCGGATCTGCTCGGAGACCACCGTCGAGGGCACCATCTGGCCGGTGGACGCCAACCTCCGCCCCGAGGGGCGCAACGGCCCCCTGGTCCGCACCCTCTCCAGCCACCTCGCGTACTACCAGCGCTGGGCCAAGACCTGGGAGTTCCAGGCCCTGCTGAAGGCCCGCCCGGTGGCCGGCGACCTCGCCCTCGGCGAGGAGTACGTCGCGGCCCTCTCGCCCCTGGTGTGGCAGGCCGCCGAGCGGGAGAACTTCGTGCCCGACGTGCAGCGGATGCGCCGCCGGGTGGTCGACAACATCCCGCCCGGGCAGCTGGAGCGCGAGCTGAAGCTGGGCCCCGGCGGGCTGCGGGACGTCGAGTTCGCCGTACAGCTGCTCCAGCTGGTGCACGGGCGCAGCGACGCGACGCTGCACAGCGGCAGCACGCTGGAGGCCCTGCGGGCGCTGGCCGACGGGGGGTACGTCGGCCGGGCGGACGCCGCCCAGCTCGACGAGGCGTACCGCTTCCTGCGGCAGATGGAGCACCGCATCCAGCTGTACCGGATGCGCCGCACCCACCTGGTGCCGGAGTCCCAGGCGGATCTGCGCAGGCTGGGGCGTTCGCTCGGGCTGCGCGGCGAGCCGGTCACCGAGCTGCAGAGCGTCTGGAAGCGGCACGCCTCGGTCGTCCGGCGGCTGCACGAGAAGCTCTTCTACCGGCCGCTGCTGGACGCCGTCGCCCAGCTGTCTCCCGGCGAGATCAGGCTGAGCCCGCGCGCGGCCGGCCAGCGTCTGGAGGCGCTCGGGTACGCGGACCCGGTCGGCGCGCTGCGGCACCTGGAGGCGCTGTCCTCGGGGGTCACCCGCAAGGCGGCCATCCAGCGCACCCTGCTGCCGGTGCTGCTGGGCTGGTTCGCGGACTCCGCCGACCCGGACGCGGGACTGCTGGGCTTCCGCAAGGTGTCGGACGCGCTCGGCAAGACCCCGTGGTACCTGCGGCTGCTGCGGGACGAGGGGGCGGCGGCGGAGAACCTCGCCCGGGTGCTCTCCGCCGGGCGGCTCGCCCCCGACCTGCTGCTGCGCGCCCCGGAGGCGGTGGCGATCCTCGGCGATCCCAAGGGGCTCAACCCGCGCGGCCGCGAGCACCTGGAGCAGGAGGTGCTGGCCGCGGTCGGGCGCGCGGACGGGGCCGAGGCGGCGGTGGCGGCGGCGCGCGGGGTACGGCGCAGGGAGCTGTTCCGCACCACCGCCGCCGACATCATCGGCAGTTACGGCACGGAGGAGAGCCCCGCCGAGTCCGACCCGGGGGCACTGGTGGACCGGGTCGGCGACGCGGTGACGGCGCTGAACGCGGCGGCCGTGGCGGGTGCGCTGCGGGCGGCGGTCCGCGAGCAGTGGGGCGACGAGCTGCCCACCCGGTTCGCGGTGATCGGCATGGGCCGTTTCGGCGGGCACGAACTGGGCTACGGCTCCGACGCGGACGTGCTGTTCGTGCACGAGCCGCGCGAGGGCGTGGACGAGCAGGAGGCCGCCCTGGCCGCCAACAAGGTGGTCACCGAGATGCGCAGGCTGCTCCAGCTGCCCACCGCGGACCCGCCGCTGCTGATCGACGCGGATTTGCGCCCGGAGGGCAAGAGCGGACCGCTGGTGCGCACCCTGAACTCCTACGGCGCCTATTACCGGCGCTGGTCGCTGGTCTGGGAGAGCCAGGCGCTGCTGCGGGCGTACCCGATGGCGGGCGATGTGGACCTCGGGCAGCGCTTCATCGAGCTGGTGGACCCGCTGCGGTACCCGATGGAGGGCCTCGGCGAGGACGCGGTCCGGGAGATCCGGCGGCTCAAGGCCCGGATGGAGTCGGAGCGGATGCCGCGCGGCGCGGACGCGACCCTGCACACGAAGCTGGGCCGGGGCGGGCTGAGCGACGTGGAGTGGACGGTGCAGCTGCTGCAGATGCAGCACGGCTGGGCGGAGCCGGGCCTGCGCACCACCCGGACCCGGGAGGCGCTGGCCGCCGCGCACGCGGCGGGCCTGATCCCGACGGAGGAGGCGGCCATCCTCGACGAGGCCTGGGTGCTGGCCACCCGGGTGCGCAACGGCGTGATGCTGGTGCGCGGCCGGGCCGGCGACACCTTCCCCTCGGACGGCCGCGAGCTCGCTGCCATGGGCCGCTACCTGGGGTACGACACCGGCCATGTCGGCGACATGCTGGACGACTACCGCCGCATCACCCGCCGCGCCCGCGCCGTCATGGAGGAACTCTTCTACGGGGCGTGAGGGGTGCGGTGCGTATTGCGGGGGGCGCGGTGCGTATTGCGGGGGGGGTGCTGCCCGTGGAGGGCTCCGGCGCGGTCTGCCGGAGCCGGTGCTAGGCCCCGACCACGCCGTCGATGCCCTCGCGCAGGAAGTCCGCGTGGCCGTTGTGCCGGGCGTACTCATGCAGGAGGTGCAGCATCACCAGCCGCAGCGACACGTCCTCCTCCCACCGGGGGACATAGCCGGTGACGTCCAGGGATGCCGCTTCCCGTTCGATGCGGCGGGAGTGCTCGACCTCCGCCTCCCACGCGGCGAACGCCTCCGCCCGGGTCGAGCCCGACGCGTCGTACGCCTCCTGGAAGTCGCCCTTGTCCGACCAGACGAACGGCAGGTCCAGCTCCTGGTTGATGACGCGCCTGAACCAGGTCCGCTCGACCTCCGCCATGTGCCGCACCAGGCCCAGCAGGGTCAGCGTCGAAGGCGCCGACGACTGCCGCCGCAACTCCTCGTCGGTCAGCCCCTCGCACTTCATGGCGAGGGTGGCCCGGTGGAACTCCAGGAAACCGCGCAGGGTCTCGCGTTCACCGCCGCGCAGTGGCGGGGCCGGGCGCCGGTCGCCGGTGTCCACGGAGCTCAGCCTTCCGTGCGGCGCAGGACGAGGGTGTGGAAGCCGAAGCTGTCGCGGTAGCCGCGCAGCCATTCGGTGCGGTGGACGGCGGACAGGGCGAGCGCGTCCGCGCTGTCCGGGTCCTCGGGGTGGTCCAGGGCCCAGGCGGCCAGCGAGCCCGTCCAGTTCCACTCGTAGTCGTCGAGCTCGTGCCGGGTGGAGAGGTGGCCGTAGACCGGGGTCCAGCCGGCGCCGGTGATGCGGTCGACGGTGTCGGCCAGGTTGTCGTACTCCCCCAGCATCTCGACGGCCTCGGGCGAGGGCGCCGTCAGCCAGTAGGCGTCGCCGATGACGACGCGGCCGCCGCGCGCGAGGTACTGGTGCACCCGCTCCAGCGTCGCCGGCAGGCCGCCGAAGGCGTGCGAGGCGCCGGAGCTGATGATGACGTCGAAGGGCGCGTCCGGCACGAAGGCGGCGGCGTCCGCTTCCAGAAGGGTCAGCCGGTCGCCGACGCCCCGCGCGTCGGCCTGCGCGCGGGCCTCGGCGAGCGCGTTCGCCGCGATGTCGACGCCCACGGCGGTGGTGGCGGGGTGCGCCTCGAGGGCGCGGATCAGCCACTCGGCCTGTCCGCAGCCGAGGTCGAGTATCCGCTCGCCGCCCCGGTCGAGGGCGCGCGCGAGCACGCGGTCGAGGGAGGACTCGTCGAGCGGCGAGGAGATGGGGTGGTGTGCGTGAGCCAGCTGCGAGGCACGGGAACGGTCCATGATCCGCACCCTGCCAGCGAATTGACCCCCTCGCATCCGAATTAGCGCCCACCCCATCGCCCCCGCCCACCCCATCGCCCCCGCCCGCCCCAGGGCCCCGCGGGTCCGGCCGCACCGCGCGGCTGCGGTGACAGCGGAACCGCGCGCGCAGCACCCGCGGGGACAGTGCTACGGCACTACAGCACCGGCAGGTTCTTCCGCAGCTCGAAGGCGGTGACCTCGCTGCGGTACTCCTCCCACTCCTGCTTCTTGTTGCGCAGGAAGAAGTCGAAGACGTGCTCGCCGAGGGTTTCGGCGACCAGTTCGCTGCGTTCCATCAGGTCGATCGCCTCGCCGAGGTTCTGCGGGAGGGGTTCGATGCCCATGGCGCGGCGTTCTGCGTCCGAGAGCGCCCACACGTCGTCGTCGGCGCCCGGCGGGAGTTCGTAGCCCTCCTCGATGCCCTTGAGGCCGGCGGCGAGCAGCACCGCGTACGTGAGGTAGGGGTTGGCGCCGGAGTCGATGGAGCGGACCTCGACGCGCGAGGAGCCGGTCTTGCCGGGCTTGTACATCGGCACCCGGATGAGAGCGGAACGGTTGTTGTGGCCCCAGCAGATGTACGAGGGGGCCTCGCCGCCGGAGCCCGCCGTGCGGGCCGAGCCGCCCCAGATGCGCTTGTAGGAGTTGACCCACTGGTTGGTGACGGCGGAGATCTCTGCGGCGTGCTTGAGCAGGCCGGCGATGAAGGAGCGGCCCACCTTGGACAGCTGGTACTCGGCACCCGACTCGTAGAAGGCGTTGCGGTCGCCCTCGAAGAGGGAGAGGTGGGTGTGCATGCCCGAGCCGGGGAACTCCGAGAACGGCTTGGGCATGAAGGTGGCCTGGACGCCCTGTTCCAGTGCGACCTGCTTCATGACCAGGCGGAACGTCATGATGTTGTCGGCCGTGGAGAGCGCGTCGGCGTAGCGCAGGTCGATCTCCTGCTGGCCGGGGGCGCCCTCGTGGTGGCTGAACTCGACCGAGATGCCCATGGATTCGAGCATGGTGATCGCCTGGCGGCGGAAGTCCATGCCGACGTTCTGCGGGGTGTGGTCGAAGTAGCCGGAGTTGTCGGCGGGGACGGGCTTGGATCCGTCCAGCGGCTTGTCCTTGAGAAGGAAGAACTCGATCTCGGGATGGGTGTAGAAGGTGAAGCCGAGGTCGGAGGTCTTGTTCAGGATGCGCTTGAGTACGTAGCGGGGGTCGGCGAAGGACGGCGAGCCGTCCGGCATCAGGATGTCGCAGAACATCCGGGCCGTGCCGGGGGCTTCCGCGCGCCACGGGAGGATCTGGAAGGTGCTGGGGTCCGGCTTGGCGATCATGTCGGACTCGTAGACCCGGGCGAACCCCTCGATGGCGGAGCCGTCGAAGCCGATGCCCTCGTCGAAGGCCTGCTCCAGCTCGGCCGGCGCCACGGCGACCGATTTCAGGAAGCCCAGCACATCGGTGAACCACAGGCGTACGAAGCGGATGTCCCGCTCCTCCAACGTACGGAGCACGAATTCCTGCTGCTTGTCCATTTTCACTTCCCTTTTGCTGGTCAGGCCGCCTGCTCCCACGCCTCGGGACACACTGGGGGCTCCCAGCATCCCACCACACGGTTTCGGGCAGGTTGCGTACCGCCCCTCGTCGCGGCGCCGCGGGTGTGCGGCGTGCTGGTCACGGGCCCGGTGAGAGGTTCCGTCCGGTTGCCTGGTGACGTACGGCGAGGGGGCCGTTACGATCCCCCCTCATGGGGGGCTTACGGCACACCCGCAACAGTCGCATCAGGCGCCACGGGCACCTGGGGCGCATTGCGCGCACCACGGGCATCGCGCGCGTCAGGCGTGGCGTGGCGCTCCTGTGTGCCTCGGCCGCCCTCTTCGGCGCGCTCCTGGTCTGCCTGGGGCCGGTTGCCGCCCTGGCCGACGGCGGGCCGCACACCGCGGCACCTTCCCCGGCCGTCGCCTACAACTGCCCCTATGAGCAGGGGCATTGCGGTGTCCTCGCGCATCTGGCCCCCGCGATACTGACCGCGCCGCCGCAGGATGCCCCGCCGGGTGCGCTCGCGCTCCCGGTACGGCGGGAGGAGGCCGCCGGGCCTGCTGGGGTGCGGCGCGGCGGCGAGGCCCGGGCCCGCGCGCCGGGGCGGCATGTGCTTCAGGTGCTGCGGAGGTAGGAGAGGTTCCCGTGCGCCGGGCTCCCGCTCTCCCTTTCCTGACCTCCGTTTCACGTTAAGGATGCTGCCACTCATGTCTGCCACCACTTCCCGCAAGGCCCGGATAGAGGAGATGCGGCGCGCCGAGAAGGCCCGCGAGCGCCGCAACAAGCTGATCGCCCTGGTCACCGGCGGTGCCGTGCTCGCCGGGCTGATCGGCTTCGGGGCGTACGTCTTCATGAAGGAGTCCGACAAGAAGGACTCCGAGGCCGCCGCGGCGAAGGCCCCCATCAGGGACGAGAAGGTCTGGGACGCCAAGAAGCTGGGCCGCAAGCACGTCACCAAGGAGGTCGGCTACCCGATGACCCCGCCGGTCGGCGGCGACCACCACCAGGCCTGGATGAACTGTCAGGGCGACGTCTACGCGAAGCCGGTCCCCAACAAGCACGCCGTCCACTCGCTGGAGCACGGCGCGGTCTGGGTGACCTACAACGACAAGGCGCCCAAGGGCGAGATCGACAAGCTGGCGAAGAAGGTGGCGAAGACCCAGTACTCGCTGATGAGCCCGGTGAAGGAGCAGGCCGGGGCGATCATGCTGAGCGCGTGGGGCAAGCAGGTCACGGTGACCGGCGCGGACGACCCGCGGGTCAATCAGTTCTTCACCCGGTACGTGATGGGCCCGCAGACCCCCGAGCCGGGAGCGGCCTGCTCGAACGGCCTGACGCTGGACACGGTGGGCCAGGAGTGAGCCGGTCCCTGTGGAGCGCCGTGGGGGCCGTGGTGTTCGCCCTGGTGGTGGCGGTGGGCGCGGTGGTCGTGACCCGGGCGGCCTCCGCACCGGCGCCCGGCACCTCGGACGTGTCGCCCGCCGCGTCCAGCACGTCCGCGGTGCCCGGCGGGAGTTCGGCGGACGCCGGGTTCGCCAGGGACATGGCGGCCCATCACCAGCAGGCCGTGGAGATGTCGTTCGTCGTACGGGACCGGACGCGCGACGCGGACGTACGGCGCCTCGCGTACGACATCGCCAATACTCAGGCCAATCAGCGCGGCATGCTGCTGGGCTGGCTGGACCTGTGGGGCCTGCCGAAGATCGCGTCTCCCGACGTGCCCGCGATGGGGTGGATGGGGCACGCGGACCACGCGGGTGTCCCGGAGCCGAAGGAGGACGGGCTGATGCCGGGCATGGCGACCCGGGCGGAGCTGGCGGCGCTGGGCCGGGCAAGCGGGAAGCAGGCCGAGATCCAGTACCTGCGGCTGATGACCACCCACCACCGGGGCGGGGTGGCGATGGCGCAGGGCTGCGCCAAGCTGTGCACGGTGCCGGCGGAGCGGGCCCTCGCGCAGGGGATGGCCGACGCGCAGCAGTCCGAACTGGACCTGATGGACACCATGCTGAAGGAGCGGGGCGCCGGGGGCGGCGAACGGTAGGGCTGCTGTCCGGGGTGGGGTGAAGGGCGTCCGGGGCCGCCCGCGCACCGGTGGTGCGTGCGTGTCATCCGTCCGCTCCCGCCTCCCAGGTGATGCGGGGCGGGCGGACCGCCGCGCACAGCGGTCCGCCCCGGTCGTCGGTGAGGCCGAACCGGCCCACCGCCGTGCCGCCTGCGAGCAGCCCGGCGGGCAGGTCGGCGAAGAAGACCTTGGCCCGGCGGAACATGGCGAACTCCCCGCCCTTCGGCAGCTCGCCCCAGGTCAGGTAGAAGAAGCGCTCCCCGGGTCGCCCCTGCACGAACGGGCCCCTGAAGTCCGGCTCTCCGTCCCGCCCGGTCACCACCTGGACGGGCAGGTCCCACCGCGCCCCGGCCGCGTCGCCCGGCACCGGATGGTAGGGCTCGCGGCCTCGCTGCACCGCCACGTGCACGTCCCTGAACTCCTCGAAGGCGCGCCCGGGCAGGTCGGTGCCGATGATCCGCACCGTCAGCGAGGTCGGCTCCGCCGTTTCCTTCGGTCCCTTGTGGTGAGTCATGGCTCCATGGCACCACGCGGGTCGGACAATCGCCCGTGAGCAGGCACGACGTTGCGTGCCAAGCGGCGGGAGCACCCGTCACGCGGTCCGCAGTACCGCCGCCGCGACCGCGTCAGGACAGTCCAGCATCACCAAGTGCCCGGCGGGAGCGACGGGTTCGAAGCGGGCGTCGAGCAGGTCCGCCAGATCGCGCTGGCGCTCCAGCCACCGTACGGAGAACCGGCCCGGATGCCCGTCGTACCCGGGCACGACGGTGACCGGGGCTCCGGCGGGGAGCGGGTGGGTGGCGCGCAGCGCGTTGAGTTCGGCGGCCACCGCCCGGTAGTGGGTGTTCTCCAGGAGTGCCCCGTCGAGCACCCGCGCCGTGCGGTAGGTGCGGCGTACCAGCGCGGAGGGGGCCGGATCGGCGGCCCCGCCCGCGCGGGAGGCGCGGACCACCGCCCGCCGGGTCGCGGGGCCCAGCGCGGCCGGTGCCCCGGCCGCGGTCAGCACGGCCGCCAGGCCCCGGGCGAGCGCCGTACGGACGGCGGGCGCCGCGGGCACGCGCGCGTGGGGCTCGACGCTGGAGTCCAGCAGTACCACCCCCGCGGTGCGCTCCGGGTGGATCCTGGCGAACGCCTCCGCGTGGAATCCGGCGATCGAGTGGCCGACGACGGTGACGGGGCCCGCGGCAACGCCGTCCCGTACGAGCGCGTCGAGCAGGGCGGCGATGCGGTGCGCCTCGCCCGCCGCGGTGGGCGGGACGACGGCGGGCGCCGAGAGGCCGTGGCCCGGCCGGTCGAACCTGACCACCGTGCGGTGCGGTGCGAGCAGCCGCACCACGGGATCCCAGTCGAACCAGCTCATCGCGAGCCCCGCGCTCAGCACGCACACCGGGCCGGCGCCCTCGACGACCACGTGGTGCACGACCCCGCCGATCCTCACGAACCGCCCCCTGTCCTGGTCCGCCCCCGCATTCCTGCCTGCTCCTGCACGCGCATCCGTCATGGGGACAGCCTCTCTCGCGCCCCACCGACCGCGCGAGCACCGCCGATCGGATCGCCACCAGCACCCGGGTACGGGCCCTTCTTATCGAATGCATACCCGGTGGGGGTAAGGTGCCGGGCATGGTGACCGACGGGCGGGGCGCATGGGGCGGGCGGCTGCTGCTGCTCGCGGCGCTCCTGTTCGGCATCGTCACGATGCATACGCTCGGGCACCCCGCGGAGCAGCACCGGACCGGCGCCTCCGGCGCGCACGCGAGCGCCGACGCGGCCGCGAGCGACGCCGCCACCACTCCCCGCACACACCTCGCGCCCCACGCGCCTCCCCCGCCCGCCGCACCCTTCGGGGCCCACGCACTCCCCGCGCACCACGCACCCCTCGCGCCCCTCGCGCCCGCCGCACTCTCCGGGACCCACACACTCCCCACGCACCACGCACTCCCCGAGCGCCACCCCCTCCCCGCGCCTCACGCACCTCCTCCCCCCGGCACGGCCCACCAGGCCCCGCACCCGGCGTCCGTCACCGCCTCCGGCGCCACCTCCCCCGGGGGCTCCCCGCACGGCATGGATCCCCTGTCCGTGTGTCTCGCCGTGCTCGGCGCGTTCGGGGTCGTCCTGCTGGGGGCGTGGCTGGTGGTGTGCCGCGGGGCGGTGGTCCGGGACCTGGCGCGGGTCCTGCGCGGGGCGTCGCTGCGGGCCCTGTGGCCCCCTCCGGAGCCGCCCGGATCGGTTCTCGCCCGGCTGTCGGTCTGCGGATCTAGGAGCGGACCCCCGAGGGGACACCACCGCTCCGGGCACGCGTGCGCCCTGCGCATCTCTTGTGCGCACGCGCCCTGCCGCCTACGCACCTTGCCTCGCACGCGCTCACGCGCCGTCGCGCGGCCGCACGCGCGCGTGCCCGCACTCCGTCACCGACACCACCACACGAGGACGTTTCCCATGCGTACCCCCACCACGCGCCGCACCCTGCTCGGCGCCGCCGTCGCCGCCGCGGGCACCGGCTTCCTGACCGCCTGCTCCGGCTCGTCCGAACCCTCCGCCTCCGGCCATGCGGGCACGGACGCAAGGGACCACTCCGGCGGGAACTCCGCGGGCACCCGGCCCGGCGGCAGCGGCGCGCCCGCCCCCGCCGGCTACATCGCCCCGCAGGACCCCGAGGTCGCCGCCGCAGAGAAGGCCCGCGGCACAGGACCGGTCCGCGAGGTCGAGCTGACCGCCACCCCCGCCACCCTGGACCTCGGCGGCGGTACGACCGTCAGGTCCTGGGCGTACGGCGACACCCTGCCGGGCAAGGAGGTGCGGGTGACGGCGGGCGACACTCTCGCCCTGACCCTCGCCAACCACCTCCCCGCCGCCACCTCCCTGCACTGGCACGGGCTGGCCCTGCGCAACGACATGGACGGCGTGCCGGGCCTGACGCAGCAGGAGATCAGGCCGGGCGCCGAGTTCGCCTACCGGTTCGCGGTGCCGCACCCGGGCACGTACTGGTTCCACCCGCACTCGGGCGTGCAGCAGGACCGGGGCCTGTACACGCCGCTGATCGTCGAGGACCCGAAGGAGCCGCTGAAGTACGACAAGGAGTGGGTCGTCGTCCTGGACGACTGGGTCGACGGCGTCCAGGGCTCCACCCCGGAGGCGGTACTGGCCGAACTGAGCCGGGGCATGGGCGGCATGGACCACGGGAGCGGCGGCAATGGGGGCGGCGGTCACGAGGGCCACTCGATGCCCGCCCCCGCGCGGACGGAGCCTGCCCCCGGGGGCCCCTCGCGCATGCTGATGGGCGCCACCAGCGACCTCCTGGGCCCCGACGCGGGCGACGTCGCGTACCCGCACTACCTGATCAACGGCCGTACCCCGCAGGCCCCTTCCACGTACCGCGCCAGGCCCGGTGACCGGATCCGCATCCGGCTCATCAACGCGGGCGGCGACACCGCCTTCCGCGTCGCGCTCGGCGGACACCGGATGACGGTCACCCACACCGACGGCTTCCCCGTCCGGCACGCGACGACGGACGCGCTGCTGCTCGGCATGGGCGAGCGGTACGACGTCCTGATCACCGCGGGTGACGGGGTCTTCCCGCTCACCGCGGTCGCCGAGGGCAAGAAGCAGGCGGCGCTGGCGCTGCTGCGCACCGGTGGCGGCGGCGCGCCCGCCGCCTCCGTACGCCCGAGGGAACTGACCGGGAAACTGCTGACGGCGCAGCAGCTGACCGCGCACGAGTCGGTCGCCCTGCGGGTCCGCGAGCCGGACCGGACGGTACGGATCAAGCTGACCGGCGGAATGGCCGCGTACGACTGGGCGTTCGACGGGAAGCCGTACGCGGCGGACCAACGGCACCCGGTGAAGTCGGGCGAGCGGGTCAGGCTCGACTTCACCAACGCGACGACGATGTGGCATCCGCTGCACCTGCACGGGCACACCTTCGCCCTGGCGGGCGGCGCGAAGGGCGCGCGCAAGGACACCGCGGTCATCCTGCCGGGCGGCCGCCTCACGGTGGACTTCGACGCCGACAACCCGGGCCTGTGGATGATCCACTGCCACAACGTCTACCACTCGGAGGCCGGGATGATGACGGTGCTGGGCTACCGGCGCTGAGCGGGCCCGCGGGGGCGGGGCGGGAGGGCCGTGGCGTCCGGCCGCCCCGCCCCCGGCGGGCGGTGAAAACGGGGTAAGGCGCCGGTGAAGATCCTGTTAGGGTCGCGGCACCACGGGTCGAATACACATTCGCACTGCCCGGTTCGCCGAAGGACACCACCGTATGACCACGCCCGCCCCGCCCCCCGAATCCAACCCCTGGGCACCGCCGGCGGAGGGCGGGCACCGGACGCCGCCCGGCACCCCGCACACCGACCCGTACCCCCACCCGATGGGTCCGCCGCCGGGCGCGCCGCAGGGTTCCTACGGGTATCCGCTCCCCCACCAGGGCGACTACGGCCTGCCGTTCGCACCGCCCCCGCCCGCACCGAGCAACGGCATGGGGATCACCGCGCTGACCCTCGGCATGGTCAGCACGGTCCTCGGCATGCTGGTCTTCCTCTTCTGGGCGACCTGGCTGCCGGGCGTACTGGCTCTGGTCTTCGGCATCGTCGGGCTGCGCCAGGTGAAGCGGGGCAGGGCCACCAACAAGGGCGTCGCCGTGTCCGGCGTGATCCTCGGCATCGCGGGCCTGCTGCTTTCGGGCGCCGGCGGCTACTTCGCCGTCACCAAGTACCGGGAGATCGAGAACCGGGTGACGGAGCGGCAGGCGGCCGACGACGCACGGCCGTACGGCAGGCCCACCGAGGGCGGCGAGGGCCGGGGGGCGGACGCCGCACCCCCTCTGCCGACCCCCGAGCCGTCTCCGGAGCCGAAGATCATGCCGCTCGGGAAGACCTTCACCTACGCGGACGGCATCAAGATCACCGTGAGCGCCCCGAAGGCCTTCGCTCCCAGCCGGTACGCCCGCCACCTGCTCAAGCCGGGCAACCGCGCGTACTACCTGAAGATCACCATCGTGAACGGCAGCCAGGAACGGCTCTCCCCGCTCTCGTACCCGCAGATCACGGACGAGGAGGGAACCGAGGTGGAGACCATGTTCGACACCGACTACGTGTCGCACTTCGCCCGGACCGTCCTGCCCGGCAAGCAGTCCAGCTCCCTGCACGCCTTCCAGGTGCCCAGGAACGCGCCCACGGAGCTCCAGCTGGAATATGCCCCGGACTACTCCGAACACACGGCTCAGATCTGGACGGGAACGGTCAAGTAGGGACCCGCCGCTCCCGCAGAATCCGGTCGCGGCGCGGTCCGGCGCCGGGCGGTCCGGCACCGGGCGGTCCGGCGCCGGCCCCCGCCGGACCGCGCCGCGAAACGCTAGAACTTCACCCGCGCCGCGACCGGCAGGTGGTCGCTCGCCGTCTCCGGCAGCGTCCACGAGGACACCGGTTCCACGCCCTTGACCATGATCTGGTCGATGCGGGCCATCGGGAAGGAGGCGGGCCAGCTGAAGCCGAAGCCGTCGCCCGCCGCGCCCTGGGTGGAGCGCATCTGGGCGGTGATGCCGTTGAGGGCGCGGTCGTTCATGGTGCCGTTGAGGTCGCCGAGCAGCACGACCCGCTGGAGCGGCTCGCGGGCGATGGCCTCACCGAGGGCGTCGGCGCTGTCGTCGCGCTGACCCGCGGTGAAGCCCGCGTTGAGCTTGACCCGTACGGACGGCATGTGGGCGACGTACACCGCGACGTCGCCCCGGGGCGTGGCCACCGTGGCGCGCAGCGCGCGTGCCCAGCCGAGCTTGATGTCGACCTTGCGGGTGTCGGTCAGCGGGTACTTGCTCCACACGCCGACGGTGCCCTGCACCGAGTGGTACTTGTACGTGCCGCGCATGGCCCGCTCGTACCCGGTGAGGTGGTCGCCGGCGATCTCCTCCAGGGCGACGACGTCCGCACCGGATGCGGCGAGGACACGGACGGTGCCCTCGGGGTCGTTGTTCCCGGCGTTGACGTTGTGGGTGGCCACGGTGAGGTCGCCGCCCGGGGACGCCTTGTCGGTGTAGAGCCCGCCGAAGAGGTTGAGCCAGACGGCGGCCGGGAGGATCAGCGCGACCAGGGCGATGGCCGAGCGGCGCAGCAGTGCGCACAGCAGCAGCACCGGGACCGCGAGGCCGAACCAGGGCAGGAACGTCTCGGTGAGGCTGCCGAGGTTGCCGATGGCGTTGGGGATCTGCGCGTGGAACATCATCACCAACGCGACCAGGACGGCGAGGACCGCGAGGAAGCTGCCCCGCCGCCAGATCCGGCGGTCGCCGCGCCAGCCGGCGGTCAGCCGGCTGAAACGCGAGCCGCCCGCCGAGCCGGAGCCGGAGCCGGTGCCGGAACCAGACTCACGGGCAGGTCCGAAGCCGGAGCCGGCAGCGGACCCGGATCCAGACCCACGGGCAGGTCCGAAGCCGGAACCGGAAGCAGGACCGTAAGCGGGACCGGCGTCGGAACCGGACCCCGGGCCCGCAGAACCGGACCCCGGGCCCGCAGAACCGGAGCCAGAAGGGCCGCTCCTGGAGGGCTCTGCCTGGGATCCGTCGTTCCCGGTGTCCGGCCTGTACGCCTGCGCCATACCGCTGTCCTCACTCGCCTTGCTCGCTCACCGCCCGCCCCGCCCCCTTGACCCTAGGCGATGACCGGCGTCCCACTCCGCCGCCATCCGGAACGGCCGTACTGCCTCAAGGACGGCGTGCTCCCGCGGCGGGTTCCTGAGGAGCGGTCCACCCCGCCCTCTGTGACGAAACGCGCACAAAAGGGCAGGTGGGGAAGGTGTCGTGGCACCCCACTACCG
Source organism: Streptomyces sp. NPDC058663 (assembly GCF_042716745.1). Classification (NCBI taxonomy): domain Bacteria; kingdom Bacillati; phylum Actinomycetota; class Actinomycetes; order Kitasatosporales; family Streptomycetaceae; genus Streptomyces; species Streptomyces sp. NPDC058663. Next base: position 20,785 of record NZ_JBHXRV010000060.1, read on the forward strand.
CGGGGCTGCCGGGGATGCCACCATGGAGGTGGTCCGGAGACGCCGTAAGGGCGCTTCGAGATGACGAAGGAGCCGTTTCAGCCATGACTCTTCAGGCTGCCAAGAACGCTGCCCAGAACCCGGATTCCGCCGGGTCGCCCCCCGCCGCGAGCGCGCCGCCCGCCGCCGCGAGCCGGGACCCCAAGTCGCTCTACGGAGGCACCGGCGCCCGCCGGATCACCGTCCACCAGATCGCCGCCGCCAAGGAGCGCGGCGAGAAGTGGCCCATGCTCACCGCGTACGACGCGATGACGGCGTCCGTGTTCGACGAGGCCGGCGTGCCGGTGCTGCTCGTCGGGGACTCCATGGGCAACTGCCACCTCGGGTACGAGACCACCGTGCCGGTCACCATGGACGAGATGGCCTTCCTGTCGGCCGCCGTCGTACGGGGCACCACGCGGGCGATGGTCGTCGCGGACCTGCCGTTCGGCTCGTACCAGGAGGGCCCGGTACAGGCCCTGCGCAACGCCACCCGGCTGATCAAGGAGTCGGGTGTCGGCGCGGTCAAGCTGGAGGGCGGCGAGCGCTCGCTGCCGCAGACCGAGCTGCTGGTCGCCTCCGGCATCCCGGTGATGTCCCACCTGGGGCTGACCCCGCAGTCGGTGAACACGCTCGGCTACCGCGTGCAGGGCCGCGGCGACGAAGCGGCCCACCAGCTGCTGCGGGACGCCAAGGCCGCCGAGAACGCGGGCGCCTTCGCGCTGGTGCTGGAGCTGGTGCCTGCGGAGCTCGCCGCCGAGGTCACCCGCAGCCTGTCCATCCCGACCATCGGCATCGGCGCGGGCCCCGACACCGACGCGCAGGTCCTGGTCTACACCGACATGGTGGGGCTGACCGGCGGCAAGGTGCCGCGCTTCACCAAGCAGTACGCGAACCTGCGCCAGACGCTCGGGGACGCGGCGAAGGCGTTCTCGGAGGAGGTCTCGGGCGGCACGTTCCCGCGCGAGGAGCACACCTTCCACTAGTACCCCGGCCCGTCCGCGCACCCCGGGCGGGCCACCGGCCACCACCCGCAGGACCGACGGCCCGCCGGCTTCCCCCACGGCGGGCCGTCGGCGTGTGCGCGGGCGGGCGCGGCAGCCCGGCGGACCCGGCCCGTCGGCGTTCTGTCGGTGAGCTGTCGGCCGGCGGCCGCCGCCCCAGCGGGACTGTAGGCCGGTTGTCAGTGGTGTCTGATCCCATGAGGGACATGACGCGATACGACAAGAAGCCGGGCGGCGCAGGCAGCCCCGCCATCCAGGTACGAGGCCTGGTGAAGCACTACGGCGAGACCAAGGCACTGGACGGTGTGGACCTGGACGTCAGCGAGGGCACGGTCCTCGGTGTCCTGGGCCCCAACGGCGCGGGCAAGACCACGCTGGTGCGCTGCCTCTCCACGCTCATCCGTCCCGACTCCGGCACCGCGACGGTCGCCGGGTTCGACGTGGTGCGCCAGCCGAGGCAGCTGCGCCGCACGATAGGCCTGACCGGGCAGTACGCCTCGGTCGACGAGAAGCTCTCCGGCTGGGAGAACCTCTACATGATCGGGCGGCTGCTCGATCTGTCCCGCAAGGACTCCCGCAAGCGCGCGGACGAGCTCCTGGAGCGGTTCTCGCTGACCGAGGCGGCGAAGAAGGCGGCGGCCACGTACTCCGGCGGCATGCGGCGCCGGCTCGACCTGGCGGCGTCCATGATCGGGCAGCCCGCCGTGCTCTATCTGGACGAGCCGACGACCGGCCTCGACCCCCGCACCCGCAACGAGGTGTGGGCGGAGGTGCAGCGGATGGTCGGCGAGGGCGTCACCGTGCTGCTGACCACGCAGTACATGGAGGAGGCAGAGCAGCTGGCCAGCGAGCTGACCGTGATCGACCGGGGCAAGGTCGTCGCGGAGGGCAAGGTGGACGAGCTGAAGGCGAAGGTCGGCGGGCGGACGCTGCAGATCCGTCCCTCCGACCCGGCCCGGCTGGGCGCCATGGCGGACACCCTGACCGAGGCGGGCCTCGACGGCATCGCGGGCGCACAGGCCCGGGTCGACGAGGGGCTGTTGTACGTCCCGATTCTCAGCGACGAGCAACTGACCGCCGTGGTCGGCCTGTTGGGGGCACGGGGATTCGCCATCGCGGACATCGGCACCCATCTGCCCAGCCTGGACGAGGTGTTCCTGGCGATCACGGGCGAGAAGAGCAGCGAGGCGGACGCCGAGTCGGACGCGCAGGGTCAGGACCGGGTCATGGACAAGGAAGAGGTTGCGGCATGAGTACGGCCACCCTGAACAAGCCGTCGCCGGATGCGCGGCAGGTCCGCCCGGCGGCCGCCGCCGACGAGGGCCGGATCGGTCTGCGGGCCAATCTGCGCCACATCAGCGCGCTCGCCCGGCGCAACGCGCTGCAGATCAAACGGGACCCGGAGTCGATGTTCGACGTCCTGCTGATGCCGATCATCTTCACCCTGCTGTTCACCTTCGTCTTCGGCGGTGCGGCGTTCGGCAAGGACAACCTCGACGCCTACGTCAGCTACCTGGCCCCCGGCCTGATGGCGATGATGGGTCTGAACGTGTCGATGGCGGTCGGCACCGGTGTCAACGAGGACTTCAAGAAGGGGGTCATGGACCGGTTCAGGACCATGCCCATCGCCCGGTCCTCGGTGCTCATCGCGAAGATCGTCGTAGAGATCGGCCGGATGCTCGTCGCCTTCGCGGTGCTGCTGATCGTCAGCATGATCCTGGGCATGTCCATCGAGACGTCCCCGCTCCACGTCCTGGCGGCGGTCGGCCTGTCGATGCTCTTCGGCGCCTCGCTGATGTGGGTGTTCATCCTGATCGGTCTGACCGTCCCGACGGCGCAGGCCGTGCAGGGAGTGGCGATGCTGGTGCTGATGCCGCTCCAGTTCGGCTCGTCGATCTTCACGCCGACGTCGACGATGCCGGACTGGCTGCAGAGCTTCACCGACTACAACCCGCTGTCCAACCTGGCGGACGCGGCACGCGGCCTGTTCCTCGGCGGTCCGATCGCCACCGATGTGTGGATGGTGCTGGGCTGGTCGGCGTTGATCACCCTGGCCACCGCACCGCTGGCGATCTCCAGGTTCCGCAACAAGACGTGACGTCGCCGCCGGGGCGCTAGCCCCGCTGTCCTTCCCGCTGGTTCCGGTACTGATCGCGTCGTGCGTACACGAGGGCGGTGGCCTCCTCCAAGGTGAGGCCGCCGCCCTCGGCGTACGCGCACGCGTAGGCGGCGTCGCCCAGGACGGCGCGGGCGGGGCGGGCCGCGAGGTCCCGGCATCCGGCCTCGTGCGCGTTGACGAAGTGCGCTACGGGAAGGGACTCCTGGTACGCCCCGAGCAGCCGGGCCGCGTCCGTGGCAAGGGACGTGTCCGGCCGCCCGTCCTCCGCTCCCGCGAGTCCGGCCAGCGAGCCCGCCACCACCATCAGCTGCACGGCAGGCATGTGAGGGGCCACCATTCTCGACAAGGAGTCCTCGGACCGCTCCAGCGCGCGTGCGCCCAGGACGAGTCCTTCTCCGTACGCCCCCTCCAGGTTGGCCACCCAGGCGAGCAGTCCGAGCGAGACGCCGTCGAAGATGAACAGAGTGCCGGAGTCTCCCTCGTTGAAGTCTGCTCGCAGCAGCGTGAGTTGCTCGCGGGCCTCCCGCAGGCGGCCGGTGCGGCCGAGCCGGACGCCGAGGATCAACCGGGCGGCCGCCCTCGCCTCCAGGCCAGGTGCTTCCGCCTCGTCGAGGATCTCGCGCAGCAAGGATTCGCCCTCCGCGCCGCCCTCGCCCTCGCCGAATTCGACGAGTGCGCCGCCCAGCCGGGCGCGCAGCAGCCTGGCCTGGCCGTGCGCCTGAAGCTGCTCCGCGAGGCCGATGGCGGCGCGGTAGGCGTCGGCGGCACGGGCGTACTCCCCCATGCGTTCGTACGCCTCGCCGCGTGCGGAGAGCGACTCGGCGGCCCCCCAGGCGTCGCCGAGCCGCTGGAAGATCTCCAGGCTCTCGCCGGCGTCCCTCAGGGCGTCGCCTGCCCACGCGGTGTGGTTGGCGGAAATGTTGGCGCGCATCTCGAGGGCGAAGGCCAGCTCCCACGCGTAACCGAAGTCGCGGCAGGCCCGGACGGTCGCGTCGACGGCTTCCTGCAGCTGCTCGCTCCGGTCGCCGGACATGATCAGCGCCATCAGCCACAGCGAGCCGGGGGTGCGGCAGGTCTGCGGCAGTCCGGGGCGGTAGGTGGCGACGACCCTGCGCAGCCATGCCTTGGACTCCGGGCTGAACCAGGTGTCCACGTGGTGGTTCATGTTGACCAGGTGGAGCATCCTCAGGCCGCGCCTGGCCTCCTGGAGCACCTCGGGGCGCATCGGCGGAGGCGCGTCGGTGCAGCGTTCGAAGACGGCGGGGGCGGGTTCGACCGGCTCGTCGAACGGGTCGGCGCTCAGCGCCATGGTGGCGGACGTCCAGTACCTCGCGTCGGCGCGCAGGTCGCGGCACTGCCAGTACCAGGCGAGGGAGTGCACCAGGCAGAGCGCCTCCTGCTCGTCCTCGGCGGCGAGCGCGCGGCGCAGGGCGGTGCGCAGGTTCTCGTACTCGCGCTGGAAGCGGGCGACCCACAGGAGCTGGTCGCGGCCGCGCAGCAACGGGTCGCCGAGGCGCGCGAACTCGCGGAAGTGGACCAGGTGGCGGCGCTCGGTGGCCGCGCGTGCGCCGGACTCGGCGAGGCGGGCGGCGGCGTACTCCGCGACGGTCTCCAGGAGGTGGTAGCGCATCTGGCCGTCCGTGTCGTCCGGTGTGGCGACGACCAGCGACTTGTCGACGAGCGAGCCGAGCAGGCCGAACGCGTCGGGGCCGCAGACGGCTTCGGCGGCGGCCAGGTCGCAGCCGCCCGCGAAGGCCGAAAGGGCGGCCAGCACCTGGCGTTCGGCTCCCTCCAGGAGGTCCCACGACCAGTCGACGACCGCGCGCAGGGTCTGCTGGCGCGGCAGTACGGTGCGGGATCCCGCGGTGAGCAGGCGGAACCTGTCGTCCAGCCGGTCGGCGATCTGACGCGGGGTGAGCATCCGCAGCCGGGCGGCGGCGAGTTCGATGGCGAGCGGCAGCCCGTCCAGGCGGCGGCAGATCTCGACGGCGGCCTCCCGGTCGTCGTCGACGCGGAAGCCGGGCCTGGCGGCGGCCCCGCGCTCGGCGAGGAGCTGGAGCGCGAAGGGTTCGGGCAGCGGTTCCACCGGGCGCACCAACTCCCCAGGCACGCCCAGGGGTTCGCGGCTGGTGGCGAGGACGGTCAGCCCGGGGCAGTGCGCGAGGAGGTGTTCGGCGAGGTGCGCGGCGGCGCCCACCACGTGCTCGCAGTTGTCGAGCAGGATCAGCATCCGGCGGTGCGCGCAGTGCTCGACGAGGAGGGCGAGAGGGTCGTCGCCGTGCCGGGCCGCGGCCCGGAACTCCTCGGCACCCGCGCCGCGCAGGACGGTGTCGCGGGCGCCGAGGGCGGTGAGGGCGGCTCCGGGGACGTTCTCCGGGTCGTCGACGGGGGCGAGTTCGACCATCCAGATGCCGTCGGGCCAGGGGGTGGAGCCCGGCGCGGCGCCCGCTCCGGCCCGGGCGGCCTCGGCGGCTTCCGCGGCCCCGGCGGTCTCGGCGGCTTCGGCGGCTTCCTGGGAGAGGCGGGTCTTGCCTGCGCCGCCGGGGCCGAGGAGGGTCACCAGGCGGGCCTGCGCGAGGTCGCCCCGGATGGCGTCGAGGTCGGCCTCGCGTCCGACGAAGGAGGTGAGGCGGGTGCGGAGGTTGCCACTGTGGGAGGCGGGGTGGAGGGCGGGTGCCGGCGAGGGGAGCGGGCTCAGGTCGGCGGCCGGGTCCGGGGTCGGTTCCGGGGCCGGTTCTGGGGCCGGGACCGGGTCCGGGGCGAGCAACCGGGCGTGCAGGGAGCGCAGTTCGGCGGACGGGTCGGTGCCGAGGCGGTCGGCCAGATGGGCGCGTACCTCCTCGTACGCGACCAGGGCATCGGCGGTACGGCCGGTGGCGTGCAGGGCGCGCAGCCGCAGTGCCTGGAGGGGTTCGTCCAGGGGGTGCTCCGCGCAGAGGGCGGTCAGCTCGGGCAGTGCCTCGGCGGCCGCTCCGAGGGCCAGGGACGCGCCCAGCCCGGCGCGCCGGGCGTCGAGCAGGCGGGCGTCCCAGCGGGCCGAGTCGGCACTGCGGGCGGGCAGGTCGGCCAGGGCGGGGCCGCCGCCTGCCCGCCACAGGGCGACGGCGTCGTCCAGCAGGGAGACGGCCTTCGTGGGGTCGCCCTCGGCGGCGGCCCGCAGGCCTTCGGCGGTGAGGTGCTCGAAACGGTGCAGGTCGATGTCGTCCCGGGCGGCGGCGAGTACGTAGCCGCCGTCGGCGGACGTGACGGCGTCGCGGCCGATGCTTTTGCGCAGCCGGGCGACCAGGGCCTGGACGGCTCCCGGGACGTCGGCGGGGGCGGTGTCCGGGTCGGCCCAGAGTTCGTCGGCGAGGGCGGCCACGGAGAGGTGGCGGCCGGGGCGCAGGGCGAGCGCGGTGAGGAGTGCGCGCAGGCGGGGGCCGCCGAGGGGGACGGGGGTGCCGTCGTCGCGGAGGGCTCGGGCGGGGCCGAGGATCTGATAGCGCACCCACCCATTGTCCCTGCCCTGCGGCACCCTTCCGGCGGCGCGTTGCCTGCCGGGGCACGGGTGCCGCGCCGCCTCCCGTGGGCACAGGGGCCGCCCCCCTGGGGCGCGGGGGTCCCCCCTGCTCGAGCGAAGCCGAGAGCTTGGGGGAGGGTGGGCACGGGGGGCGGCCCCCGACCCCGCATCACTTACTGGGTCCCGGCCCACCCCGGGCAGCCGGAGTGGCATGCCACTTGCACAGGGCAAAGCGGTGCGGTGCGGGCCGGAGGTGGCGCGGGGCTCAAGGGTTCGGCTCCGCCGGGGCCGCCCCCTTGCCCGCCCGTCCCGCCCCCGGGGGGCGGCCCCGCCGCCCAAGGGGACGGGGTAATCAGGGGGCGGCCCGGCCGCCCAAGGGGGCGGGGGGGGTAGGGGTGTGGGCGGCACCGCCGACCAAGGGCGCGGCGGTAATCAGGCCGGTCCGCCGCCCAAGGGGGCTGGAGTAAGGCGGCGGGCAGGGAGGGCGGGAACCTCTGGGTTGGGGTGGGGCGTTGAGGGGGGTGTCGGGCGGGTACGGTCGGGTCCGGGTGACGGGCCAGTGCCCGGGTGCCGGGTGCCGGGTGCCGGGTCGGTGCCCGGGGGTCGGCCGTACGCCCCGTACCCCGTCCCCGCGTGCCGCCCCCGCCGCTCACCGTCCGTCCCAGGAGTCGCTCACATGACCACCGCCATCAGCCGCAGGGACCGCCGTGTCAGCCCGGTCTTTCTCGGCATCGTCGCCGTCATGGCGGTCGCGGGCTGGGCCGTCTGGACGGACTTCGCTGCCTCCCCGGGCATCGCGGTGTTCCTGTTCGTGACCGCCGCCTGGGTCGTCTCGCTGTGTCTGCACGAGTACGCGCACGCCCGCACCGCCCTGCACAGCGGCGACATCACCATCGGCGCCAAGGGCTATCTGACGCTCAATCCGCTCAAGTACACGCACGCCCTGCTCAGCATCGTGCTGCCGATCGTCTTCGTGATCATGGGCGGGATCGGCCTCCCCGGCGGTGCCGTCTTCATCGAGCGGGGCCGTATCCAGGGCCGCTGGAAGCACAGTCTGATCTCGGCGGCGGGACCGCTCACCAACGTCGTGTTCGCCGTCATCTGCACAGCGCCGTTCTGGCTGGGCGCCCTGGACGGCGTCCCGGCGGCGTTCCGTTACGCCCTCGGTTTCCTGGCGCTGCTCCAGGTGTCCGCGGCGATCCTGAACTTCCTGCCGGTTCCGGGACTCGACGGGTACGGGGTGATCGAGCCCTGGCTCTCGTACAGGATCCGGCGGCAGGTCGAACCGTACGCGCCCTTCGGGCTGCTGTTCGTGTTCGCACTGCTGTGGGTGCCGAGCGTGAACCGGGTGTTCTTCGACGTGATCTACGCGCTCACCAGTGGCCTCGGGGTGGACGAGGTGGCGAGCTACTGCGGGCGCGACCTGTTCCAGTTCTGGCAGGAGACGAACCCGCTCTGCGAGGTCCGCTAGACCGCTCGGCCTCAGGCCCCGGGGTCCGCCTGACCTCCGGGCCTCAGGCCCGGGCGGCGGAGGCGTCCCGTTCCGCCTTCTCGGCCTTCGCCCTGCGCAGGTAGAACCACGCCATGTTCGACGAGACGCCGGCCAGCAGGATCCACACGATCCCCAGCAGGTTGCCCGCGACGAAGGAGACCACCGCGGCGGCGACCGACAGGGCGCAGACGACGAGGGCGTACAGAGCGAGGCGGGGCATGGGGGACGGCTCCTGTCCAGGTTGACCGGGGGTGTACTGCCCGTCCAGGTCGACGGGGGTGCTGCCCGTCCAGGTTGACGGGGGGGTGCTGCCCGTCCAGTGTCCCCCATGCCCGGATCGCCTTATACGTCGGTCACGCGCAGACCCGCGTGGGCCTTGTACCTGCGGTTCGCCGAGATCAGGTTGGCGACGAGCGACTCCACCTGGTGGGCGTTGCGCAGCCGGCCCGCGAAGACGCCGCGCATGCCGGGGATGCGGGCGGCCAGCGCCTGTACAAGGTCGGTGTCCGCGCGCACCTCGCCGAGCACCATCACATCGGTGTCGATCTCCTCGACCGCCGGGTCCTGCAGGAGGACGGCCGAGAGGTGGTGGAAGGCGGCGGTGACCCGCGAGTCCGGGAGGAGCGCCGCGGCCTGCTCGGCGGCACTGCCCTCCTCCGGCTTCAGCGCGTACGCACCTTTCTTGTCAAAGCCGAGCGGGTTGACGCAGTCGATCACGAGCTTGCCCGCCAGTTCGCCGCGCAGCGCTTCGAGGGTCTTGGCGTGGCCGTCCCACGGCACCGCGACGATCACGATGTCGCTGCGCCGTGCGCACTCGGCGTTGTCGGCGCCCTCGACGCCGAGGCCCAGCTCCTCGGCCGCCGACACGGCGCGCTCGGCGGCCCGCGAGCCGATGATCACCTTCTGGCCCGCCCTGGCCAGACGGTAGGCGAGGCCGCGGCCCTGGTCCCCCGTACCGCCGAGGACGCCGACGACGAGGCCGGACACGTCGGGCAGGTCCCAGGGGTCCTTGACCGGCTTGGGGGCGGGGGCGGCGGCGCCCGTGGTGCTGTCTGTGGTGGAAGTCATGCGCCGACCCTACTTCCCGGTAGACCGCTCGTCCGGGTGAGCCCGCGCCCGTCCCGCGTACACGCCCCGGCCGCACCGGGCAGGCTGCGGCCCATGGATGCCGTGAGGGTCGCACTGCTGCGGGAAGTCCTGGCCGGTACGGAGTGGCTGGGGGCGACGCGGAGATTCGCCGGGGTGCTGCGTGCGTCGGTGGTGCCGCAGGACAGCGGGCTGCTGCTGGTGGGGACGCGGCGGTACGAACCGTGGCACCTGGCGGCGCACCTGCTGGACGAGGCGGCCTGGTCGGGACTGCCCGCGCTGGCACCCACCCTCGTACGGCACCGGGTGCGCGCGGACGACCCGGCACACCTGTCGACGGGCCTGGGCAGGCTGACGACGGCAGGCCGGGGCCAGACGCTGCTGGTGGTGGCTCCGGGCGAGGGAGACACGGACGCGGACGCGGAGACGGCTCCAGGGGCGGGCCGGCCCGCGGGTGAGGCCGCGCGTCCCGGCCCGGGTGCGGGTACGAGTGCGGGCGGGCACACGGACCCGGCCGCAGGCACGGGTGCCGACGAGGTGCTGCTGGAGCGGATCAGCGACGTGCGGCGCGCCGGGGCCACAGTTCTCGCCCTCACCGCGGACGCCGACCGCGACGGCGAACTGGGCTCCCTGGCACACGAGTTGCTCGCCGTGCCGGGCGGCGGGGCGGTCGACCTGGACACGGTGCAGCACCTGGTGAGCGCGGCGGCCGGGGAGAACGTACTGCCGGGCCCGCGGGGCGGACGCCGGTTCCGCGACCGGCTCTCCCGCCTGGCGGACCGGCTGACCGCCCCTCCCCCGGAGCGCTGGTAGCGGGCGAGGTCCACGCAGCGCCCCGCACCTGAGGCCTGGGCGGCCGCGCCGGAGGACCGGACGGCACCTCCGCCGAAGGACCGGACGGCACCGTCGCCGAAGGACCCGGGCGCCCCCACCGAGGGCCGGGCGGCACCTCCGCCGGAGGACCGGGCGGCACCGAAGCCCCCGGCGATAACAAGTTGCACAGTTCACTCAAATCCGCGCAGCATGACCCTTCGTGCCTCCCAAATCCGCCAGGTTCTCGCCGGCATCCGTACTGCCCGACCTCTCCCCCTGGCGCTCGTCCGCCGACTTCCGGTTGCTCTGGGTCCAGGGCCTGGTGGCGTTCTTCGGCAGTTCCATGGCTCTCGTCGCGTTGCCGCTGCAGATCGCCCAGCTCACCGACTCGCCGCTCGCCGTGGGAGCGATCGGGGCGGTCGAACTGGTTCCGCTGATCGTCTTCGGGCTCTACGGCGGGGCACTCGCCGACGCGTCCGACCGGAAGCGGATCATCCTGCTCACCGAGGCAGGGCTCGGCGTGCTCGCCGCCGTGCTCCTGGTGAACTCGCTGCTCCCGCAGCCCATGCTGTGGCCGCTGTACATCGTCGCCGCCGGTGTCGCCGCCCTCGCCGGGCTCCAGCGCCCCGCCCTGGACTCCCTGATGGCGCGGATCGTCCCGCACGACCAGCTCACCGCTGCCGCCGCCCTCAACGGCCTGCGCTGGCAGGTCGGGGCAATCGCCGGTCCCGCCCTCGCGGGTGTCGTCGTCGCGACCGCGGGCACGCCGACCGCGTACACGGTCACCGTCGTCGGGTTCGCCGCGTCGGTGCTGATGTGCCTGCGGCTCTCCCCCGCCCCGCCGGTGCGGCACGCGGAGAAGCCGTCGCTGCGCGGCATAGCGGAGGGGGCGCGCTACGCGTGGAGCAAGCCGGTGCTGCTCGGGACGTACGCGATCGATTTGGCCGCCATGTTCTTCGCGTTCCCGAACGCGGTCTTCCCGTTCCTGGCGACGGCCCTGCACGCGGAATGGGCACTCGGGCTGATGTACGCGGCGATGCCGCTGGGCGCCTGTCTGGTCGGGGTGACCAGCGGGTGGGCGTCGAAGGTACGGCGGCACGGGCGGCTCGTCGTGCTCGGTGCGACCGGCTGGGGCCTGGCCATGACGGCCGCCGGCCTCACCTCGAACGTCTGGCTGGTGCTCCTGTGCATCGTCCTGGCGGGCGGCGGCGACATGATCAGCGGTCTGGGCCGCTCGACCATCTGGAACCAGACCATCCCCGAGGAGCTGCGCGGCCGGCTCGCGGGCATCGAGATCCTCTCGTACAGCTGCGGGCCCCAGCTCGGCCAGGTCAGGTCGGGGGCGACCGCGGGGTGGACGGGTGCGCGGGGGGCCGTGTGGAGCGGGGGTGCGGCGTGCGTGGTGGCGGTGGGGCTGCTGGCCGCCGTGCTGCCGAAGCTGCTGTCGTACGACTCGGAGACGGACGAGGACGCGTGTTTGCGGCGGGCGCAGCGGGAGGTGGAGGGGGCGGGGGAGTCGCTGTCGGCTCCGTAGTGCCGTGCCCCTCCGGGGCGAGGGGTCGGGAGGCCGACGGGGGCGGGCGCGGGGCCGGGGTGGGGCGGGGCGCAGGGGTGCGGCTCCGCCGGGGGCCGCCCCCTTGCCCGCCCGTTCCGCCCCCGGGGGGCGGCCCCCGCCGCCCAAGGGGCCTGGGGGGTGGGGCGGCCCCCGCCGCCCAAGGGGCCTGGGGGGATCAGGGGGTGGGGTCCTGGGGGGAGCCGGGTTTGTCGTGCCACTTGGGGTCGTTCTCCCACTCCAGGTTGCGCTCGCGGGCCGTGTCCATGGCGTGCTGCGCCTCCTGCTGGGTGGCGTACGGGCCGAAGCGGTCCTTGGAGGGGCACTGCGGGCCCTCCTCGACCGTCTTGTGCTCCAGGCAGTAGAACCACTCGCCGGGCTTGCCGGTGGTGCGTCGTTTGAACAGGGCCATCGCTCTCGTCTCCTCGCTCGGTACCGCTGATGCGCTGCGTCGTTTCTGCCGCCATAGTGCCCCCACAGTGCTGACTACACTCGTCGGCATGTCTGGCCAGTCGCTGCTCGTACCAGGGGAGCTCTCTCCCACCCGTTCCGTCCCCGGCAACATCCGGCGCCCCGAGTACGTCGGGAAACCCGCGCCCACGCCGTACACAGGGCCCGAGGTCCAGGACTCCGACACCGTCGAGCGGATGCGTATCGCGGGCCGCATCGCCGCGCAGGCGATGGAGGAGGCCGCCAAGCACATCGCACCCGGTGTGACCACCGACGAGCTCGACCGGGTCGCGCACGAGTTCATGGTGGACCACGGCGCCTACCCCTCGACCCTTGGCTACAAGGGCTATCCGAAGTCGCTGTGCAGCTCGGTCAACGAGGTCATCTGCCACGGCATCCCCGACTCCACCGTGCTGCGCGACGGCGACATCGTGAACCTCGACGTCACCGCGTACATCAACGGCGTGCACGGCGACAACAACGCCACCTACCTCTGCGGCGACGTCGACGAGGAGTCGCGCCTGCTCGTCGAGCGCACCCGGGAATCCCTCAACCGTGCCATCAAGGCGGTCAAGCCGGGCCGTCAGATCAACGTCATCGGCCGGGTCATCGAGTCGTACGCCAAGCGTTTCGGCTACGGCGTGGTCCGCGACTTCACCGGACACGGCATCAACACGTCCTTCCACTCCGGCCTGATCGTGCCGCACTACGACAGCCCGCACGCCACGACCGTGATGCAGCCCGGCATGACGTTCACCATCGAGCCGATGCTGACGCTCGGCACGCACGAGTACGACATGTGGGAGGACGGCTGGACGGTCGTCACCAAGGACCGCAGGCGCACGGCTCAGTTCGAGCACACGCTGGTGGTGACGGACACCGGGGCGGACATCCTCACGCTGCCGTAACCGGGGGCGGGGCGGACCGCGGGGCGTGCGGAGGTTTTTACCGACAGCACGTCGGGAACATGTTGACTTAGGTAATCCTAAGCAACGAAGATCGGTGGTGGCAGGTGTCAGCGCTGCCACCACCGCTCTCTTTCCGGCCCCTTCTGTCCCTGGAGGTCCGCTTTGGGCACCAATTTCTCCACCCAGATCCGTGAGGCCTCGCACGAGCAGCACACGGAGGCGGAGACCTCGACGTTCATGAGCGACCTCCTCGGCGGCAAGCTGGGCGTGGAGGCGTACGCGCGCTACACGGAGCAGCTGTGGTTCGTGTACAAGGCCCTTGAGGACGCTGCCGACGCGCTGCGCGAGGACCCGGTGGCGGGTCCGTTCATACAGCCCGAGCTGATGCGCGTCGCGGAGCTGGAGCGCGACCTGGCGCACCTGCGGGGCGAGAACTGGCGTCAGGACCTGGCCCCGCTCCCCGCCACCGAGGCGTACGCGGCCCGCGTCACCGAGTGCGCGGCCACCTGGCCCGGCGGGTACGTCGCCCACCACTACACCCGCTACCTCGGCGACCTCTCCGGCGGCCAGATCATCCGCGACAGGGCGGAGAAGGCCTGGGGCTTCGCACGCAAGGGCGACGGCGTGCGCTTCTACGTCTTCGAGCAGGTCTCCAACCCGGCCGCTTTCAAGCGGGGTTACCGGGAGCTGCTGGACGGCATCGCGGCGGACGAGCTGGAGAAGAAGCGCATCATCGACGAGTGCAAGCGGGCGTTCGACTTCAACGGGGCGGTGTTCCGGGAGCTGGGCGGGGAGTTCCCGCTCAGTGCGTAAATCCTGGTATGGCGGCGTGGCGGCGTGACGGCGTGACGGCGTGACGGATCGTCGAGGTGGGAGCAAGTACGTCGGTATCAGGGGGTCCACGCCGGGACGGTGTGGACCCCCTGCCGTGCGGGTGCTGCGGGCGCGGACGCGGGCGCGTGGCCCGGTGGGGTGAAGCGGACGCGGCCGCCGAGCTCGACGAGGCCGCCGGGGCCCGGCGCGGTGAGGAGCTGGGAGCCCCTGCCCTGGGTGATGTTGAGGGCGCGGCCGAGTTCGGCGGTGAGCAGGAGCGCGGCGGCACCGGTCGCCTCGTCCTCAGCGATGCGGTCGTCGCGGCGGAGGAATCCCCGGGCGCGCACCCGTCCCGCGGCCTCGTCCTCCCAGGCCCAGGCGTACAGCCGGCCCCCGCCCGGCGGCGGGGCGGGCAGTGCGTCGACCTCGGCCGGGGTGGCGCAACGGCGCAAGGTGTACGGGGGTGCCCACTCGGGGCGGACGGTGATCCAGCTGAACTCGCCGTCCTGGCGCGCGAAGACGTCGCCCACGGGCAGTTCCAGGACCTCGACGTCGAGGAGCCAGGCGACGCCGACGAGGGGGTGTCCGGCGAAGGGGAGGCGGGTGGTGGGGGTGCGGATGTCGACGACACCGCGCTCGGGGTCGTCGACGAACACGGTCTCGCTGTCACCGAGTCGCCGCGCCAGCTCCTGGCGCTCCGCCGGATCGGGGTGCGTCCGGGAGGCGTCCCGTACGACACCGAGGGTGTTGCCGTGGGTGCCGTGGGGGCCGCAGAAGACTTGGAGGAGGTCTAGGTCGTTCACGGCCGCATTGAAGCACGGGCGTGGGGCGGGGTGGCGCCCACATCCCGGACTCCGCGGCCCGGGTACTGGCACAGCGCGAGCCGGTGCTCCTGCTCGCCGAGCCGACCGCGGCGCTCGGCCTGCGCCACCAGGAGCCGGTGCCGCGGATCTGCCGCGCGTGGGCGGCGGCCGGGGACGCGGTCGTCGTCGTCCTGCACGACCCCGGTCCCGGCTTCGGCCTCGGTCCCGGTCCCGGCCTCGGTCCCGGCCTCGGTCCCGGCCTCGGTCCCACTCCCGGTCTCGCCGGGGCGTACGCGGACCGGGTCGCCGTCCTCCACGGGGGGGGTGGCTCGCACCGTGCGGGCGGCCCGCGGAGCTGTTCGGCGAGGAGCTGCCGAGCCCGTGTACCGGCAGCCGGTCGAGGTCCTTCCGCACCCGCGGACCGGGGATCCGCTGGTGCTCCCCCGGCGGACCGTGCCGCACGGGCCCCGGTAGGGTTCCGGTCGTCGGCGACCGTGACACAGAAGGCGACCCATGGGCAGGCTGAGCACAGTGCGGACCGAGCGGCGCCCGGGACTGCGGCCGAAGCGGCGTCCGGGACGGCGGACGGCGGCCCTGGTGGCGGCGGGCGTGCTGGTGCTGACGGCGAGCGGGTGCGTGACGGTGCACGGGGAGCTCGCGGTCGTCCCGGCGGCGACCAGGGCTGAGGCCGCCCGCGCCCTCGAGGACTTCACTGCCGCCTACAACAGGGCGGACAAGGCGTACGATCCGGCTCTGTCCGCGCAGCAGGTCACCGGCGCGCTGGGCGCCATCAACCAGGCCGGACTGAAGGCCCGCAGCAAGCAGAGCCCCGGCGGCAACCCGCGGCACCGGGAGCTCGAACTGGGCGACACCCGGTTCCTGATACCGAAGAAGGCGGGCTGGCCGCGCTGGTTCGTCGCCGACGCCGACAGCAACCGGGACACCGACGGCGGGCGCGCCGACAGCCGCTGGCTGATCGTCTTCGTACGGGGCGGCGCGCAGGAACACTGGAAGGCCTCCCACCTGCTGACGCTCGCGCCCGGCGAGGTGCCCCGGTTCGCGCAGGACGCCGACGGCTGGGCGAAACCGGCGGACGGGGCCTCGTTGGCGGCCTCCCCGCGGGAACTGAGCCCGGCGTACGCCTCGTACCTCCAGAACAGGGGGAAGGCCGGGCGGCCGGCCCCGGTGAACTTCGCGCCGGGCCGGGACACCACCCTGTGGCTGGCCTCCCGGCAGCGGGCCTCGCAGCGCATCGGCCGGTCCATGCAGTACCTCGACCAGCAGCTGGACACGGGTGCGTTCGCCCCGGTGGCTCTGGCCACCGAGGACGGCGGCGCGTTCGTCTTCTTCGCCACCCGCCACTTCGAGAAGCAGACCGCCGCGCGCGGGGTGCCGCTGCTCGATCTCAACGAGGACGTCGAAGCCCTGCTGACCGGCACCGCCAGGTCGTCGCTGACCAAGGAGCGGGTGTCGAGCCAGGTGGCGAGGGTTCCGGGGAAGGGTGCGCCCGGGGCGGCGGTGGAGCTGGAGTCGCGGGTGCAGGGACTGGTCGCGGCCACCGGGTCGTGATGCGGCCGACAAGGCGTACCCGGCCTGGGCGCGGGGCCCGGTCGCGGCCACCGGGTCGTGATGCCGGGCGCACCGGGTTCTCACGCCGGTGGCAGGGCCGTACCCGCGCCCGCTGCCCGGCGGACGGCGGACGGCGGACGGCGGACGGCGGACGGCGGAGCCCGGTGGGGTCAGCGGCCGACCGGCCAGGCCACCGCGTGCGGGTCGTGGTCGGCGTCGGAGGCCTGGCCTGAGGCGTACCTGGCGCAGGCGTCGGTGAGCGTTTCGAGGAGGGTCAGCGGGTCGGGCAGCTGGTGTTCGAGGCCGCGCACCCAGTGCACGTCCAGGTCACCGGGGAGCCTGGCCGGCGGGACCAGGACGTAGCTGCCTCGGCAGTGCCAGCGCAGACCCGGGTGCTCGTCCATGGTCTCCGGATGGCAGTCCAGCTCGCACGGCCACCACTCGTCCTCGTCCTCGGGGGTGCCCCGGGTCGCGGTGAAGAACAGCATGCGGGCGTCCGCGCCGCTGCCGCCCTCGCCGAAGACGGCCACCGGGCCGACCTCGATCTCCGCGTCCAGCAGCCGCTGAAACGCGACGCGACCGGCCTCCAGCGGAACGTCGAGGACGTCGTGGACCATGCCGGTCGCGGTGATGAAGTTGGCCTGCGGCTGGGTGGTCGCCCATCGGTCGATCTGCGCGCGGTCGGTGGTCGACTGGGTCTGCCAGGCGAAGGACACCGGATGGCGGGCGGGCGTCGGACAGCCGACGCGGTCGCAGGAACAGCGGTAGCCGGCGGGATACGCGGCCGGGGAGAGCGGCAGTCCCGCCCCGGCGGCGGCGCGCAGCAGTTCCAGGCGGTCGGCCCCGGCGTCCACCACGGGTTTGCTCCCGGAACGGCGGCGCAGCCACTGTGCGATCCGGCCCTTGGCCCCGAACGGTCCGGACGTCTCGGCCGCTCCGGACGACTCGCGCCCCGCTGCTTCGCTCCCCGCGCCCATCTGGCTCCTCACCCTCAACCTCGGCCCCCGGCGGACTCCACCATGCTCGCACCATCCTGCGCCCCGGGGGGCCGGTGTCCGTATCCGGGGTGGGTGAGATACCTCGCTCAGCGCGGGGCGAGGCCGCCCAGGGCGTAGTCGACGAGGCGGTCGGCGTACGCGTGGGTGAGGGGTCCGGTGCGCAGCAACCAGCGCCCGGACAGAGGTCCGGTGAACAGTTCCACGGCGGTTTCCAGGTCCAGGTCCTGGCGCAGTTCGCCCCGGTCGCGGGCGACGGCCAGGCGGTCGGCGTACAGCTGGAGGGAGGGGCGGAGCAGCTTCTCGACGTACTGGGCGCACAGGTGGGCGTCGACGATGCCCTCGGCGGCCAGGGCGCGGGTGGGCAGGTCGTACTTGGGATCGACGAGTTCGTCGACGGTCGCGCGCAGGACGAACCGGAGGTCGGCGGCGAGATCACCGGTGTCGGGGATGGCCGCCCCGGCCTCGCCGACCGCCTCGGCGGCCTGCTCGCCCAGGTCGACGAAGGCCTCCAGGAGGACGGCGGCCTTGGAGGGCCACCAGCGGTAGATGGTCTGCTTGCCGACGCCGGCGCGGGCGGCGATGCCCTCGATGGTGGTCTTCGGGTACCCCGCCTCGACGACGAGGGCGAGAGCGGCGTCGTAGATCGCCCGCTTGGAACGCTCGCTGCGCCGCGAGGAGTCGGGGGCCCTGGTCTCTGTCATCCCCACAATCTACCAGCCTACGAGACGCGGCGTCTCGCCCCACGGTGTACGGGGCCGCCCGAGCCACCCGGGGCGCGGGGCCCGCCGGGGGGCGCCGATCCCGCCGGGGGCGTCGCCGGGGACGCGGAGCCCGCCGGGGGCGTCGCCGGGGGCGCGGAGCCCGCCGGGGGCGCACGCCGCGCCAGGGGTGCGGATCCCGCCAGGGCGCCCGCACACGCGCCCGCGCAAACGCCGACTCCCGTACCGTGAACCACCCTTTCGGTGCACAGCGGAACTCCTCTTCACGCCCGACCATGGGCACCAGGCAGGGCCCACGCCCTGCCTCCTCCCCTGCGAAGGAGCCCTCATTGAGCCGACCCATTCGTGACGCAGCGCCCCGCCGCTATCTGATGTGCCCCCCGGAGCACTTCAGGGTCACGTACTCCATCAATCCCTGGATGGACCCCAGCAAGCCGGTCGAGCTGCCGCTCGCCCTCGCGCAGTGGGAAGACCTGCGCGACCGCTATCTCTCGCTCGGCCACACCGTCGAACTGCTCGACCCCCGCCCCGGCCTCCCCGACATGGTCTTCGCCGCGAACGGCGCCACCGTCGTCGACGGACGCGTCCTGGGAGCCCGCTTCGCCTACGCCGAACGCACCCCGGAGGCCGAGGCGCACCGCGAGTGGTTCGCCGCGCACGGCTTCGCGGACGTGCGCGAACCGGAACACGTCAACGAGGGCGAGGGCGACTTCGCCGTCACCGCCTCCTGGGTGCTGGCCGGCCGCGGCTTCCGCTCGACCTCGGCCGCCCACGACGAGGCGCAGGAGTTCTTCGGCCGCCCGGTGATCGGCCTGGATCTCGTCGACCCCCGCTACTACCACCTGGACACGGCGCTCGCCGTGCTGGACGACCGCGCCGACGAGGTCATGTACTACCCGGGCGCCTTCTCCCCCGGCAGCCGGGCCGTCCTCGCCCGTCTCTTCCCCGGCGCGCTGATCGCCGAGGAGGCGGACGCGGCGGCGCTCGGCCTGAACGCGGTGAGCGACGGCCGCCACGTCCTGCTGCCGCAGGCGGCCGTCGGCCTGTACGGGCCCCTGCGCGAGCGGGGTTTCGAGCCGATCGGCATGGACCTGGGCGAGCTGTTCAAGGGCGGCGGCAGCGTCAAGTGCTGCACCCAGGAGCTGCGGGGCTAGGGCCCCGTACGCCTCACGCGGGGTCCGCGGGCGGGGGCGGCCACTCGTCGCCCCAGTCCGTGTCCCTGGCCGCGCGGTACAGGTCGCCGTGGCGCTTCTTGGAGACGTTCTCGCCGGCCTGTCCGCCGTCGGCCCGGCACAGTTCGAGCATGACCAGACCCTTGCGGATCTGGGGCCTGCGCACCACGCGGGCCCCCACCGCGACGGCGCCCACCTCGGGTTCGCGCACCGCGACGACGTAGCTGAACTTCTCGTCCTCGTAGGGCAGCGAGCCGCCCTTGACCTGGCGGTGCAGCGAGGAGCGGCTGACCCGGGCGGAGAAGTGGCACCAGTCGGTGCCCGCCGCGTCCAGCGGGCAGGCGGCGCTGTGCGGGCAGGGGGCCGCGATGTGCAGCCCGGCGGCGATCAGCCGGTCGCGGGCGGCCAGCACCCGCCGGTACCCGTCGGGGGTGCCGGGCTCCACGATCACCACGGCACCGGTCGCGGCGCGGGCCGCCTCGTCGACGAGGGTGTCCCGGTCCGCCTCCGTCAGCTCCTTGAGGACGTAGGAGACAGTCACCAGAGCGGTGCTTTCGATGCGGAGCGCCGTGCCGATCCGGGCGCGCTGCCACACCACGTTCCGCAGCGCCGGCACCCCGGAGGCCTCCGCCAGCTCGCGTCCCAGGGCCAGCGCGGGCTCCGCCCAGTCCAGGACGGTGCTCCGCTGCGTCCCCCACGCCTGGGAGACCGCCCAGCTCGCGGCCCCGGTCCCGCCCCCGACGTCCGTGTGCGTCGCCGGCACCCAGTGCGGCGCGGCCTGCCGCAGCGCTCCGAGCGCGGCCCTCACCGCCTCGAAGGTCGCGGGCATCCGGTACGCCGCGTAGGCGGCCACGTCGGAGCGGTCGCGCAGCACCGGGGCGTCGGTCGGGGTGATTCCCCGGTAGCTGGCGATCAGCCGGTCGACGGCCTGCGTGGCCTGCTTGGGCGGCAGCCCGTCGAGCAGTCCGGCCAGCGCGCCGCGCAGCACGTCCGAGGTGACGGCGGAGGCGGCGTGCGGGCCCGCGGCCGGGGCGGGGAGGGGGGTGTTCACCGAGAAAGTGTAGGGCTTGGCCGGTGGCCCCGGCGGGTCGGACCCACGGGCCCAAAAGGGGCATCGGTGAACTGCTGCGCATCATGGGGCAGTTGCATACGCTGACAGCGTTGGTCATTTCTGGGGCAGGGCGCCGGGGGTAGATCGTGGGACAGCGGATCGTGCGCATGGCGCTGGTGGCCGGAGGGGGCGTTCTCGCCCTGGTCCTCCTGCTGGCCACCTGCGGGGGCGGCGGGAAGGACGGGTCGGACCGGGGCGGGGACGGTGAGCAGCCCCCGAGGGCCGCCGCACCCGCCCCGCCCGCCACTCCCCGGCTGCTCGCCCCCGCCGCGTACGACAGCACCAGGGGGTGGCGGATCGTCGGCGGCTCCGCGGAGTACGCGCTCTCCCAGGAGCCCGCCCTGGTCGCGCACGTGGAGCGCTCCGGCACCGACCGCTTCGTGCTGCGGGCGTACGACGCGCGGACCGGAAGGGCCGTCTGGACGGGCAGGCCGTGGCGCTCGCTGTCCGACCCCGCCCACTTCCCCCGGCTGCTCACCGTCACCAAGGGCGACCGCCGCTTCTTCGTCACCTGGTCGTACGGGAAGGTGAGCGGCGCCGACGCGCTGTCCACCGGGGACTCGGTGCTCGCCCTCGACATGTACGACGCCCGCGACGGCAGCCAGCAGCACGCCGAGCTGCCCTGGCCGGGCGTCCCGGTGGTCTCCGGCACCGGCCCCGGCGTCCTCGTCACCGACGGGGCGGCCACCGCGACCGTGGTGGACCCGGTGACCGGGCGGCCCACCCCGTACTCCCCGCAGGACCTGGGCGCCCCGAAGGGCTGCGGGAACTGCCGGGTGCGCACCGAGGTGCGGGGCCTGACCGCCAAGGGGCTGCTGGTCGGCGGGCGCACCGAGTTCTGGGTGAAGGGCGGCTGGTACAGCAGGTCCGTGGCGCCCGCGGGCACCGACCCGGCGTCCGGGCTGCCCACCTCGGTGACGGCCACCGGGCAGATCCTGGCGAAGTGGCAGAAGAAGAAGCCGGACGGCTGGGACAGGTGGGCGGTGCACGACGCGCGCACCGGCAAGGTGCTGGCCTCGGCCGACTGCCGCAAGCCCGCCCTGGAACCGGGCGAGTATCCCCGGGCGGTGACCGCGCCCGGCGGCCACTACCTGGTCGCGGGCAACCTGGCCTTCGACCTCCGTCGCCCGGCGCCCAAGGGGGCGAAGACCGGGCACTGCCTCCAGGAGGAGGAGGGCAGCAGGGCGGTCACGCTGACCTCGGTCACCGACGACGGCATCGCCTACGGCACCACCAGCCCCACCTCGGCGGCCGGCACCCCGGTCGAGGTCCCGCTGGCCACCGCCGTGCCCGTCGCGCTCGCGGACACCGCGCGGCTGCCGGAGGCGGAGGTGGCGGGCACGGGCCTGTTCCGCTGGACGGACCGGCAGGACCGCCCGTACCTGATCGGCTACCCGCGCCGCTGAGGCGCCCCCGCGCCCGTGCGTCACCCCTGCCGTGGGAGACGTCCCTGCCGGTCCACTGGCGCACGGGCGCGAACTCGGCCACTCTGAGCGGATGTTGTTGCCGAGTGCACACGCGCAGACCGAACTGATCGAAGTAGTCCGCATCAACCCGGACGCGAACGACCCGCTGCCGAAGGTGTTGGCGGGCGAGGACCTGGCGATCTGGGACGCCGACCAGGCCCGTGAAGTGTTCGCCCTGGTCAAGGAGTTGCCGGGAAGCCAGCCCGGCCAGACGTTCCTGCCGGGCTGGGGGGTACGGGTGCACGGCGAGCGCGGACTGCTCTTCGAGATCGCCTTCTCCTACGACTGCCACGCGGCCCGGGTGTGGGGGCCTGCCGTCCCGCACAAGCAGGAGGGCATCTACAGCTTCGACCCGGACAGCGCTCCGGCCCTCGAACTGCTGCGCCGCTTCAGGGAGAGCGGGTAGGGACGGCGGCCGCCGCCGCCCGGGTCGGTGCCCCGGGCGGGGGCCGCGCTCGTCTGCTCGCCGCGGGTCCGTGTCCCGTGCGCGGGGGCCGCACGCGCCGCTTGCCGCGGTTACGCGTCCGAGGTCCGCTGCCAGGGGCGGCACAGCCCGGCGAAGCAGCCGATGGCGAGGAGCGCGCAGGCCAGCTGCACGACCGCCATCGGGACCGCCGTGGCCTCACCCGCGATGCCCACCAGTGGTGAGGCGACCGCGCCGATCAGGAACGAGGACGTACCCAGCAGCGCGGAGGCGGAACCGGCCGCGTGCGGGGTGCGCATCAGGGCCTGGGTGTTGGTGCTCGGCATGATCAGACCCATCGCCGACATCAGCACGAAGAGACCCGCCGCGACCGGCCACAGCCCGACCTTGCCGAAGACCCCGGCCGTCATCAGCAGCAGCGCCGTGGCGGCGAACGTGATGACGACGAGGCCGAACGCGAGGACCTTGTCGAGGCGGACCCGGCCCGCCAGGAGCTTGCCGTTGATCTGGCCGACGACGATCAGCCCGACCGAGTTGACGCCGAAGAGCAGGCTGAAGGTCTGCGGGGACGCCCCGTAGATCTCCTGGACGACGAACGGCGAGGCGGAGATGTACGCGAACAGGACGGCGAAGGCGAGCCCGCCGGTGAGCATGTAGCCGGTGAACACCCGGTCGGCGAGCAGGTCCCTCATGGTGCGCAGGGCCGCGCCCACCCCGCCGGTGTGCCGCCGCTCCTCGGGCAGCGTCTCGTGCAGCCACTTCCACACCACGAGGGTCAGGACCACGCCGACGCCGGTCAGGACGTAGAAGACTCCGCGCCAGTCCGTGACGCGCAGCACCTGGCCGCCGATCAGGGGGGCGATGACCGGGGCCACACCCGAGATCAGCATCAGGGTGGAGAAGAAGCGGGCCATCTCCACGCCGTCGTACAGGTCGCGGACCACCGCCCGCGCGATGACGATGCCCGCGGCGCCCGCCAGGCCCTGGAGGAGGCGGAAGGCGATGAGGAGCTCGGCGTTCGGGGCCAGTGCGCAGATGGCGGTGGCCAGCACGTAGATCACCATGCCGACGAGCAGCGGGCGGCGGCGGCCCAGTTTGTCGCTGAGCGGTCCGACGACGAGCTGGCCGAGCGCCATGCCCGCGAGGCAGGCGGTCAGGGTGAGCTGGACGGTCGCGGCCGGGGCGTGCAGCGCGTCGGTGACCTCCGGCAGGGCCGGGAGGTACATGTCCATGGAGAGCGGCGGGAGGGCGGTGAGGCCGCCGAGGACGAGGGTGGCCAGGAGGCCGACGCGGCGGGCGGCGGGCGCACCGGGCTCGGCCGGCGCGGCGGGTCCGGCGGACACGGCCTCCGCGGGTACGGCGGACATGATTCCGGCAGACCCGGTTCCGGTGGACACGGCCTGGGCGGGCCCGGCGGGTACGGCGGACACGGTTCCGGCCGTGGCGTCGGTCGCGGACTCCGCCGCCGCCATGGCCTCCGCGCCCGCCACGGGTATGTGCTCCCGCCCCGCCGATCCTGCTGACTGCTGGCCGCGCTCCGGCATCATCGCTCCCATTTCGTTGAATTCCGACCTATGTTCTCAGCTCTTCCGGAGTGGACGGAACAGCCTTTTGGCCCGGGCGGGAGCGGCGGAGGGCCCGGGCGCGGGCTCGGACTGGGGCTCGGGCGGAAGCGGCGGCCCGCACGCCGGGTCGGATGGGCGCTACACGGGCTCCAGTCCGGGGTTCCCCGCCTCGGTGACGTACGAGGCGGCGGTGGTGACCGGAGCCCCGGGCGTGCTGACCGCGACGACGGTCCGGAAGTCCACCCGCGCCTGCTGTGCGGTGAGCGCGACCAGGGCGTAGCCGCGGCGCCCGTTGTAGTGCCGCAGGTGCGGGTTGGCGCCGGTGAGGGTCTCCCAGTTGGCGGGTTTGTCGGCGCCGTCCTTGCCGCTGCTGATGGAGGTGGTGACGATCTCGGTGCCGACGGTCCGCGAGAGCGGGTCGCGGAAGTCCCGCTTGATGTCGAGCCCGTAGGAGACGTGCACGTCTCCCGTGAGCACCAGCAGGTTCTTCACCCCCGCGGACTCGGCCCCGGCGAGGATCCGCTCGCGGGAGGCCGGGTAGCCGTCCCAGGAGTCCATGCTGAGCTTGAAGCCGGGGGTGGCCCGGTCGCGCCGCTCGGAGAAGGTCACCTGCTGCGGGACGACGTTCCACACCGGCCGCGGCCCCTGCCGCCAGCCGTCGGTCAGCCACCGCTCCTGGGCGGCCCCGGTCATGGTGCGCCGCGGGTCCTGCGACTCGGGCCCCGGCACCTGCCAGCCGTCGCCGTACGCCTGGTCGGAGCGGTACTGGCGGGTGTCCAGGATGTCGAACTGGGCGAGCCGCCCGAACCGCAGCCGCCGGTAGAGCCGCATGTCCGCGCCGGTGGGGCGCTGCGGGGCGCGCAGCGGCTGGTTCTCCCAGTACGCCCGGTAGGCGGCGGCGCGGCGCAGCAGGAACTCCTCCGGCGGTACGTCGTTCTCGGGGGTGCCGCCCGCGTAGTTGTTCTCGGTCTCGTGGTCGTCCCAGGTGACCACGAAGGGGTGCGCGGCGTGGGCGGCGCGCAGGTCCGGGTCCGTCTTGTAGAGGGCGTACCGCAGCCGGTAGTCCTCCAGGGTGACGGTCTCGCGGTTGAAGTGGGCGGGCAGCCGCCGGTCGGTGTACTGGCGGGCGCCGCCGGTGGCGTTGACGGCGTACTCGTAGAGGTAGTCGCCGAGGTGGAGCACGGCGTCGACGTCCTCGCCCGCGAGGTGCCGGTACGCGGTGTAGTACCCGTCGTGGTACGCCTGGCAGGACACCACCCCGAGCCGCAGCTCGCCGGCCCGCGCGCCGGGGGCGGGGGCGGTGCGGGTCCGTCCGGCGGGGCTGACCCACTTGCCCGCACGGAAGCGGTAGTGCAGGACCCGGTCCGGGCCGAGCCCCTCCACCTCCACGTGCACGCTGTGGTGGAACTCCGGGTGCGCGAGGGCGGTGCCGCGCCGCACCACCCGCCGGAAGCGCTCGTCGTGCGCGATCTCCCACTCCACCCGTACCCGGCTCTTCGGCAGTCCGCTGTCCGTCTCGTACGGTCTGGGGGCGAGCCGGGTCCACAGCAGGACGGACCCGGGCCGGGGGTCGCCGGAGGCCACGCCCAGGGTGAAGGGGTCCTCGGTGAGGCGTTTTGCGTCGAAGTCGCCGACGGAGGCCGCGTGGGCCTCGGCACCGCCGGGCAGGTTGGTGGCGAAGGCGAGGGCGGCGGCTGCTCCGGTGAGGGTGAGGAAGCGGCGCCGGCCGTGGGTCAAGTGACGTGCCGCGGCGCGGAGTTCGGGTGCGTGCTGGGGTGCTGCGGGGGCTGTCATGGACGCAGTCCAGCGGCCGGGAACGGCACCTGGTTGTCGCGTACACGTCCACCACATGGCGGACAGGTGATCTCCTGCCGGGCCGCTCTGGCTACTCTCCCCCTCCATGAACACTCAAGCGCGGAACGCGGTGGTGACGGGAGCGGGCTCGGGGATCGGCCGGGCGGTGGCGGTGGAACTGGCCGCGGCCGGCTGGACGGTGGCCCTGGCGGGGCGCCGCAGGGAGCCCCTGGAGGAGACGGCGGCGCTGGCGGCGGAGGCGGGCGGCAGCGCTCTGCCGGTGGTGACGGACGTGTCCTCCCCCACCGAGGTGGACGCCCTCTTCCGCACGGTGCGCGACACGTACGGCCGCCTCGACCTGCTCTTCAACAACGCGGGCACCTTCGGCCCCGGGGGCGTCGCGACCGAGGACCTCTCCTACGAGGACTGGCAGTCGGTCGTGAACGTCAACGTCACCGGAGCCTTCCTCTGCGCGCAGGGCGCCTACCGCCTGATGAAGTCCCAGTCCCCGCAGGGGGGCCGCATCATCAACAACGGCTCCCTCTCCGCCCACACCCCGCGCCCGCACTCGGTCGCCTACACCACCACCAAGCACGCGATGACCGGCCTCACCAAGTCCCTCTCCCTGGACGGCCGCCCGTACGGCATCGCGGTCGGCCAGATCGACATCGGCAACGCGGCCACGGACATGACCCGGCGCATGCGCAGCGGCATCCTGCAGGCGAACGGGGAGACGGCGGTGGAGCCGGTGATGGACGTATGGGAGGTGGCCCGCACGGTCCGCCACATGGCGGAACTGCCGTTGGAGGCCAACGTGCAGTTCGCTACGGTCCTGGCCACCACGATGCCCTACACGGGCCGCGGCTGACCTCATGGAACGGCATGCGGACCGGGGCCACCCGTACCCCTGCCCCGTAGCCCGCGGCGGCGGGGCCGATTACCGCCGTCCCCTTGGCCAGCGGGGCCGCCCCCGCACCCCTCCGCCAGCCCCCTTGGGCGGCGGGGCCGCCCCCCGGGGGCGCGGGGGTCCCCCCTGCTCGAGCGAAGCCGAGAGCTTGGGGGAGGGCGGGCAAGGGGGCGGCCCC
>NZ_JBHXRV010000061.1:0-46207 GCF_042716745.1 Streptomyces sp. NPDC058663
GTTTCGTTCGGTGTTTCTGTGTTTCTTTGTGTTGTTGCGTTTCCGACTCTATCAGACTGTTTCCAGTGCCGATTTCCTCGGTGCTTTCCAGGTTTCCCGCTTTCGCGTTTTCCCTTTCCAGCGGCTCCGACTTTATCAGAAGTTCTGAGTCGAAATTCCCGCCTCCTGCTGGTTCCCCAGGCGCACGAACGTGGCCTGGTTCCCGCTGAGGTGGAGTCTTAAACGTACTGGAGCGGGGTGCCTCGATGCAAATCGAGGTGCCCCGCTCCAGGAGATGAGGTAGTGGGACCTCGGTCAGACCTCGACGACGACCGGAAGGATCATCGGGCGACGGCGGTAGGTGTCGGACACCCACTTGCCCACCGAGCGGCGGATGAGCTGCTGGATCTGGTGCGCTTCCATCACTCCGTCGGCCGCGGAGCGCATGAGGGCTTCCTCGATCTTCGGGGTGACGCCGCTGAAGGCGGAGTCGTCGATGCCCGAGCCGCGGGCATGGAAGGTCGGGCCACCGACGATCTTGCCGCTGGAGCTGTCGACCACGACGAACACCGAGATGAAGCCCTCGTCGCCGAGGATGCGGCGGTCCTTGAGGTGGGTCTCCGTGACATCACCGACCGAGAGGCCGTCGACGTACACATAGCCGGCCTGGACCTTGCCGACGATCTTGGCGCGGCCGTCGGTCAGGTCGACGACGACACCGTCCTCGGCGATGACGATGTGGTCCTTGCGGACGCCCGTCATGGCACCGAGTTCGGCGTTGGCGCGCAGGTGGCGCCACTCGCCGTGAACGGGCATCAGGTTCTTGGGCTTGCAGATGTTGTAGAAGTACAGCAGCTCGCCGGCCGAGGCGTGGCCCGAGACGTGAACCTTGGCGTTGCCCTTGTGGACGACGTTGGCGCCCCAGCGGGTCAGGCCGTTGATGACGCGGTAGACCGCGTTCTCGTTGCCCGGGATGAGGGACGACGCCAGGATGACCGTGTCGCCGGGGACGATGCGGATCTGGTGGTCGCGGTTGGCCATCCGGGAGAGGGCGGCCATCGGCTCGCCCTGCGAGCCGGTGCAGACCAGTACGACTTCCTCGTCCGGGAGGTCGTCGAGGGTCTTCACGTCGACGACCAGGCCACCGGGAACCTTCAGGTAGCCGAGGTCGCGGGCGATGCCCATGTTGCGGACCATCGAGCGGCCGACGAAAGCGACGCGGCGGCCGTACTCGTGGGCGGCGTCCAGGATCTGCTGGATGCGGTGCACGTGGCTGGCGAAGCTCGCGACGATGATGCGCTTCTCGGCGCTGGCGAAGACGTTGCGCAGCACGTTGGAGATGTCGCGCTCGGGCGGAACGAAGCCGGGGACCTCGGCGTTCGTGGAGTCCGAGAGGAGGAGGTCGATGCCCTCTTCGCTCAGACGCGCGAACGCATGCAGGTCGGTGAGCCGGCCGTCCAGCGGGAGCTGGTCCATCTTGAAGTCACCGGTGGCGACAACCAGGCCCGCGGGGGTGCGGATGGCGACGGCCAGCGCGTCCGGGATGGAGTGGTTGACCGCGATGAACTCGCACTCGAAGGGGCCGAGACGCTCACTGTCGCCCTCGACGACCTCAAGGGTGTACGGGCGGATACGGTGCTCCTGGAGCTTCGCCTCGATGAGGGCGAGCGTCAGCTTGGAGCCGATCAGCGGGATGTCGGGCTTGAGGCGCAGGAGGTACGGCACACCACCGATGTGGTCCTCGTGGCCGTGGGTGAGGACGATGCCCTCGATGTCGTCGAGGCGGTCCTTGATGGACGTGAAGTCCGGCAGGATCAGGTCGATGCCGGGCTGCTCCTCCTCGGGGAAGAGGACGCCGCAGTCGACGATCAGCAGACGGCCGTCGAATTCGAAGACCGTCATGTTGCGGCCGATCTCACCGAGGCCGCCCAGCGGGGTGACGCGCAGGCCGCCCTTGGCCAGCTTCGGGGGGGCGCCGAGTTCGGGATGCGGATGGCTCAAAAGACTCTCCTCACCATGCGCGCGGCGGATCCCGTGGATCGCGGGCGCATGTTGTGTCGTGCACGGGCTGAATGTCTGTGCGTAAGGGTTTTCAGGTGGTGCTTGTTCAGTTGTGAAGCCAGTGTTTAAAGCTGTACCCCGCCTGCGGCGAGGTCGATCTTGAGCTGGTGGGTTTCGTCGGCGGAAAGCCCGACCATCGGCAGCCGCAGGGGGCCGGCGGGCAGACCCTGCAGGGCGAGCGCGGCCTTCGTGGTCATCACGCCCTGGGTGCGGAACATGCCGGTGAAGACCGGAAGCAGCTGCTGGTGGAGCTCGGTCGCCTTCTGGACGTCGCCGCTGAGGTGGGCGTCCAGGAGGGCGCGCAGCTCGGGGGTGACGACGTGGCCGACGACGGAGACGAAGCCGCAGGCGCCGACCGAGAGGAGCGGCAGGTTGAGCATGTCGTCGCCGGAGTACCAGGCGAGGCCGGAGCGGGCGATGGCCCAGCTGGCACGGCCCAGGTCGCCCTTGGCGTCCTTGTTGGCAACGATCCGGGGGTGCTCGGCCAGACGGACCAGCGTCTCGGTGTTGATCGGGACGCCGCTGCGGCCGGGGATGTCGTAGAGCATCACCGGGAGTCCGGTGGCGTCGGCGATGGCGGTGAAGTTCTGGAACAGGCCCTCTTGCGGGGGCTTGTTGTAGTACGGCGTCACCGCGAGGAGGCCGTGGGCGCCGGTCTGCTCGGCTGCGCGGGCCAGCTCAATGCTGTGGCGGGTGTCGTTGGTGCCGACCCCCGCGACGACGTGGGCGCGGTCGCCGACCGCTTCCAGCACCGCCCGTACCAGGTCGTTTTTCTCCGCGTCGCTGGTGGTCGGGGACTCGCCGGTGGTGCCGTTGACGACGAGACCGTCGTTGCCGGCGTCCACCAGATGGGTCGCGAGGCGCTGTGCGCCGTCGAGGTCGAGTGCGCCGTCCGCCGTGAAGGGCGTGACCATGGCGGTGAGGACCCGCCCGAAGGGGGTCTGCGGAGTGGAGATCGGAGCCATGGGTAACACGCTACTCGCTGCTCAGCGCGGGGTGTCCCCTCGGGGGACCGTGTGAGGCGGGGGGAAAGGACACCGGCACTGCCTGCTCGGGGGTTCAAGCAGTGCCGGGTCCGTTTGATCAGCCTAGATGAACTTCTCGAAACGCCGCAATACGGACACCTCGTGCGGCCCATCCGTACATCTGTGCCCTCATACGGCTACGGGGCGACGCGGCCGTTCTTGTTGAAGGCCGCGTGGGTGAGCGGCATGAGCTGCTCCCAGTGGGCCTCCATCTGCTCGCCGACCATCTCGATCTCGCGCTGCGGGAAGGACGGCACCTTGGCGAGCTCGTGCTGCGTGCGCAGGCCGAGGAAGTGCATCAGCGAGCGCGCGTTGCAGGTGGCGTACATCGAGGAGTAGAGGCCGACGGGGAGGGTCGCGCGGGCCACCTCGCGGGCCACGCCGGCGGCGAGCATCTCCTGGTACGCCTCGTAGGACTGCCGGTAGGAGTCCTCCATGACGCGGGAGGTGAGCTCCTGCTGGGCCTCGGTGCCCTCGACGAACTCGTACTTGCCGGGGCGGCCCTGCTGGACGAGCTTGCGCTCGGCCCCGGGTACGTAGAAGACCGGGTCGAGGCGGCGGTAGCGGCCCGACTCCTCGTTGTACGACCAGCCGACGCGGTGCCGCATGAACTCGCGGAAGACGAAGATCGGGGCACTGATGAAGAAGGTCATCGAGTTGTGCTCGAAGGGGCTGCCGTGGCGGTCGCGCATCAGGTAATTGATGAGGCCCTTGGAGCGCTCGGGGTCCTTGGTGAGCTCCTCCAGGGACTGCTCGCCGGCCGTGGAGACCCGGGCGGCCCACAGGACGTCCGAGTCCTGTGCCGCGTGCTTGACCAGTTCGACAGTGACGTCACTGCGGAAGCTGGGCTTCTGGGTCTCTTCGGGGGTGCTGTCCGGGGTCACGGTCACCGGCGGGTCCTTCCACTTGCGTCGCTCTGGGCGGCCTCCACTCTACGGGCCGCAGGAGGCCCCGGCCGCCGCCCCGGAGACCGGACGAGCCCTCAGGACATTCTTTGAGCAATTCGGGGAAATCGGGCACCAAATGGCAGTGCTGTACGTCTGTACCTGTAGACGCACTCGTCCGCCGCTGCGGGCGCGTTTCGTCTGTCTCCGCAGTAATGGTCCAGTTTGATGATCAGAAGGAGCGACACCCATGTTTCGCCGGCGAGAAGCCGTCCCGTTCGCCTTCGTGGCAGAGGCCGACCGCTTCCGCAGTAACGTCACCCCTCCCCCTCCTGAACGTCCCAGTGCGGCCCAGCTCCTCGGCCGCTCGATGGTCGGTCTCACCGTCGTCGCCGGGCTGGTCGGCTCCCTCCTGTTCGGGCTGCCGGCGCTCGATCCGGGGCACGCGCCGGGCAAGGTCCAGCAGTCCGAGGCCGCCAGGGGGCGCTGACCCCACGACACGTCAGGACTCGCCCGGGCCCCCCTGAGGTGGCCCGGCGCGGGACCGCTCGGTAGCCTCACCGGGCACTGCCCAATCGAGCGTGCTTGTGAGTGAGGACCAGTCGTGCCCCTGCCTTTCCTGACGGCCGACCGCGCTTTTGAAGCCGGCGCGGAAGATGTTGCGCTGCCGTACGACGACCACGACCAGTGGCGACGCCCGTACCGGCCCGGTCCTTATCGGGTCGGGATCGGGGCGCTGTTGCTGTTGCTGGCGTCGTTCGTGCTGCTGTCGGCGACGATCATCGCGGTGGCCGCCGAGCCGACCGGTGCGCTGATCGTGTTCGGCTTCGGTGCGGTCATGATCGCCTGTGCGCTGCGGATCCTGCGGATGGGGGTCTGGGTCAGCCGGGCGGGGTTGCGCCGGGTGGGCTTCCTGAGCACCGTCACGGTGCCCTGGGAGCAGACCCAGGTCGTGCGGACCGTGCAGCAGCCGGTGCGGTGGCTCGGGCTGCCGCGGACCGTGCAGGGGCAGGCGCTGGTCACGGAGCGGCGTGGCGGGTCGCCGCTGCCGCCTCTGCTGACCGACCACAACGCGGACTTCCTGTCGCGTCCGGAGGCCTTCGACCGGGCGGCCGACACGGTCGAGGCATGGGGAGCCGAGTACCGGCAGCCGTAGTCGGCACGTATACGGCATGGGTAAGGGGCGACCTCCTGGAGGTCGCCCCTTACGCATGTGCGAAGTCGGCCCGTGCGGGCCGGTCTCTGCGTGCCGGTCGTGCGGCCGGGTCCGTACGGGGCCGGTCAGTCCGTGCGGACGGGCTTGCCGTCGTGCAGAGCGATGGCGCGCTGCATCGCCTTGCGGGCGCGCGGGGTGTCCCTGGCGTCCTGGTAGGCGATGGCCAGGCGGAACCACGAGCGCCAGTCGTCCGGGCTGTCCTCGGTTTCCGCACGGCGTTTGACGAAGACCTCGTCGGCGGACGCGCGGTCGATGCGGCCGGCCGGGGTGCGTCGCAGTTCGTCCACCGGGAGGGCGCCTTCGGCGTCGAGGAGCGCGGCCAGCTTGTTCGCCTTGCGCACGAACTCGGTGTTCTTCCAAAGGAACCAGACGCCGATGAGCGGGATGATCAGCGCGGCGACGCCGAAGCCGATGCCGAGCGGGGTGCCCAGTTCGATCATGGCGACGGCCCGGCCGCCGACCAGGACGAAGAAGACGACCAGGACGGCGGCCGTGAGGAAGTAGGTGATCTTTGCGCGCATGGCGGGGTGCCGTCAGTTCAGGTCGAGGAAGTGTTCCAGGCCGAAGGTGAGGCCGGGAGTGGTGACCACGCGGCGGGCGCCGAGCAGGATGCCCGGCATGAAGCTGCTGTGGTGGAGGGAGTCGTGGCGGAGGGTGAGGGTCTCGCCCTCCGTGCCGAGCAGGACTTCCTGGTGTGCGAGGAGGCCGCGCAGGCGGACGGAGTGGACCGGGATGCCGTCCACGTCCGCGCCGCGCGCACCGTCCAGCGCGGTGGCCGTGGCGTCGGGCATCGGGAGGCTGCCGGCCTCGGCGCGGGCGGCGGCGATGAGCTGGGCGGTGCGGGCGGCCGTGCCGGAGGGGGCGTCGGCCTTGTTCGGATGGTGCAGCTCGATGACCTCGACCGACTCGAAGTACGGTGCGGCGATCTGGGCGAACTTCATGGTCAGGACGGCCCCGATGGAGAAGTTCGACGCGATCAGTACGCCGGTCGAGGGGGACGCGTCGAGCCAGGAGTTCAGCTGCGCGAGACGGTCGTCGTTCCAGCCGGTGGTGCCGACCACGGCGTGCATTCCGTGGCGTACACAGAATTCGAGGTTGGTCATCACCGAGTCGGGGGTGGTCAGTTCGACGACGACCTGGGCGCCGGACTCCGTGAGGGTGTCCAGCTTGTCGTCGCGGCCGAGGGCGGCGACGAGTTCCAGGTCTTCGGCGGCTTCCACGGCCCGTACGGCTTCGGAGCCGATACGGCCCTTGGCGCCGAGGACCGCCACGCGCAGCTTGCTCATGAGTGCAGGTTCCTTAAGGGGAGTTACGAGACCGCTTCGTCGAGGCGGGCGGCCTGCTTGTCCTTGAGCGGGCCGATCACCGAGAGGGAAGGCCGCTGTCCCAGGATGTCGCGGGCGACTTCCCGTACCTCGTCCGGGGTGACCTCGGAGATGCGGGTGAGCATGTCGGTCACCGACATGTGCTCGCCCCAGGCGAGTTCGCTCTTGCCGATCCGGTTCATGATCGCGCCGGTGTCCTCCAGGCCGAGGACGGTGGACCCGGACAGCTGGCCGATGGCGCGGCCGATCTCGTCGTCGGTGAGGCCGTCGGCGGCCACCTTGTCGAGTTCGTCGCGGCAGAGCTTCAGGACGTCGTGCACCTGGCTCGGGCGGCAGCCCGCGTACACGCCGAACAGACCGCAGTCGGCGAAACCGGAGGTGTACGAGTACACGCTGTACGCCAGGCCGCGCTTCTCGCGGACCTCCTGGAACAGCCGGGAGGACATGCCCCCGCCGAGGGCCGTGCTCAGCACGCTGAGCGCCCAGCGGCGCTCGTCGGCGCGGGCCAGGCCCGGCATGCCGAGGACGACGTGGGCCTGCTCGGTCTTGCGGTTGAGCAGTTCCACGCGGCCCGAGGTGCGCAGTGTGCGGGCGCCGCCGCGCGGGGCGACCGGGACGCCGCCGGGCGCGCCGAGTGCACCGGCCTTCTCGAAGGCGCGGCGGACCTGCCGTACGACCGTCGCGTGATCGACGTTGCCCGCGGCCGCGACCACCAGGTGGGTGGGGTCGTAGTGCTTCTTGTAGAAGCGGCGGATGCGGTCGGCGGTGAGCGCGTTGACGGTGTCGACGGTGCCGAGGACCGGGCGGCCGAGGGGGGTGTCACCGAGCATGGTGTGCGCGAACAGGTCGTGCACGCAGTCGCCCGGGTCGTCCTCGGTCATCGCGATCTCTTCGAGGATGACGCCGCGCTCGGCGTCGACGTCCTCCTGGCGGATCAGCGAGCCGGTCAGCATGTCGCAGACCGTGTCGATCGCGAGCGGGAGGTCGGTGTCGAGGACCCGCGCGTAGTAGCAGGTGTACTCCTTCGCCGTGAAGGCGTTCATCTCGCCGCCGACCGCGTCGATCGCGGAGGAGATGTCGAGGGCGCTGCGGCTGCTGGTGCCCTTGAAGAGGAGGTGTTCGAGGTAGTGCGTCGCGCCGTTCAGGGAGGGGGTCTCGTCGCGCGAGCCGACGTTGACCCAGATCCCGAAGGTGGCGGAGCGGACGGAGGGGAGGGTCTCGGTGACGATGCGCAGGCCGCCGGGAAGGGTGGTCCTGCGGACGGTACCGAGGCCGTTCTCGCCCTTGAGAAGCGTTTGGGTACGGGCGACGGCCCGCCCCTCCGAGGAGGTGCGGGCCGTCGTCACGGAACTACGGGACGTCACTTTTAGGCGTCGTCCTTCTGTTCGTCGTTCTCTTCACCCTCGATGACCGGGATCAGGGAGAGCTTGCCGCGGGAGTCGATCTCGGCGATCTCGACCTGCACCTTGGCGCCGACCGCGAGCACGTCCTCGACGTTCTCCACGCGCTTGCCACCGGCGAGCTTGCGGATCTGCGAGATGTGCAGCAGGCCGTCCTTGCCCGGCATGAGCGAGACGAACGCGCCGAAGGTGGTGGTCTTGACGACCGTACCCAGGTAGCGCTCGCCGACCTCCGGCATGGTCGGGTTGGCGATGCCGTTGATCGTGGCGCGGGCGGCCTCGGCGGCCGGACCGTCGGCGGCACCGATGTAGATGGTGCCGTCGTCCTCGATCGTGATGTCGGCGCCGGTGTCCTCCTGGATCTGGTTGATCATCTTGCCCTTGGGGCCGATGACCTCACCGATCTTGTCCACCGGGATCTTGACGGTGATGATGCGCGGCGCGTTCGGGGACATCTCGTCCGGAACGTCGATCGCCTCGTTCATCACGTCGAGGATGTGCAGACGTGCGTCGCGGGCCTGCTTCAGCGCGGCGGCCAGGACCGAGGCGGGGATGCCGTCGAGCTTGGTGTCGAGCTGGAGGGCCGTGACGAAGGTCTTCGTACCGGCGACCTTGAAGTCCATGTCGCCGAACGCGTCCTCGGCGCCGAGGATGTCGGTCAGCGCGACGTAGTGCGTCTTGCCGTCGATCTCCTCGGAGATGAGGCCCATGGCGATACCGGCGACGGGGGCCTTGAGGGGCACACCGGCGTTCAGCAGCGACATGGTGGAGGCGCAGACCGAGCCCATCGAGGTGGAGCCGTTGGAGCCCAGCGCCTCGGAGACCTGGCGGATCGCGTAGGGGAACTCCTCGCGCGTCGGCAGGACCGGTACGATCGCGCGCTCGGCGAGCGCGCCGTGGCCGATCTCGCGGCGCTTGGGGGAGCCGACGCGGCCCGTCTCGCCGACGGAGTACGGCGGGAAGTTGTAGTTGTGCATGTAGCGCTTGCGGGTCACCGGGGAAAGGGTGTCCAGCATCTGCTCCATGCGCAGCATGTTCAGGGTGGTGACGCCCAGGATCTGGGTCTCGCCACGCTCGAACAGGGCGGAGCCGTGCACGCGCGGGATGGCCTCGACCTCGGCGGCGAGGGTACGGATGTCCGTGAGCCCGCGGCCGTCGATGCGGACCTTGTCCTTGATGATGCGCTCGCGGATGAGCTTCTTGGTCAGCGCGCGGTACGCACCCGAGATTTCCTTCTCGCGGCCCTCGAAGGCCGGGAGGAGCTTCTCGGCGGCGATCTCCTTGACGCGGTCCAGCTCGGTCTCGCGCTCCTGCTTGCCCGCGAT
This sequence comes from Streptomyces sp. NPDC058663, assembly GCF_042716745.1. Taxonomy (NCBI): domain Bacteria; kingdom Bacillati; phylum Actinomycetota; class Actinomycetes; order Kitasatosporales; family Streptomycetaceae; genus Streptomyces; species Streptomyces sp. NPDC058663. The sequence continues at coordinate 9,216 of NZ_JBHXRV010000061.1, forward strand.
GGTGAGGGCCTGGGAGAGCTCCGACTTGACGGCCTTGGTGAGGGCCTCCAGGACGTCGTCCTGGTAGTCGAGGAAGACCGGGAACTCGCCGGTGGGCTTGGCGGCCTTGGCGGCGAGGTCCGACTGGGCCTTGCAGAGGTTCTTGATGAAGGGCTTCGCAGCTTCGAGGCCGGCGGCGACGATCTCCTCGGTGGGAGCCTCGGCGCCGTCCTTGACGAGCTGGATGGTCTTCTCGGTGGCCTCGGCCTCGACCATCATGATCGCGACGTCGCCGTCCTCCAGGACGCGACCGGCGACGACCATGTCGAAGACGGCGTCCTCGAGCTCGGTGTGCGTCGGGAACGCGACCCACTGGCCCTTGATCAGGGCGACGCGGGTGGCGCCGATCGGGCCGGAGAAGGGCAGGCCCGCCAGGATCGTGGAGCACGAGGCGGCGTTGATCGCGACCACGTCGTACAGGTGGTCGGGGTTGAGCGCCATGATCGTCTCGACGATCTGGATCTCGTTGCGCAGGCCCTTCTTGAAGGAGGGGCGCAGCGGCCGGTCGATCAGGCGGCAGGTGAGGATCGCGTCCTCGGAGGGCCGGCCCTCGCGGCGGAAGAAGCTGCCGGGAATCTTGCCGGCGGCGTACATGCGCTCTTCGACGTCCACCGTGAGGGGGAAGAAGTCGAGCTGGTCCTTGGGCTTCTTGGAGGCGGTCGTGGCCGACATCACCATGGTGTCGTCGTCCAGGTACGCCACGGCGGAGCCGGCGGCCTGCTTGGCCAGGCGGCCCGTCTCGAAGCGGATGGTGCGGGTGCCGAAGGTGCCGTTGTCAATGACGGCCTCGGCGTAGTGGGTCTCGTTCTCCACTAGCGTTTTCTCCTCGTCTTCGTCCCCAGTCGCCCGTGTGGCGGTGGGACGGTGGCGGAGAAGCGCGCGCTCCGTGGTGCGGGCCGGTCTTCGATCGAAGCACCCGGGGCCGTATTGCTCCGGGGGCCACTACCGAGGACCGGCGGGCTGGGCGGCGCGCCTCTCGCTCTTCGTGTTGTGGGTGGTGCTCTCGTGCGGGGTCCGGTACGTCTCGTACGTTCCCGCGCGTCGTGCTTCTACGCCTCACCCGTAGGGCGGGGCCATACACGTACCAGCCTAAGTGCCGTCCGGTACGTCCCGCACGCAGAAGAGGCTTCGTGCCTGTCGTGCGTACGGCAAAGGGAGCGGCTCCCAGTGGCGGGAACCGCTCCCTTCGTGGCGTGCTACTTGGCGCCGCCGGCCGCACCGCGGCGGATGCCGAGACGGTCCACCAGCGCACGGAAGCGCTGGATGTCCTTCTTGGCGAGGTACTGGAGCAGGCGACGACGCTGGCCGACCAGGATCAGCAGACCCCGGCGGGAGTGGTGGTCGTGCTTGTGCGTCTTCAGGTGCTCGGTCAGGTCCGAGATGCGACGGGAAAGCATGGCGACCTGAACCTCGGGGGAACCGGTGTCGCCTTCCTTCTGGCCGAACTCGGTCATGATCTGCTTCTTGACAGCGGCGTCGAGCGCCATGCGTGCTCCTCGTGTGTGAGTGAGTGCCACCGAGTGCCCCTGGTCTCGTTCTCAGGGGGATCTTCCGTTACTCGGGTGGCGTAGGTCCGCTGGGCGCAGTCCCCGGGGCTCCTGGGAGCTCCGATGGGCGCGTACACAAACGGCCGTAGGTCAGAGTACCAGGCTGGTGAAGGGGGCTGCGGCCGGATTCCTACGGGGCCATCGAACGCAGTGCGTGGTACGCGTCGAAGACGGCCAGGCAGAGCGGGACGAGCGTGAGCAGGGCGCAGGTGTCGGCGAGCTCCAGGAACCGGCCCCAGAAGGGGGTGATCCCTCTGTCCGGGACGGTCAGCGCGATCGCGGCCAGGACCGCGGCGACAGCTGCGGTGGCCGCTGTGATGCCGATCGTACGGAAGTCCAGGGGGCCCGCGCCACCGGCGAGGGCGGCGCCGACCAGGGTGGGCGGCGGGCGCAGGGCCAGACCCAGGCCGAGCAGCAGGAGCGTGCCGAATCCCGCGGCGAGGGTGCAGGCGGCTTGTGCGGTGTACCGGAAGAGGTGCGCGCGCAGCAGGAGGGCGGCGCCGAGTGCGAGGGCGAGGAGCTGGGCGCGCGGGTTGCCGGAGAGGCCGAGGACGGCGGCGCAGGCGAGAGCGACGAGGGCGCAGCCGCCGACCAGTCCGGTGAGGAGTTCGTGGCCGCGGCGGGTGCGGGCGGCGATGCGGGCGGCGTCGACGGGGGGCTGCGGGGCGTCCGGCTCTTCGGTGTCGTAGCCGCTGGTGGCGGGGGTGGGGGGCGGTGCGAAGCCGACGGGGATGCGGGCGAAGCGGGTGGCGAGTCCGGGGAGGAAGGCGAGGGCGCAGGCCAGGAGCGGGGCGGCGAGGGCGGCCGTACGGGTGGCGGTGAGGCCGGCGACGGTTCCGGTGAAGACGAGGAGGAGGGCGAGGGTGGCGGCGGTGGCGGTCGCCACGAAGGGGGTGTCGGCGGGACCGTCGGCGGTGGGTGCCGGCGGGGCGGCCGGCCCGGTGCCGACGGGCGGTGCCGGGGACGCGATGAGGAGGAGGACGGAGACGAGGAGGACTGCCGCGCACGCGAGCAGCAGGTGGAGGCGGCCGGGCCCCTCGCCGGGCGGCACGGGCAGGAGCGCGGTGCCGGCCACCGCGGCGTGCGCGAGGGCTGCCGTACCGAGCGCGACGGCCGATCCCTGGTCGTCGTAAACCCGGGTGCGGACGGCGGCCATGGCCAGCAGGAGTACGGCCGTGACGGCGGCGAGGATGCCGGGGAGGCCCTGGGTGTGGTGGTGCGGGTGGGCGCTCCAGAGGGTGAAGGCGAGGCCGACGAGGAGGGTGGCGGCGGCGAAGAGCCCTGCTGTCCTGGTGAGTTGGCCGGTCCAGAGGGTGCGGTCGCGGGCGACGGCGGAGGCGACCGCGTCGGTGACGTCGTCGAAGACGGGCGGCGCGAGGAACTCCCCGAAGGGCCGCATCAGGAGGATCTCGCCGTCGAGGACGCGCTGGGCGGTGAGGGTGCGGGAGCCGTCCAGGACGGACCCGTCGCGGCGGACGAGGTGGTACCCGACGGGGGCGTGCGGGGCGGGGCGCTGCCCGGAGAGACGCAGGAGCTCGGGGTAGAGGTCGGCGAGGGGGAGGCCGGCGGGGAGTGCGACGTCGATGCGGCTGGTGGGGGTGACGACGGTGAGGCGGAGGAAGGGGGCGGGGGGTGAGCCCGTGACGGGGGCTGGAAGTGGGGTGGTGGTCGTTGCTCGGGGGGTCAACGGGGTGTGCCCTTCGGGAGGTTGGCAGCGGCGCGGCGCGTGCACCGGTCTCGCTCGTCCAACGCGGGAGGGGCGGGGAGGTGGCGGGCGGGCGGGGGCGGAGGGGCTTGGGCGGGGGGGCGGAGGGGCTTGGGGGCGGGGCGAAGGGGCTCGGGCGCGGGCACGGGCGCGGGGCTTGGGCGCGGGACGGAGGAGGCTCGCGGGCGGGGCGGAGACGCTCGCGGGCGAGGCGGAGGGCTTGGGGACGAGGCGGAGGGCTTGGGGACGAGGCGGAGGGCTTGGGGGCGAGGCGGAGGGTTTGCGGGCGAGGCGGAGGGCTTGGGGGCGAGGCGGAGGGTTTGCGGGCGAGGCGGAGGGCTTGGGAGCGAGGCGGAGACGCTCGGGAGTGGGGCAGGGGGTGGCGAGGAGTACGGGCGTCACCCGAAAGGGGTGGGTTTCGGAGGGGTGGGGGTGGAGTGCGGCGGGTGGGGTGCCTTGTGGGGGGCGGGGTCGCGTGGGAGGGCAGGCCTCGTAGGGGGCGGAGGGGAGGACGGGGTGGGGTGCTGGGGCGGTAGGGTCCCTCGGCGGTGGGCCCGGATCGTTGGGGTTTGGGGGTAACGCGACTGTTCGGTAAGGGATTTGGGGCTCGTGGGGCAGATCGTCGTCAAGCGTCCGGCTCGCTCCGTGCCGCCCGGTTCCGGTGCGGAGGAAGTGGTGTTGCCGCCGCCGCCCGAGTTGCCCAGGGGGCAGCAGGAGGGGGTGCTGATGCAGCTCCTGCCCTTGCTGGGCATGGGCGGGTCGGTCGTCTTTCTGTTCATGAGCAAGAACCCGATCATGCAGGTGATGGGCGGGTTGATGGTGGTTTCCACCCTTGCCATGACCGTCGCGATGGTCGTGCGGCACCGGCGCGGGTCCCAGGGGCAGCTCGCCGATCTGCGGCGGGACTATCTGAAGCAGCTGGCCCAGGTACGGCGGCGGGTACTGAAGACCGCACGGCGCCAGCGGGATGCCCAGTACTACCTGCATCCCTCCCCCGACCAGCTGTGGGCGCTGGTCGCCGAGGGCAGCCGGGTGTGGGAGCGGCGGCCCGCCGACCCCGACTTCGCCCAGGTACGGGTGGGGTTGGGGAGTCAGGGTCTGGTGACTCCGCTGGTGGCGCCGGAGACCGCGCCGGTGGACGAGCTGGAGCCGTTGTCGGCGGGTGCGCTGCGGCAGTTCCTGGCCACGCACAGCACGGTGGACGCTCTCCCTATGGCGGTGTCGCTGCGGGCGTTCTACCACCTGGTGGTGAGCGGCGGTGATGCCGCCTGCGTACGCGGCGAGGCCCGTGCGGTGGTGGGGTCGCTGGCCGCCCTGCACTCCCCCGCCGATCTGGTGGTCGCCGTGGCGGCCGGGGAGCGGAGTGCCCCGGAGTGGGAGTGGGTGAAGTGGCTGCCGCATGCGCAGGGGGCGGGTGAGGCGGACGGGGCGGGCTGTCCCCGGTTGTTCGCGGGCGGGGTGCGGGAGGTGGAAGGGCTGCTGGGCGGGTTGCTGGCGGACCGGCCGCGGTTCCGGGCGGAGGGGCCTGCCGTAACGGACCGGCCGCATGTGGTGGTGGTGCTCGACGGGGTGAGCGTGCCGCCCGGTTCCGTGCTGGCGTCCGCCGACGGGCTCCAGGGGGTGTCCGTCGTCGAGGTGGTGCCCGGTGAGCTGGGCGAAGGGGCGAGGGGCGGGCTGTCCGTCGTCGTACGGAACGGGGCGCTGCGGCTGGAGTCGGGGCACGGGGTGGCGTACGAGGGGGTGGCCGACGGGCTGAGCCGGGAGTGCGCGGAGGCTCTGGCGAGACAGCTGGCGCCGCTCGGGGTGGCTTCGGGGCCCGATGCGGGGGAACCGCTGCTCTCGGAGCTGGAGTTCACGGACCTGCTGGAACTGGGGGACGCGGAGACGGTGGACGTGGCCAGGACATGGCGGGCGCGTCCCCGGGCGGACCGGTTGCGGGTACCCATCGGGGTGGGCGAGGACGGCACGCCCGTACTGCTGGATCTGAAGGAGGCGGCGCAGGAGGGCATGGGGCCGCACGGTCTGTGTGTGGGCGCCACGGGGTCGGGGAAGTCGGAGCTGCTGCGCACGCTGGTACTGGGGCTCGCGGTCACCCACTCGTCGCAGACCCTGAACTTCGTGCTGGCGGACTTCAAGGGCGGGGCGACGTTCGCGGGCATGGCGCAGCTGCCGCACGTGGCGGCCGTCATCACCAACCTGGCCGACGACCTGTCGTTGGTCGACCGCATGGGCGACTCGATCCGGGGTGAGCTGAACCGGCGCCAGGAACTGCTGCGGGACGCGGGGAACTTCGCGAACGTCCACGACTACGAACGGGCGCGGCTGGCCGGCGCGACGGCGGACGGGGCGCCACTGCGGCCGCTGCCCTCGCTCGTGCTGGTGATCGACGAGTTCAGCGAACTGCTCACCGCGATGCCGGACTTCATCGAGATGTTCGTGCAGATCGGCCGGATCGGGCGGTCCCTGGGCGTTCATCTGCTGCTCGCCTCGCAGCGACTGGAGGAGGGACGGCTGCGCGGCCTGGAGACGTATCTGTCGTACCGGGTGGGACTGCGGACGTTCTCGGCCGCGGAGTCGCGGGCCGCGCTGGGATTGCCGGACGCGTACCAGCTGCCGAACGTGCCCGGCTCGGGCTATCTGAAGTACGGGACGGACACCATGGTGCGCTTCAAGGCGGCGTACGTGTCGGGCCCCTGCCGGACCGCGGGGACGCGGCGGGACGCGCCGACGGGCGCGGTACGGGAGGAGCTGCGGCCGGTGCTGTTCACGGCGGGGCGGGTGCCGGTACCGGTGCGGGAGCGGGAGACGCTGCCGGGGAGGGCGGACGTGCCGGAGCCTCGACCTGGGCATGGTCCCGGGCCGATGGGCAGTGCTGGGGCCGGGGACGCCGAGGTGGCGGTGGATGTGCCGGGGGCCCGCGTTCCGGGGGACGGGGCGTTGGCCGACTCGGTGCTGGAGGTGATCGTGCGGCGGCTGGCGGGGCAGGGCCCGGCCGCGCACCGGGTGTGGCTGCCTCCGTTGGACAGCCCGCCGTCGCTGGGCGAGCTGGTGGCGGCGTCGGCGGGCGGGGCCGGCGGGGGGCTGTGCGTGCCGCTCGGGGTGGTCGACAAGCCGTACGAGCAGCGGCGGGACACGTTGTGGCGGGACTTCTCGGGGGCGGCCGGGCACATGCAGATCGTCGGTGGCCCCCAGTCGGGCAAGTCGACGCTGCTGCGCACGCTGATCGCTGCCTTCGCGCTGACGCATTCCCCGCAGGAGGTGCAGTTCTACGGGCTGGACTTCGGCGGTGGCGGGCTGTCCGCGGTGGCCGGGCTGCCGCACGTCGGTGGCGTCGCCTCGCGGCTGGACCCCGAGCGGGTGCGCCGTACGGTCGCCGAGGTGTACGGGGTGCTGGCGGAGCGGGAGGAGTACTTCCGGGCGGCGGGCGTCGACTCGGTCGCCACGTACCGCGCGCTACGTGCGAGCGGTGCGGTTCCCGCCGGCGAACAACCGTGGGGCGATGTCTTCCTGGTCGTCGACGGGTGGGGCGGTTTCCGCACGGAGTACGAGGGCCTGGAGTCGGCCGTCGTCGACCTCGCGGCCCGCGGGCTCGGCTACGGCGTCCATGTCGTGGTGAGCGCCTCGCGCTCGATGGAGGTGCGCGCCCAGCTCAAGGACCTGCTGATGAACCGGCTCGAACTGCGGCTCGGTGACGTCATGGACTCGGAGCTGGACCGGCGGGTGGCCGCACAGGTGCCCGCCGGGGTGCCGGGGCGGGGGCTGACGCCGGAGAAGCTGCACTTCATGGGGGCGGTGCCGCGCGCCGACGGGACCGGTTCGGGCGACGGCCTGTCGGAGGGCACGGCGGAACTGGTACGGGAGGTCCGGGCGCGCTGGGCCGGGGTCGCCCCGGCTCCTCAGGTGCGGCTGCTGCCGCGACGGCTGGAGGTGCGGGAGCTGCCGGCGGGGGGTGCGCGGCCGGGCGAGGGGGTGGCGTTCGGGCTCGACGAGGACCGGTTGGAGCCGGTGTTCGTGGACTTCGAGCGGGACCCGTTCTTTCTGGTCTTCGGCGAGAGCGAGTCCGGCAGGACGAATCTGCTGCGGCTGCTGATCCGGCAGTTGTGCGACCGGTACGCGGGCGAGGAGTGCAAGTTCTTCGTCGTCGACAACCGGCGCGGGCTGCTGGACGTGACCCCGCCGTCGCACCTCGCGGAGTACGTGCCCCTGTCGCACGCCATGGAGCACCACGTGGAGGCGCTGGCAGAGCTGATGCGGCGGCGGACTCCGGCCGCGGACGTGACGGCTCGGGAGTTGCGGGAGCGGAGCTGGTGGCAGGGGCCGACGGTGTTCGTGGTGGTCGACGACTACGACCTCGTATCGACGTCGGGCGGGAATCCGCTGGCGCCGTTGACGGAGCTGCTGCCGTTCGCGCGGGACGTCGGCGTGCGGTTCGTGCTGGCGCGGAACACGGCGGGCGCGAGCAGAGCTGCGTACGAGCCCTTCGTGCAGCGGATGGTGGAACTGGGGGCGCAGGGCGTGGTGCTGTCCGGCGACCCGAACGAGGGCGATGTCTTCGGGGGCGTACGGCCTCGGGTGATGCCCGCCGGGCGGGGAGTCCTGGTGTCGCGGCGGCGGGGGAACTCGTTGGTGCAGACGGGATGGGTGGGGGCGGAGGAGTAGCGGTGTGGGGGGGCGGGGCTGGGGTTCGTGGGTCGGGATCGGGATCGGGATCGGGATCGGGCTGGAGGCTGCGGGTGGCGTGGGACGAGTGGGAGAAGTTGAAGGGTGAGACGGCCGGGAAGCAGGCCGGTGGGGGTGGCGGGATGCAGGCCGGTGCGGGCGGTGGGATGCAGCTGAACCAGCTGGTGGGTCAGCCGTCGGCGCCCGGGGGTGCGGGTGGGCGGGGCGGCCGGGGGGTGCTGTCCGCCAGCCACAAGGATCTGACGGCCGTCGCGCACGACGCGTTCGTCCTGTTCGACCGGCTGGGGCGGGAGGGGCGTACGCCGATCGCCTCGACGGCGAAGGCCGCGGGTGATCTGAAGGGGCAGGGGTTCGCGCTCGGCGGCGGGCTGCACCGGGTGCAGGAGCGGTGGGGGCAGCAGGTGCGGTCGTTGGTGGACGCGTGTGCGCACATCTCGCACCACATGAAGTTCACCGGAAAGGTCCACCGGGGTGACGAGCATTCCGTGCGGCAGGCCGTGAGCAGCATCAAGCAGCTGGAGACCAGCTTCGACGAGAGGTCCGAGCGGCGCCGATGAGACTGGACACCCTCCGCCAGGGGAATTTCGCCTCGCTCGACGAGGCCGTGCACGACTGGTCCCGGGTCGTCGCGCAGTTGCAGGCGCTGGAGAAGGAGGCCAGGGACGGGATGCGGGCGCGGGCCGAGCGTGCGGACTGGTCGGGCGCCAACGCGGACGTCTCCCGGGCGTTCATCCACAAGACCGCCGGCGAGTTCGCCGATGCGACCGCCCAGGCCACGAGCATCCGAAACATCCTCAAGGACACGCGGGACGAACTCGTCGCCAGACGCGACGAGCTGAACCGGGCCATCGAACGGGGGAGGGCCATGGAGCTCCTGGTGGTGGGGACGGCGGGTGGCGGTTTCGAGGTGAAGTCGATCGCGCCGTGCGGGAGCGGGGATGCGGGGGCCGGGGCGGGCAAGGGGGCGATGGATGCCGCGGCTGCGGCCGCTGCGGCGGCGGCCCTGCAACGGGAGCGGGTGATCACGCGGGAGATCAACTCCTTGCGGGACGAGGTGCAGCGCATCCTCCATGCCGCGGCCGAGAGTGACACGACGGCCGACCGGGTGCTGCGCGCCCTGGTGGCCCGGGCGGAGCGCGGATTCGCTTCCGGGCGCTCCTACGGTGACCGCGATACGGCGGCCGCGGCTCTGCGGAGTGCCGACTCGATGGCCGCGCTGGTGAGGAAGGGGCGGGACCTCACGGAGCACGAACTCAGCATGCTGAAAGCGGAGTTGAAGAAGCATGCATCGGACCCGCTGTTCGCGGAGCAGTTCGCGGTACGGGCGGGGCCGCGGGGTGTCCTCGAGCTCTGGGCGGACCGGGCCCGCTTCGAGCAGGACCACGAGTTGCAGAAGTACCTGGGGCTCACGCTGGCGGAGGCGACCCGTTCCGACAGTCCGCAGATGCGGGCGTGGGAGCGGGGGATGGTCGACCTGGGCGACGAGTCCGTCTCGGCGGGGCGGCGGGAGGCGAAGGGGTTCCAGGTGATGAGCAATCTGATGCGGTGGGGCCAGTTCGACAACGAGTTCCTCAAGAGTTACGGGTCGGAACTGATCCGGGTGGAGAAGGAGCTGGGCGAGAACGGGAGGGCCTCCGCCGAGGACATCTGGGGCGACGAGCTTCCGCTGAACCGGAGTAGGACGGATGCGGGGCACGACCCCATGACGGGGTTCATGCAGGCTCTGTCGAAGAGTCCGGACGCGGCGACGGCCTTCTTCAACGGGACGTTCGTGACGTCGGGTGAGGACCACGAGTTCTTCAATGATCCGGAGAACGAGGACAAGGGGCGGAAGGGGCTCACCAACTTCGACTACTTGTTCAGCGAGAGGGACTGGCCGGTCACGCGTCATCCGGACGGCAAGGAGAGTTTCGCGGGGCCGGAATTCATGGCGGGGGCGTTGGAGGCGGCGGCGACGGGCCGCATGGTGGGCGAGGAACCCGGCCCGAATTCGCTCCCGCATACCCCGGAGCAGGCCAGGGTCATGTCGGCCATCGTCTCCGCCGTCAGCGAGAACGAGGAACGGCTCACGCACCGCAAGTACCTGGCGGACAATCTCGGGCGAATCGCGGCCGATTACCTCCCGGACATCAACCGGACGCTGGTCGGACCCGACCTCGGCAGCTCGGCCAAGCTCTTCCCGCTCGCCGGCGCCCAGGCGGACATGAGCCAGACCGACCTCATGCGGTTCCTGGTGGCCATGGGTCAGACGCCGGAGGGGAATGGTGCTTTGGAGATGGGCCACAAAGCGTATATGGCGAATTTGATGGACTATCACCTCAATCCGAATCTGCCTGCGGATCAGAGGTATCCGCACTCCAGCGAGGAGACGATCGAGCAGATTTCCCTCAGGGCGGGTGAGATTGGGGGAGCGTTGGCCATCGGGCGCCAGGAGGAGGTGCTGATGCGACCGGCGGAGGAGGACAAGGACTTCACCAACGCGGTGAGCCAGAACAAGAATGCCTGGGCCGGGCTTGCGGGTGCAGGCATTGGCGTGGGGGTCAGCTTTGTCGGGACACCGGCGCTTGGGGCGGTTGCGGGAGGGGCGGCCACTACTGCGACCAGCATTGTCATCGAGCACATTGCCCAGCAGGCGGAAGCAGAGAAGGCCAAGGGGGCTTTCCGCAGCGCTGGGGAAATTTGGGAAGAGCAGAGAAACACCAGTACGGCATTGAGTCAAAATTGCGCCCTGACTGTCGGCAAGGCGCACGGAATTCCTCAGCACGAAGCGCTTACCAATGCCGCAGGTGGCGGCACACATGCTGGGTTCTCTTCCGCTTCTGCTAACTTTCACCGAATGGCAAGGGATCTGGAAACCAATGTCCAACGCTAGGAGTCTAAAATTTCCGATGCACTCCAGAGGAGAGCGAAATATCCGCATCCTCTGCGCAGCAACCCTCGGCGCGATCCTGATTACATCGTGCGCCACTCAAGAACTGAGATCCTATCCGACACCGAAGACCTTGTGCGGCACCTCCATTCCGTCCCGAGTAATCGAACCCATCCTTCCTCCCGGAAACTCGATCGCCCAGGATCTGGACGAACGGAAGGAGCCCTCTGAACGCTACTCCTTCTGCCGAATCAACGTGGACGGACAAAAGATTCTGTCCTTTACCAAAGAGTGGTACCCGAGAGACTCCAAGGTAATACAGCTAGCCACGGAGCCGCGCGGTACCCGGTTGGCCAAATATGTGGCCGACGACGGTTCGTACGTCTACGCGGAAAGAGGAGGCGTCAGCAGTGTGCCCTGTCGGAAACCAGCTACGGAGTGGAAAAGGGAGCAGGGGAAACTCTTTGTCGTTGTGCGCACAAGCGACCCTATTCAGCCCAACGAATCCGCCATGAAGAACCTCGTCACCGGCTACGCCAAAGCAGTCAGCGCCTCAAGCGAGTGCAACTGACCTTCCCACCACATGAGGAGCGCCCCCCAGCTGGTCAGCTGGGGGGGCGCTCCTCATTCATCGGCACGGCCAAGGGACTACATGAAGCCCTGGGCCGCCCTCTTGTCGCCCGCCTGGTAGGCCGGGGCCGCTTCCTGGACCGCGCGGGAGATCTGGAGGAGGGACGTGTGGATGGCCCTGGCCTCGTTGTCCCACTGGGACTGCGCCGTGTTGTAGGCCTCGCGGGCGTCACCGGCCCAGAGTTCCGAGATGGTGGCGATCTTCGTCTTGATCGCGCGCAGGCTCTCGTCCAGGGCTTCCGCCTGTCGCTTGATCGTGCGGGAGGCCTCGTCCAGGGCCGCGTACGTGACCAGCATCGTGCCGTCGTTGTGGGTCATGTGGGGAGGTCCAGTTCCGTTCGGGGTTCGGGTGATGGGTGCTTCAGTAGCTGCTGAAGCTTGAGGTCGGGGTCTGGGGAGGGGCGGGCGTCGAGCCCGCGTAGCCGGGGGTTACGTCGATGCCCCGCATGGCCGCGAGCACCTCGTCCTCCGTGTTGCCGGAGATCGTCCGCGCCGCCTCGATCGCCTCCTGGAACTTCAGGAGGAGCCTGCCGATCCGGACCATGTTGTTGTTGATCTGGGCCTGCTTGGTGTTGAACGCACCCGCACCGATGCCCTTCCACTGGCCTTCGAGGCTGTCGATCGTGGCGTGCAGGCGGGTCAGCTGGCCCTTGACGCTCTCAAAACCGTTCGTGAGCTCTACCTGGAGCTGCGCGAGCGCTACTCCGTTGACCTTCTGGACTGCCATGGGTGGGGCCTCCTCAGTGCGGGTGCGGGGATACGTGGGTGACTACGGGCGGGGCGGCGGCGGGCTGGACCGAGGTCCAGGTCTCCTCGTCCTCCGTGAGGGGCGAGGAGGAGGTGGGGTGGTGGTTACGGGCGGGGTGGGGAGTGCTGCGTGGTGGGGGCGCAAGGGGGGATGCCATCGGCGGGGCGCCGGGGCGGATCAGGCCCGCGCCGCCCTGGGTGAACGCGCCCGGGCGTGATGAGGCTGCCCGGGTCGGGGTCCCTCCGGACACTCCGTACGCACCCGGCACTCCGTGCACGCTCGTGGGGAGGAGTGGGCGGGTGATGGGGGCGGCGCGCACCTGGGCTGCGTTTCCGGCCGCGGAGACCGGGCCGGGCGCTCCCGGAGTGCTGGTGAGAGGGGGCGGCATCGGGATTCCGGCGGAGAGGGGGCTCGCCCATCCGGATGCCGGGCCCGCCGTGGTGGCTTGTGCGGTGAGTGGCTGCGAGGCGTGGAGTGCCGAGGGGGGTGTGGGGTGGGAGGGGCCGATGGGAGTCGGTGCAACGCTGTTGAGCTCCATGGTGGTGGGGGCATGGGCCAGTGGGACCGTCGGTGTGGACACGGGTGCGGGGCTGGGGCCGCCGCCCGGGGGTGCGGACTGCGGGGCGTCGGATCCTGAGTGGCTCGGGCTCGGGCGGGCAGCGGAAGCCTCCCCCGGGCCGGCGCCCAAGCCTGAGCTCAAGCCAGTGCCCGGGCCGGAGCCCAAGCCAGTGCCCGGGCCGGAGCCCGCGTCGGCCTCCGGGCCCGGGAGGGGCCCCGGGCCGGGGTGAGCGCCGGCCCCCGGTCCAGGGCTGCCGGGGCCCGGGCCCGTTCCCGGCGTGCCCGCTCCCGCCCCCAGCGCCTCCTGCCCCTCCGGCCTCGGCACCGCCGCCGTCAAGTCCTCCTCGAAGACCGGCTCTGGTTCGGCCGCCAGTTTCGCGGTCGAGACCTGGTAGTACGAGGCCAGCCGGTTCAGTTGGTTGATGGCTTCCTGGCGGTGTGCCTCCGAAGGCACCGCCCCCGTGGCCGCCGAACCGTCTCTGGGCGGCAGGGAGTTGCGCACCGAAGTGAGGCCCCCGCCCGCCTCCCTCAGCTCCATTGCGACCCTCTGCGCGTACTCCCCCAGCGCGTCCGCGTGCTCCACCAGACGTACGCCGTACTTCCGGAACTCGGCAGCCGCCTCGCCCTTCCACTCCACCCCGGCAAGGTGCTCCCGCAGCTCCCTGGCCGCGCCGTGGAACGCCGACCGCACCCCCAGCAGTGCCCGGCCCGCCGTCTCCAGGGCCTGCGGGTTTCCGGCATCGACCAGGTCGATCATCGTGTTGAGGTCGTAGGACTCGAAGCGGGACGTCATGAGCCGCCCCCCTCTTCCGCCGCGGCGTCGCGCTCCTGTCGCATCCGGGTGCGGATGGCCCAGAAGCGGCGCCGGGTGTCCTCCTCCAAGTTGTCGAAGCCGATCTCCGCGCCGTGCACCGCGATGTCCAGGTACTCGATCTGCTCGGAGAGACCGCGGGAGAGTTTCAACAGGCCGGTGTGGACGCGGCGGTACTGGGCGTGCAGGTCGTCGGCCTCCGGGAAGGGGATGCCGCGGGCGCCGAAGTGGGCGCGGTCGAGGGTGTGGGCGGCCACCCTTCGCCTACCGGCGTCGCCGTCCTCGAAGTCGGCCAGTATCGCGTGCACACGGGCGCGGAACTGCTTCAGTGCGCCCACCCCGCGTGCCAGGTCGCTGCCGCCGGTCGGGCCGCCTCCGTCGGGCACGGCACTCCTTTCGTCCGGGCAGTGCCGGGCACCGCCAGGCGCTGCCGAGCACTGCTGCCATGCAATGCGGTGCATGCCGTGCGATGCATGCACCGCATTGCATCCCGTGCGGTGCACCGCCGTCGGTCGGTGCCGACCGGGTCTCAGCCGGTCGCGCATTGCCGCTGATCACTTGAGCGTGCCATCGGACCGGGCCGGGGAATTCGGTCAAGTAGCTGGTCAGATGCGGTGGTTGCCCGGGATTTCGGCGCTCGGGGGCCGGGCTTCCGACACCCGTTCGGGGGGTGGTGTCAGTGCGGGCGTTCCCCCGGCGTCCGCCGCCCGCGCCGCCTCGCATCACGTACCGCCACCGCCGAACCGGTGAGTACGGCGACGGCCGCGGCGCTGCCGATCAGGATGTACGTGGCGAGGCGCGCGGCACGTTCCCGCGCGGTCTCGCCCGTACGGGCCGAGGTGGGGTCGGGGGTGTCGACGCCGGGCCGGACTTCGTGGGCGACGGGGCCGGGCGGGGGGCGGGTGTCGTCCGTCAGGGCGCGCAGCGGGTCGGCCACGCCCCAGCCGACGTGCGGGTCCCGGCCGGGGGTGGCGCGCTCCGCCGTCCGCTGGATGTGGCGGACGATCTCCGGGCCGCTCCAGTCCGGGTGCCTGTCCTTGAGGAGTGCGGCGAGCCCGGCCACGTAGGGCGCGGAGAAGCTCGTACCGCTGTCCGTGCAGTGGCCGCCGCCGGGGACCGTGGAGACGATGTCGGTGCCGGGGGCGGCGATGCCGACGAAGTAGCCGGGTTGGGAGAAGGGGGCGCGCTCGTTGTTGCGGTCGGAGGCGGCAACGGCGAGTACGCCCAGGTAGGAGGCGGGAAAGGTGCGCTTCGGATTGCCGTCGCTGCCGTGGCTGCCGTCGCTGCCGCGGTTTCCGGCGGAGGCGATGACGATCACGCCCCTCTTGAGGGCGTGTGCGACTGCGTCGGCCAGCCGGTCCGTCGGCCTGACCGAATTCGCCGTGTCCTGGGAGATGTTGATGATGTCGGCGCGCTTCTCGACGGCGTGGTGGATCGCGTCCGCGAGCCTTTCCGGGGTGCCGTTGCCTTCGGCGTCGTTCTGGTCGAGGGGGATGATCGTGGCGGCGGGGGCCAGCCCCGCGAATCCTGTGGCGGGGTGGGGGCGCGCGGCGATGATGCCGGCGACCTTGGTGCCGTGACCGACCGAGTCCGAGGTGCCGTCGGCCTTGCCGCGTGTGCCGGGCGGCTGCCGCAGCTCGGCCTCCGTGGGGAGGAAGTTGCCCCCGGATGCCACGTCGACCGCATCCCTGAGCTGCGGATGCCTGACGTCCACACCGGTGTCGATGACGGCCACCCGTACGCCCTCGCCCCGCGCCTTCTCCCACACCTCGTCGAGCAGCACGCGCCGGAGCGGCCAGGGCCGGCCCGGGTACGGTTTCGCGGCGGGGAAGGTACACGGGCCCGGGTCTGCCGGGGGGTCTGCCTGGATGCCCGCCTGCGCGGCCGGGGCGCAGAGGGCGGCGAGGGCACAGAGGACGGCGAGTGTGGGGGCCAGTGCCGCCGCCCAGCGGGCGATGCCGGTACGGAAGCGCCCCACGCGCCGCACCCCCGTCACGGCCCCTGCAGCTGCACGGCCGCTCCTGTCGACAGGCGTGGCCCGGTCGGCAGGAGCGAGGACCAGACGGAGGGAATCGGTGCGGCCTCGACCCTCTCGTAGCCGAGGAGTTCCCGTGCCGTCTTCAGCGGTTGGCGCGCTTCCCGCTGCGTCCCGCCCTCGGCATCGGCGGAGCCCGTCCCGGCGGAGTCCGTCCGCGTGGACCCTGTCGCGGCCGAGCCCGTATCCACGGGGCCCGTCGGGTACGGCCCGTCGCGGTGGGCGGCGTCGCCCGGCGCCGAGTGGGTGCCGGCCTGCAGGGAGTGGCGCAGTCCGGCGTCCGTGACCAGGAAGTACGGCCCCGCGCCGGTCTGCGTACCGGAGATCTGTCGGAAGTACTGGCCCGACCCGGGGGTGACGTACGCGGAGCCGGCCCCGGTCGCGAGCGGGCGGGGGAACTCCGGTCCGGCCCAGGTGCTCAGGGTCGTGGTGCCGTGGGAGCCGTGCACGGAGCGCAGGACGTTGCAGACGGTGTTGCGGTGGCCCTTCGCCGGGTGGGGCGAGTTGACCGACCGGGGGCCGGGGCTGTGCTCGGGCCACTTTGCGTACGGCCGGAACCAGGCACCGGGAGGGAAGGTGATGCCGGTGTCCACGGGCCCTGCGGGCAGGCCCGCGGCGGCCGCCGGACGGCTGTTGAGCAGCAGCGAGGCCGTGAACGGGGACACCCGGGCGGCCCGGTCCCGCAGTACGAGGAAGTAGGTGTCGCCCGCCACCCGCAGTACTGACCCCACCCGCTTTCCGGCCACCGGCAGGCCGGGCACCCGGCTGAGGCCGCCGGGCTTCTCCGGCAGGACCGGGCTGACGATCTCGTTCCCCTCGTGCAGAGTCGCCAGCCACTCCTGCGAGACCCGCTGGGGCACCCGGCCCACGCCGGCGACCTGGGCGAGAAGCACCGAATTGGCGCTGCTGATCGGGTATTTGGTGCCTTCGGCATCGACGACGTAGCGCTGATGTCCTGCTGCCGCGCTCTCCACGTACAGCAACTGACCGCCGCGCAACCGGTACGTTTCGTCGAGCCGGGCGCCGTCATGTGCCGTGAGGACGAAGACGGCCGTCTGGACGGCGCGACCGCCCTGCTCGGCGCGCTCGCAGGCCGCCCACAGCTTCGGCTTGGCGACCTCCGCCGCATCGGGTACCCGGTCGGGAGCGTAGGGAATGCCGACGGTGGCTCCGCGGGGCAGTTCGCCGTTGTCGAGGACGGCGTCGTCGACCTTGATGACCTGGCTCCGGTTGTCGTCCACATCGACGAGGAGCCGTGCCGATGCCATGTTGAGGACGGGGTGGAGCCTGTGCTCGCCCTTGGTCGTCAGCACCACGTAGCGGGTGGTCGACCCGCTCGCCACGATGACGTGCCCGTACGGCTCATCCCAGTCCTTGGGGGCCACCGGCCGGAACATGCCCCACACCCCGAAGCCCGCGAGCACCACCACTCCCGCGAGCAGCCCGGGCAGCACCGCCCGCAGCGGTCGCGGCGCGCCCTCCTCGGAGCCGGACGGACTGGGCCGCAGGAACTGTGCCACCAGCCTCCGCTTCGCGAACGCGTAGGCGTTGAGCTCGTCTCGTCTTGATGCCATCGGACCGCCGCCACTCTCCCCGGAGGACCTTGGACTCCGTCACTCACAGCTCAGATAAGGTGAACGCTCGGTCAACTCCCGCACGGACGCGGTGGTTACGGTCGTGGGAGGCGGGCGACGATGACGGCAGGGGCTCTCGACCCCAACAGGGCAGGTGGCGGGCGGGGGTTGACGGCACGGCTGGTGGTCGGCGAGTTGTCGGTCGCCCTGGCGGCGGCGGGTGCGGTGTGCGGTTCGCCGTGGTTCGCCCCTGCCGTCGTCGTGGCTGCCGCAGGGTTGTCCCTGGCCGTGACCGGACTCCCTGCGGGAGTGCTGCACGGCCCCCGGCGGGATTCCGCTTCTGCCTGGGACGGATCTTCCGGACACGCCCCGTACGCCTACGACGACCGGGGCCGTCGTGTCGTCGGCATGGCCGGCGACGGCACCTCCCTGACCGCGGTCGTACGTGTCGACGCGGGCGGCGGTACGGGACTGCAACCGGTGGGCGGGACACGCGGGTTGCCGCTGCCGCTTCTGTCCGGCGCCCTGGAGGTGGACGGCATCGCGCTCGCCTCGGCGCACCTGGTGCAGCAGGTGCGGGGCGGGGGCCCTGCGGGCGCCCCGGCACTGCGGCTGACCTGGGTGGTGCTGCGGTTGGAGCCGGGGCTGTGTCCGGCGGCGGTGGCGGCGCGCGGGGGCGGGCTCGGCGGGGCGCAGCGGTGCCTGGTGCGGGCTGCCGACCAGCTGGCGAGCCGGATCGTGGGGGCGGGGCTCGGTGCCGCCGTACTGGATCAGGAAGGGGTGAACGCAGCACTTGCTGCGGCCAGTCGCTCTTCCAGTGCGCCAGCGGCCAGTCGCTCGGCCGGAGCGTCAGCGGCCAGTTGCTCGGCCGGTGCGTCAGCGGCCATGGCTGTTCCGCGTCAGCCGCACGACGGCCAGCGCCACGTGCACGCCGTCTACGCGGTGATCGGGCCGGGTGACCGCGCGGCCCGGCTCCTCGCCGGACTGCCCGGCCGGACGGCCACCCTCGGGCTCACCGCGCGCCGCGGGGCACTGGGCAGGCCGGCGCAGATGGCCGCGTGGGTACAGGTCACGGGCGCGAATGAGCAGGAACTCCGGTCCGTACAGGCGGAGTTGCAGCGGGCTGGGCGTGCGGCGCGTGTCGGGCTCGCGCGCATGGATCGCGTGGGGCCGACTGGGATGCGGGCCGCACTGCCGTGGGGAGGTGGGGTGCGGTGAGGGGGTTGCGTGGGGTGCGGCGGACGCCGGTGCCGGACGCGGAAGGGGCGGCGTCGGCGGCCGTTCCGGTCGGGGGTGATGGGGTGCTCGTCGGTGCGGACCCCGGGGGACGGCCGTTGCTGCTCGGGGTGCACCGGCCGGCTCCGTACGACGTGCTGCTGATCGGTGGGCTGTGGACGGCCCAGCTGGTGGCGATGCGTGCGGCGGCGGCCGGTGCGGGCATCAGGGTGGCCGTCGAGACGGCACGGGCGCGCGCCTGGGACGGCGTGCCGGGGGTGGAGACCTTCGAGGTGGGGCGGGTGCCTTCACTCGGGGCGGCGGAAGGCCGGCCGGTGGTGGTCGTGCGCGACTGCGGGATGCGGCCGCCGCGCGGGCGGGTGCTGCCCGCCCCGTGGCAGACGGTCCTGACGCTGCTGCCGTATCTGAGCCCGGTGGCACCGGAGCTGGTGCGGGCCGCGGCGCTCGTCGGCGTACAACGCGTGTCGCCCGACGAGGCGCAACAGGTGGGGCGGCTGCTGTGGCTGGGACCGGAGGAGACGGCCGAGCTGCCGGAACTGGCGGACGGGGTCTCCCTGTGGTGCGCGGGGCCGGAGCGGCACTGGGTGGCCTGTGCGGCCACCGAGGCCGAGGAGGCGGCGCTCGGGGAGGCGCGTCGGGTGGACTGAGGGGTGCCGCCGGACACCTCGTACCCCCTCTACGGCTCGCGTCCTCCGCTCCTCGCGCCCCCCACGGCTCACGCGCCACGGCCCACCGGGCACGGCCCATGGCCCACGGGGCACGGCACCTGACTCAACGCCCACGGCCCCACTGGGCACGGCCCACGGGTCACCGCTCACGGCCCATGGCTCACCCGGTCTCACTCGTACGGGGAGCACGATCGCGGCGATGGCGCAACCCCCCGCGCACCCATCGGGCACGATGGGCTTGGCAACGGCGTTCGTGAGAGCGACGGTTGAGTCGGACGGACAGTGAAAGGGACAGTCGGTATGGGAACGCAGCAGGAGAAGGACGCGCTCTACGCCCTCGACATCTCGGACGTGGAGTGGCTCGGTGCGCCGGGCACCGAGGACGCCGAGGAGCGGGTGGAGATCGCCTATCTGCCCGAGGGCGCGGTGGCGATGCGGTCGTCGGCGGACCCGGAGACGGTGCTCAGGTACACCGAGGCGGAGTGGACGGCGTTCGTGCTGGGCGCGCGGGACGGGGAGTTCGACCTGACGTAGCCGCCGGTACGGGTAGGGCTCCGGTGGAGCCTGGCGGTGTGCGGTGACGCGGGTGTGCGGCCGAGCGGCCGGCGGGGCGAGGAAGCGGCCCGGCGGCCGCTCGGCCGTGTGGCGGGCGGGGCGGGACCGCGCGGGGATGCGGCGTGGGGCGGGGGCATGGGCGGAGGGGAATTGCAGTGGTGCGGGGCGGCCTGGGCGGGCGTGGGGTGGCCTGGGCGGGCGTGCGGTGACGTCCATGACGCTCGCCACAGGTGTGTGTCGACACCCGATTGTTGGGAAGCGTGCCCTTCGGCCGGGGAACTGTTCCCTTTCCGTACGGAGATGTCGAGTTGCGTCCGTTTTGACCGTCACGCACGGGTGCGGACAGGTCACTTCTGCGCAACAAGTGGCGTCGGGGGACCGGTTCGACAGTTGATCGGGCCTGCCGTACGGGCAGTACTGACGACTAGGCTGACGCACGGGCGCGGCAGGCGGCACCGGCGGACCTGCGAACGGGCAGGACACGGGGAAATGCCGAGCGGATCGGACGACGGAAACGGTCACCCCACCCACCACGCACGGCACCAGGGTGCTCGACCACAGCAGGAGGCAATGTGAACAGCGAGCGGGACGAGATCCGCGAGGGCTGGAACGTGCCCGCAGACGAGACGCCCGACGCGGAGGCCGAGCGGACGGGCGAGTTCACGATCGACTACACGCCGCTCGCTTGGTACACGCAGAACGCGACCCCTGCGAACCCTTCGGACTCCACGAACCCGTCGGAGTCGTCCGACCCGTCGAGCTCGCCGGAATCGTCGCACCCGTCGGACGCTTCGGGGCGGGGCGACGACGCTTCGGGTGGCGCGAGCGATGCCCCGCAGGTGTTCGGCGGCGGTGACCTGGAGAGCGGGGCCACAATGCGGTTCTCGCCCGCCTCGCTCAAGCGGGAGTTCGCGAAGCTGGCAGCGGTCGAGGAGATTGCCGCGGGCAGGAGTTCCGGGGGAAGCGACGCCGCAGACGGTGTGGCTGCTGACGCTGTCGCCGGTGGTGGGCCCGGTACGGAGCCGCATGCGGCGCGCCCGGGTGCTTCGGCGCCCGATGAGCGCACCGGCAACCTCGACGAGGACTCCCCCGCCGACCGCCACGGCTACGCTTCCGCCGAGGACCGCCCGCTGGGCCTGAACTGGGGCTCCGACGAGCCTGACCCGTCCCCCGCGACGCGCGGCACGGCCACCGGCACCGCGCCGGACGGCGGCTCTGAAGGCTCCTCGGACGCGTCGGCCGACGCCCCGGACGAGACCACGTCCGCCGATGTTCCGGCCGGGACCGCGTCCCGCGGCGGGCCCCTCCCGGGTCTGTCGCCGAGCGGGTACGCGGGTCCCGCACCGTACGAGGGCGAGCCGAACGATTCCGTCCCGGCCGCTTTCGCCGCCGACCGCCCCACCACGGGCGGCTCCGCACCGGGGGCCCCCGAGGATGCTCCTTCCGCAACCGACGGCACGACCGACGACATGACCGACGACATGACCGACAGCACGACCGCGGGCAGCTCCGCCCTGGCACACGGCGAAGGCTTCCCTGGTGACCACGGCACGAACGACCCGGCCCCGGGCCAGACTTCGGACGGCCCGGCCCCCGACCAGACGTCGGCCGACCCGGCCACGGACGCCCATGCCTCCGGCGGCTCCCTTCCCGGCGGCCGGCAGTCGAGTGGCTCAGAACCCGGCGGCCTTCCGTTCAGTGGCTCGGCATCCGGAGCTCTCACGCCGAGCGGCTCCGCACCCGGAGACCTCCCCGCTGACGGCTCCGCACCGGAGGACTTCGCACCGAGCGACGCGGTGCCGGCCGACTCCGTCCCCCCTGGCTACCTGGCGGACGCCGTACCCGCCGATGCCTCACCCGCCGGTGGCATCGTGCCGGACGGCTCCTTCCCGAACGGCACCGGCACGGGAGCCGGCACCGGGGCGGACGGTTCCCCTCCGGGGGCCGCCGCGCAGTCCGCAGATGCGCAGTCCGCAGGCGCTGAGTCCTCCCGTACGGACACACCCGACACCGCGCTCTCCCCCGCGGACGCCGTCGAAGGGTCCCGCGGTGCATCCGCCGCGGAAGCCCCGTTCGCCGGTGCCGCGGACGGCGACGCCCTTCCGGCCGACGGGATCACCGACGCCGTTCCCGGGGACGCACAGCAGGGCGCCCCGCAGGACTCCCCCCAGGACGCGGCTGCCGCCGCCCCGGCCGGTGAGCCGCAGGACACTCCGCCCGGCGGCGCACCGGCAGCGCCGTCCTGGGCTCCCCCGACACCGCCGCAGGGCAACCTGCCGCCGCTTCCCCCCTCCTTCCAGCCCGCCGCACCGGCCGCCCCTCCGCAGTGGCCGACGCCTCCCGGCACGCCTTCCGCCTGGACCGCTCCGGCCCCGTCGAGCGAAACCTCCGGGCAGCAGCCGCAGGGCTCCCCCGGATTCCCGCAGCACGCCGAACCGGCCGCGCCGGGCGGTTACGGCTTCCCGCAGCAGGCGAACTCCCCCGCGCAGCAGGGCGGTTACCCTCCTGCCCACGCGCCCGCGCCCGGCTCCCCCGGCTCCCCCGGCTCCCCGCAGGACGGTTACGGCTTCCCCCGGCCCGACGGCACCCACTCCGCGCCACAGCCCGGCACGGCACCCGGCACCCCGGTACCGGGTACGGACTTCCCGCAGCCGCCCGCCGCAACCGGCGGTGAGCCCTGGGGAACCCAGCAGCCCGGCGCGCAGGGCGCATTCCCGCAACCGCCTGCCGGTACGGTCCAGGGCGGGTACGGGTTCCCGCAACCGCCCGCCGCACCGCAGGCGGCCTCGGCCGACGGCCCGGCCGCACCGCAGTACGGGTTCCCGCAGCCCGGGCATTCCGTCAACCCCCCTGCCCAGCAGGCCGGTTCGGCGCCCGCTCCGGCCCCCGGTCCCGTACCTCAGGAGGCCGGGGCCCCGGGAGCCGCTCCGCAGCCACAGGGGTACGGATTCCCCCAGCCCGCCGCACCCGGGCTGCCCGCACAGCAGGACCGGGGGCAGGCCCACGCGGCACAGGCCCACCCGGGTCAGGTCCAGCCGGCCCAGGCCCAGCCGGGGCACATGCCGCAGCACCAGGCCCCCGTACCGCAGCAACAGCAGCCGCATCAGCAGGGCCAGCAGCCTCCGCACGCACAGCTTGCGGCCCAGGCACTGCCCGCCCAGCAAGCACACCAGGCACACCAGGCACCGCAAGCCCAGCACGCCCAGCCCATCCCTCAGGCTCAGCAGCCGGAGGCCGCTGGGGCCGGTGCCGGTACCGGGGCTCCCGTCGACCCCCGCACCGGGGCCGCCTGGCCGTCGCCCGTGGCGCACGACCAGCGGCAGGCGTCCCACCCCGGGGCCCCGCTCGGGTACACCGCCGCCGTCGAGCTGTCCTCCGAGCGGTTGCTGCGCAACAACAAGCAGAAGCCGAAGAGCAGCCGCAACCCTTCGGCCGGGTCCCGCTTCAAGTTCGGCGGGAAGAAGGAGGAGGCCGAGCGGCTGCGCAAGCTGGAGCTGATCCGCACCCCGGTTCTCTCCTGTTACCGCATCGCGGTGATCTCCCTCAAGGGCGGCGTCGGCAAGACCACCACGACGACCGCACTCGGCGCGACCCTCGCCACCGAGCGGCAGGACAAGATCCTCGCCATCGACGCCAACCCGGACGCCGGCACGCTCGGCCGCCGTGTACGGCGCGAGACCGGGGCCACCATCCGCGACCTCGTCCAGGCGATCCCGTACCTCAACTCGTACATGGACATCCGGCGGTTCACCTCGCAGGCACCCTCCGGCCTGGAGATCATCGCCAACGACGTCGACCCGGCCGTCTCCACGGCCTTCAACGACGAGGACTACCGGCGCGCGATCGACGTGCTCGGCAAGCAGTACCCGGTCATCCTCACCGACTCGGGCACGGGCCTGCTCTACAGCGCGATGCGCGGCGTTCTCGATCTGGCCGACCAGCTGATCATCGTCTCGACGCCGTCCGTCGACGGTGCGAGCAGTGCGTCGACCACGCTGGACTGGCTCTCCGCGCACGGTTACGCGGAGCTGGTGCAGCGCTCGCTGACCGTGATCTCCGGGGTGCGCGAGACCGGCAAGATGGTCAAGGTCGACGACATCGTGCAGCACTTCGAGACGCGTTGCCGGGGCGTGGTGGTCGTACCGTTCGACGAGCACCTCGCAGCAGGCGCCGAGGTCGACCTCGACATGATGCGGCCGAAGACCCGCGACGCGTACTTCCACCTGTCGGCGCTGGTCGCCGAGGACTTCGTACGGGCGCAGCAGGCGCAGGGGCTGTGGACCGCGGACGGCAACCCGCCTCCGCACCTCGCACCGCCGCTGCCGGGCAGGCAGCAGGCACCGGGCCAGATGCCCGGTCAGAGCCAGGTACCCGGATCGGACCAGTACCAGCAGCAGCCGTACGCCACCCAGCAACCCGGGCAGCCTGGCCAGGCCGGACAGCCCGGACCCCAGGGTCACCCGGGACAGCCCGGGCCCCAGGGCCAGCCGGGTCAGCAGCAGCCGGGGCAGCCCCAGCCCGGCCAGTACGCCCCCGGCCAGCAGCCCGTCGGTGGCGCACCTCAGCCGTACCAGCACCAGCATCCGCACCCCCAGCAACCCCAGTCCCCCGGTGGCTGGCAGCAGAGCCCCGCCCCGCAGGACCCGCACGCGGCACAGGACCCGAACTCCGCCCCGCAGACCCCTCAGGTTCCGCAGGGCCAGTACGCCCCGCAGGCCCCCCAGGGCCCGCACACTCCCCAGGCCCAGCCTCTTCCGCCGAGCATCCCCCAAGGCCAGTTCCCCCACACCGGCCCCGGGCACCTCCCGCCCGCCCAGCCGCTCCCCGTCGCCCACCAGCCCATGCCGCTGCCCGCCGAGGCCGGCGGCCCCAGCGGCTCACCGGTCCAGCCGGAGCAGCCCGCTCAGCAGGGGCACCCGGGCCCGCCGGATCAGCCGGGCCAGCCCGGCCGGCCGGAGCAGGCAGCCCCGTCCGGGTGGTCCCCGCAGCAGCCTCCGCAGGCGCCGCCAGCCCCTCAGCAGTAGGGCTTCAGGGGTATGGACCAATGAGGGCCCGCACCACGGTCACACCAGGACCGGGTGCGGGCCTTCCGCTTGCCCGCCCGCGTCCCCCCGGCCCGCTCCATCCGTACGTCCAGCCCGCCCG
The DNA here is from genome assembly GCF_042716745.1 of Streptomyces sp. NPDC058663. Taxonomy (NCBI): domain Bacteria; kingdom Bacillati; phylum Actinomycetota; class Actinomycetes; order Kitasatosporales; family Streptomycetaceae; genus Streptomyces; species Streptomyces sp. NPDC058663. The sequence continues at coordinate 34,016 of NZ_JBHXRV010000061.1, forward strand.
GCGTCCCGTATTCGCGCAGCCCACACCGCAGTTGACACCCCGTTGACACGTCCCGAAGAGCGCTGGTAGACCTTCGCCACACCACCGAGCCGACCCATGATCCAGGCGCTGCCGGGGCATGCATGGGCAGACACGGTCCCGCTGAAGCACGACCGGCAAGCACGAGCAGAGGCAAGCGCGAACCCGGGCAGGCACGAGCACAGGCAGGCACGAGCACAGGCAAGCCACGGCAAGCACAGGCACAGTACGAGCAAGTGACGCGCAAGTGACGAGGCGAGGTCTTTGTCCATGGACACACAGGGCACCACCCCCCAGGCTCCGCCGTACGACCCTCCTCCCCGGCCCGCCCGTATCCGTCGCCTGCTGGCGACCGGAGCCGCCGCCTTCGCCCTGCTGGCCACCGCCGCCGCCCCGCTGAGCCCTGCCGCCGCACAGGACACACAGGCGCGCGGGGCCCAGCCGCAGGGCGCCCAGACACCGAAGGCCCATGCCAGGGACGCTCGGACCCAGAACGCTCGGGCCCAGGACTCCCAGGCACCGGACACCGCGACCCTGGCGGCCGCAGCCGGCACCGCCGCCCGCGCCGAGGGCGGCGACCAGAAGCTCACCATCGCCGTCGCGCAGAGCGTCGACTCGCTCAGCCCGTTCCTGGCGAGCCGCCTCGTCAGTACGACGGTGATGCGGCTGGTCTACGACTTCCTGACGAACTACGACGTCAAGGACGCGCACACCGTCCCGGCCCTGGCCACCGAGTGGACGCCGTCCGGGGACAAGCTGACCTGGACGTACAAGATCCGCAAGGATGCCAAGTGGACCGACGGCAAGCAGGTCACGGCCGAGGACGCCGCCTGGACCTTCCAGAAGATGATGACGGACGAGAACGCCGCGACCGCCAACGGCAACTTCACCGCCAACTTCAAGAAGGTCACGGCCCCCGGCCCCGGAACCCTCGTCGTCGAACTCAAGAAGCCGCAGGCCACGATGACGGCGCTGGACGTGCCGATCGTGCCCAGGCACATCTGGGAGAAGGTCGGTGACTTCTCCAAGTTCAACAACGACAAGACGTTCCCGGTCGTGGGCAGCGGTCCGTACTACCTCGCGGACTACAAGACCGACCAGTACGTGAAGTTGAAGGCCAACAAGCAGTACTGGCGTGGCGCCCCGCAGTTCGAGGAGCTGACGCTGAAGTACTACAAGGACAACGACGCGGCGGTCGCCGCCCTGCGCACCGGCGAGGTCGGCTTCGTCCAGGGCCTCACCCCCGCCCAGGCCGCCTCCCTGAAGTCCGAGCCCGACATCAAGGTCAACGACGCGCCGGGCCGCCGCTTCTTCGCGCTCGCGGTCAACCCCGGTGCACAGGACAGGACGGGGAAGAAGTTCGGCAACGGCCACCCCGCGCTCCTCGACCCGGTCGTGCGCAAGGCGCTCTTCCACGCCGTGGACCGCAAGGCGATCGTCGACAAGGTCTACCAGGGGCACGCCGTCGAGGGGCAGGGCTATATCCCGCCGCGCTTCGCCGAGTACCACTGGCAGCCGTCCGCCGAGCAGCGGATCGGCTACGACCCGACGGGCGCCGAGAAGATGCTCTACACCGCCGGGTACCGGAAGAACGCGGCGGGCAAGCTGGTCGGCAAGGACGGCAAACCGCTCGACTTCCGCATCCTGTGCCACGCCACCGACCCCAACGACAAGGCGATCGGCAAGTACCTCCAGGAGTGGTGGGGTGCGCTCGGCATCGGCCTGAAGGTCGAGTGCCTGGACAACGTCAGCGACCCGTGGCTGGCCGGTGAGTACGACCTGGCCTTCGACGGCTACTCGGTCAACCCGGACCCGGACTACGTCCTGTCCATCCACACCTGCGCCGCCCTGCCCGCCACCCCCAAGGACACCGGACAGACCGACAACTTCATCTGCGACAAGAAGTTCGACGCCCTGTACGCGCAGCAGATCGCCGAGTACGACAAGACCAGGCGCGCCGAACTGGTGAAGCAGATGCAGGCGCGGCTGTACGACACGGGCTACATGAACGTGATGGTCTATCCGAACGCGGTGGAGGCCTACCGCACCGACCAGATCAAGTCGATCACCACCATGCCGGAGGCGGCGGGCAACATCTGGGGTCAGGACGGCTACTGGAGCTGGTGGTCGGCGGTGCCGGCGGCCGGCGGTGCCGAGGACGGCGACAGCGGTCCCGGACCGGCCGTCTGGATCATCACGGGCATCGGTGTGCTGCTGGTCGCGGCCATCGCCGTGGTGACCGTCAGGCGCCGCAGTGCCGGCGCCGAGGACCGCGAGTAGTTCCGCGCACGCACCCGAAGGACCACAGGCACCCATGAGCACCGCAAGCACCCCCGCCGTGGTGCGGGAGCCGGACGGCGGCCCGGTGAAGACCGGGCCGCCCGACCGCCTCACCCGCAGCTCGGGCCCCCGACTGACCTATCTGCTGTACGTGGCCGGAAAGCTGGGCGGCGCCGCCGTCTCGCTCTTCGCGGTACTCGTCACCAGCTTCTTCCTGTTCCGGATCATCCCGGGCGACCCGGTGAGTGCGATGACGCACGGACGGCCGGTGTCCGCCGTGCAACTCGCCGCACTGCGGAGGCAGTTCGGGCTCGATCTGCCCGTGTGGCAGCAGTTCACGGAGTACTGCGGCAAGGCCCTCGGCGGAGACCTCGGCGTCTCGTACCAGTTCCACGCCCCGGTCGGGGAGCTGATCGCGGAGAAGTTCCCGGCGACGCTGCTGCTCACCGGAGTGGCCGTGCTCCTCTACTCGATGCTCGGCCTGTGGCTGGGCACCCGGGCCGCGTGGCGGCACGGCAGGCTCGGCGACCGGCTCAGCACCGGGGTGGCACTGACCCTGTGGTCGGTTCCCTCGTTCTGGCTCGGACTGTTGCTGATCATCGTCTTCTCGGTGGGGATCGGCCCGCTCCCGGGGTTGTTCCCGACCGGCGGGATGGAGTCGGGCGAGGAGACGGGCCTCGCTCATGTCCTCGATGTCGCGCACCACATGGTGCTGCCCGTGCTGACCCTCGTCGTGGTCGGTTACGCGCAGACGCTCCTGGTGATGCGTTCCTCGCTGCTCGACGAGATGGGCAGCGACTATCTGACGACGGCGCGGGCCAAGGGGCTGACCGACGCGCTCGTACGCCGCAAACACGCGGTGCCGAACGCCCTGCTGCCCACCGTCACCATGATCTTCATCAATCTGGGGCACGTGGCGGCCGGGTCGATCCTGGTCGAGACGGTGTTCTCCTGGCCGGGTCTCGGCGGCCTCTTCTACCAGGCGCTGAGCGTGCCCGATCTGCCGCTGATCCAGGGCCTGTTCGTGGTGTTCGCGGGCGCGATGATCCTGATGAACCTGGTGGCCGACCTGCTGTATCCGCTGCTCGACCCCCGGGTGGGCCGATGACGACCGAATCCGCTTCCGTACCTCCTCGGCAGCCCGCCCGGGACGACGGCGAGGCGGGCGCCGTGCCCACCACAGCCCGGTCCCTGGCCCGGGCCAGGCGCCGCAGGTCCGCCGCCCGCTTCTGGCGGCAGTACCGCGCGCACCGGGCGGGGCTCGCCGGCCTCGCGGCGCTCGCCCTGATCGCCGTACTCGCGCTGGCGGCCCCGCTGCTCGTCGGCGACGACGTGCAGAACGTCACCGCGGCCCCCGGCAAGGCCCTGGAGTCGCCGAGCGGGCAATTCCCGCTGGGGACCGACCAGTTCGGCCGCGACCTGCTCGGCCTGCTGCTCTGGGGCACCCGGGTCTCGCTCGCGGTGGGCCTGATGGCGGCGGCCCTGTCGGTGGCCATCGGCACGCTCGTCGGCATTCTGGCCGGGCACTTCGGCGGTTGGTTCGCGACGGTCACGATGCGCGTCACCGACTGGTTCCTGGTGATGCCCGCGCTGGTCCTGGCCATCGTGCTCGCCACGGTGATGTCGCGCAGCATCTGGACGGTCGTGCTCGCCATCGGCATCACGTCCTGGCCGACGACCGCCCGGCTCGTCCGGGCCCAGACTCTGGCGGTCGAATCGCGGCCGTACATCGAACGGGCGCAGGCGCTGGGCGGCGGCCACGCCCACATCATGTCCCGGCACGTCCTGCCCAACGTCATGCCTCTGGTGCTCGCCCAGACCACGCTGCTGATCTCCGCCGCCATCCTCACCGAGGCCACCCTGGCGTTCCTCGGCCTCGGCGACCCCGACATCGTCTCCTGGGGCGGGATGCTGCAGGACGCGCGCGAGGCGGGCGCGGTGTCGTCGGGCCACTGGTGGTACCTGGCACCTCCCGGCATCGCCATCGCGGTCGTCGCGCTGGCGTTCACCCTGTGCGGCCGGGCCGTCGAGTCCGTACTCAACCCGAAACTGGGGGTGGCCCGTTGAACGCCGCACCGAGCCCTGCCGGGAGCGCTGCCCCGGGTTCCGCTCCCACCCTCCTCGAACTGAAGGACCTGCACGTCACGTACGGCAAGGACATCCACGCCGTACGGGGTGTGGACCTCACCCTCGCGGCGGGCCAGAAGCTGGGCGTCGCGGGCGAGTCCGGCTGCGGCAAGTCCACGCTCGCCCTGGCCCTGCTCCGCCTGCTGCCCGCCTCGGCCCGTGTCTCGGGCGAGATCCTGCTCGACGGCGAGGACGTCCTCACCATGAAGTGGGGCAGGCTGCGGGCGGTGCGCTGGGCAGGCGCCTCAGTGGTATTCCAGGGCGCGATGCACTCGCTGAACGCGGTGCACCGCATCGGCGACCAGATCGCCGAACCGATCCTGGTCCACCGGCAGGCCACTCCGGCGGCGGCCCGCACCCGCGCCGCCGCCCTCCTCGAACAGGTCGGCCTGCCCGCCGCCCGCGCGGACGCTTATCCGCACGAGCTCTCCGGCGGCCAGCGGCAGCGCGTGATGATCGCCATGGCGCTGGCCTGCGACCCGCACCTGATCGTCGCCGACGAGCCGACCACCGCGCTGGACGTCATGATCCAGGCCCAGATCCTGCGACTGATCGAACAGTTGGTCGCCGACCAGAACATCTCGCTCCTCATGATCAGCCATGACCTGGCGGTCCTCGCCGACACCTGCGACCGTCTCGCGGTGATGTACGCGGGGCGGGTGGTCGAGGAGGGCCCGGCGCAGGAGGTCCACCGCAGGGCGCGGCACCCGTACGGCCGAGCCCTGTCCGCCGCCTTCCCCCGGATCGGCGACCCCGCCTCGCGCCGGGCTCCGGGCGGGCTGGCGGGCGACCCGCCGGACCCGGCGGACCTGCCCCCGGGCTGTACGTTCCACCCGCGCTGCCAGGTCGCCCTCACCGCCTGCGCCACGGAGGACCAGGCCCTCAGGGAGACGGGCCCGTCCCACCGGGCGGCTTGCGTGCACGTCGGCACGGTGGGGGCACCGGGCTCAGGTGCCTCCCCGCCGGGGCCGGGTGCCGGAGGCGGATCGTAGGCGCCGGAGGCGGGTCGTAGGGCGCCGGAGGCGGGTCGTAGCGGGCGGCCACGCTGTTCCCCGCACAGCCGGCGGTACGGGAAACAGCACGAGCGCCGGGCGCACCCCGCCGCTCCCACCCGACGTGCACGGCCGCACAGCTCCGCCACGTCTGCCGGCCGCAGGGAACAGCACACGCACGCGGACACATCCCGCTCCCCCCACCCACCGTACGGAGGCCCCATGTCCACCACCGCCCCCACCACCGCACCCCCGCCCCTCCTCTCCGCCGACGGCGTCCACGTCACCTTCCCCGGCCGCCACGGCGCCCCGCCCGCCCGGGCCGTCGACGGTGTGGACCTCGCCCTCGCCCCCGGCGAAATCGTCGCCCTGGTGGGTGAGTCCGGCTGCGGCAAGACCACCCTCGCCCGCGCCCTGCTCGGCCTGGTCCGCCCCACCTCGGGCGAGGTGTCCTTCGCCGACACTCCCCTGGACTACCGCGCGCGCGCCCTCAAGGCGTACCGCAAGCGCGTCCAGCTCGTCCTGCAGGACCCGAGCGGTTCCCTCAACCCCCGGCACACCGTGTACGACGCCGTCGCGGAGGGCCTGCGCATCCACGGCCACGCGGGGGACGAACGCGCCACCGTCGCCGACGCTCTCTCCCGGGCCGGTCTCCGTCCGCCCGAGCGTTTCTTCCTCCGCTACCCGCACGAACTCTCCGGCGGCCAGCGCCAGCGCGTCGTCATCGCGGGTGCCCTGGTCCTCGGCCCCGAACTCATCGTCGCCGACGAACCGGTTGCCTCCCTCGACGCCTCGGTGCGCGGCGAGATCCTCGCCCTCCTGCTGCGGCTGCGCGACGAACTGGGGCTCTCCGCCCTGGTCGTCACCCACGACCTCGGCCTCGCCTGGAACATCGCGGACCGGGTGGCGGTGATGTACCTGGGCCGCATCGTCGAGTCCGGCCCGGTCGAGCAGGTGCTGACCGCTCCCCGGCACCCGTACACCCAGGCCCTGCTGTCGGTGCTGCCCGAGGCGGACCGGGAGCCGGTGGTCCTCAGCGGTGAGCCCCCGGACCCCTCCCGGATCCCCGCCGGGTGCCGGTTCCACGCCCGCTGTCAGATCCTCGCCTCGGGTGCGGCGGAGGCGGCGGGTGTCGCGGACCGGTGCCGTACGGAAACGCTCCCGGTGCTTCCTGCCCGCGGCGGCGGCACCCAGGTGGCCTGCCACTGGGCCGCGGCCACCACCATGGACGCATGACAACGGGTCCCGGTGCGCCGCACACGGCACACCGGGACCCGGAGCTCGATCGGCCCGAACCTCGGGCTCCGCCGGTCAGCCCCGGGCGTCGCCGTCCTTCTTCTTGCCGAGGGAATCCTTGATCCCCTTCATCTTGTCCTTGGCCTTGGCGGCCGTCTCCTCGGCCTTGGCCTTGGTCTGGTCGGTCTTGCCCTCGGCCTGCATCCGGTCGTTGCCGGTGGCCTTGCCGCCCATTTCCTTGGCCTTGCCCTTGAGCTTGTCGACGGTGCTCTCGCTGTCGGTCATGGATCCACCTTCCACAGGGGCATACACGGACATGTCCGCATTCACATTGCCCCAGGGCCGGAAGTTCCGCACGCGGAGCCCCGCCCCTCGGGTGGCGGAGCCCCCCACCCGGTCCAGTTAGACGCCCGCGTCCCCGTCCGCATCCGCATCCGCATCCGCGATCAACCCCCGCGACCGCTTCACATCGTCCGCGATCGCCTCCAGCAACGCCTCGATCGACTCGAACTTGGCCATCCCCCGCACGTACGCGAGGAAGTCCACGGCCACGTGCAGCCCGTAGAGATCGAGCCCGACCCGGTCGATGGCATACGCCTCGACAGTCCGCTTCTTCCCCTCGAACTGCGGGTTCGTCCCCACCGAGATCGCCGCCGGCATCCGCTCCCCGTCCGCGGTCAGCCACCCCGCATACACCCCGTCGGCCGGGATGGCGGTGTGCGGCAGGGTCTCCACGTTGGCGGTCGGGTAACCCAGTTCACGGCCGCGCTGCTCACCCCGTACGACCACGCCCTCGACCCGGTGCGGCCGCCCGAGGATCTCCGCGGCGCCCGTCACGTCGCCCTCGGCGACGAGCCTGCGGGTGAGCGTGGAGGAGAAGGGCTCGCCACCGCCTGCCGTACCGCTGACGAACAGGTCGATAACCTCGACGTCGTAGTCGTACGTCGGTCCCAGCTCGGCCAGGAACTCGACGTTCCCCGCCGCCCGGTGCCCGAAGCGGAAGTTCGGACCCTCCACGACCAGCCGCGCGTGCAGCTTGTCGACCAGCACCTTTACCACGAATTCGGCGGGCGAGAGCTTCGAGAACTCCGCGGTGAACGGCAGGATCAGCAGCGCGTCCACGCCCAGCTCCGCCATCAGCTCGGCGCGCCGGTGGTGCGGGGCCAGCAGCGGCGGGTGGCTGCCGGGGCGGACGACCTCGCTGGGGTGCGGGTCGAAGGTCACCACGACGGACTGCACGCCCAGTTCGCGGGCGCGGTCGACCGCCCGCCCGATGATCAGCTGGTGCCCGCGGTGCACGCCGTCGTAGGAGCCGATGGTGACGACGCTGCGTCCCCAGTCCTGGGGGATGTCCTCCAAGCCGCGCCAGCGCTGCACTGTGACCGCTCCTTGTACGTCTCTGGTACGTGATGTGGGCTGCCCCGGGGGTCGCGACCGGTCCGACCGGACCCCGAAGCCTGCTCTACGCAGGTCTAAGACTGCCATGCCCACACCCGGCGGCCCGCATCGGTGCCCCCGTCCCGGGGCGGCGGGACCGCCGCCTCGGCCAGCGTCCGCACCATCTGCCGCGAACTGGGCCCGACGACCGCAGCCCAGTCCTCCGGCGCCGCGGCCAGCCACCCGGCGAGCTGGGCGGCGAAACCGGGCAGTTCACTGGCGAGTGCGACCAGCCGCCGGTCGAAACGGGCCGCTCCCTCGGGGGTGCGCACCAGCAGCGACCCCGCCCGCCGCACCAGCTCCCGGGTCTGCCACGGGGCACGCCGCCCGGCCCCCTGCGCCGCCGCCAGGAGCACGGCGTCGAGCACGGAGAAGTCCGCGCCCCGCGCCGGGTCCTCGCACGGGAACTCCTCGTACTCCAGCAGTACGTCGAGGAGTTCGGCCCGCAGCGGCCCCGACAGCGGTGTGCCCGGCGCGGCCAGTACCGGTACCAGCGCGCGGCGCGCCTGCCTGGAGCCCGTCCGGAGCATCCCGCTGACCAGGGGGTACAGCTCCGCGCGGGTTCCGGGGCCGCTCTCCAGCCGCTGTGCGACATAGGCGGCGGCGCCCGCGGCACCCTCGGGGCGTCGGGCGACGTACTCGGCGACCAGGTCTGCCGCGCGCCCGGCCTGGGCGGGGGCGTCGGCGGCGGCAGCGGCGAGCGCCCGGAGCACCTCCCCGGCGCTGTCCCGGCCGATGCCGCCCCGGCCGATGGCGTCCTGGCCGGCGCTGCCCTGGCCGGTGCCGTCCTGACCGGCGCTGCCCTCGCCGGTGCCCTCCCGGCCCTTGTCGTCCTCTCCCGCGCTGCCCCCGCCCGTTCCGCCTCCGGCCTCGCCGCCGCTCCCCCCGCTCCCCCCGCTCCCCCCGCTCCCGGAGTACAGCCCGCTGCGCAGCGCCGCGAGCACCGGTTCCGGATGGGTGCCCAGTGCGGCGGCCAGCGCGTCCGCGGGCACCCTGGGCTGCCCGACGGTGAACGCCGCCACCGCGCGCGGCAGGAACCGCGGCCGCGACACGGGATCCCGTACGAGCAGCGCCAGGGCGGCCCCGTGCAGGCCCAGGTCCGCGGGCCTGGCCAGCAGCGCCAGGCCCGCGGACCGCAGCAGCTCCCGGTCCACGCTCCCCACCGCGTGCGGGGCGACGACGGACGCGTAACAGGCGGCGGCCACCCGGCGCTCCGCCCGCTCGTCGTGCGCCCATCGGGCGACACCCCGGCACAGCGCGGCCGGCTCGTCGGCGCACAGCGCCCGCAGCAGTTCGTCGGCGCGCGGATGCCCGGCCTCCACGAGTGTTTCGGCGAGGTCGTCGACGGCCGGGCCGCGGTGGGTGTGCAGCAGTGCCTGCGCCACCTCGGCGACGGTCACCCCGGCCCCGCCGGGCAGCTCCCGGCCGTCCTCGAACCAGGCGCACAGCAGCACCTGGGTCCGCCGTACGTCCGCCACCAGTTGCCGGGCGACGGCGTCGAGGTAGCGCCCCTCGGGCGCCTGCGAGCCCGGTGCGCCGTCCGCGAGCACCAGCACCCTGAGCAGATCGAGCCGCTCCGCAACGTCGAGCTCCAGCCGTTCCCAGAACCAGGGCCCGAACATGCCGAGCCCGCCCAGCCCCTGCGGTCCGCCCGCGCGCAGCGAGCGCGCGGTGACCGCCTGGGCCAGCTCCCTCAGCACCTGGCGGTACGCCCCCACGTCGCGCACCCGCAGCAGGGTCCCGACGAGCAGCCTGGAGCCCCACCAGCGCGCGTCCGCGCTCTCCGCCACCTCCAGTGCGACGATCAACTCCCGCATCCTGGCGGACAGTTCCCCCGGGCCGTGGTGCCGCTCCAGGAGCAGCATCGCCTCGATGACGGGGCCGATCCGGTGCCGGGGCACGGGCAGCTTCCGCTCCCCCGCCCTGTGCACCAGGTCCCGTACGGCCTCCGCGAGGTCCAGGTGGGCACCCTGCACCCAGTCGGCGACCTCCTCGTGGGCGAACCGGTAGCCGCCGCCCGCGGGCACGATCAGCCCTTCGGTCAGCACCGCCGGGGCCCACCCGGTGCGCCACGGGAAGATCTCCTCGAAGGCCCCGCGCTCCAGCTCCCCCTGTCCGGGGCCCAGGCAGCGGCGGGCCGCCTCGTGCACCCGGCCGGAGGTCTCCGCGGCCAGCCGCCGTACCGCGCTCCCCCGCGCGGCGGGCCGCCGGGCTGCCGCCACCCGTACCGCGATGCGCAGGCAGACCAGTGCGAGATGGGCCTCGAACACGTCCTCGCGGGCCGGGCCGGCGGGGGTTCTGGCGCCCTCCGGCAGGGCGGCGCCCACCTCGGCGAGCAGCCGCAGGGTCAGCGGGTGGCGGGCGTCGGCGGCGTCGAGCGCACCGTGCTCGATGCCGTACCGCTCGCGGGCGACGGCCGCTTCCGCCTCGTCCAGGTCCCCGACCAGGACGGCGGGCGGCAGCCGCTCTGCCGGTACGGGGTGCAGTGCGTGCGGGGGGTGCAGCGCCCCGGCCTGCTCCCAGTGCTCCGGCCGGCAGGCCACCACCAGCCGGGCCCCGTGCGTGCGCAGCCAGTCGGCCGTCCCGGCCGTCCACTCGGCCAGCCGGTGCGCCAGAACCGGCGGCATCTCTTCTGGACCGTCGAGCAGGACGAGCAGCGGCCGTCCCGCTTCCTTGGCCAGCCGGGCGATCCGGTCGGGGGTGGCGAGGGTCATGTCCCCTGGCGCCCCCGAGGCGGCGACGATCCGGCCGGCCTGGGCGAGGGTGCGGGCCAGGGCGTCGGCCACCGAGGTGTCCGTGTCCCGCAGATCGGCGCCGCGCAGCCACACCGTGGGCGCGGGGCGGGCACCGCAGGCGCGCCGCGCGGCCAGCGCCCCGAGCTCCGTGGTGCGCCCGGTGCCGGGCTCGCCCACCAGTCCCAGTACGTACGCCTCCCCCGTGCCGAAGGCGTCGAACTCCCGGCACAGCCGTTCCCTGGCGACCGGTTCCCGCCACTGCGCGGGGCCGCGTGCCGAGCCGACGGAGGTCGCGGTCAGCTGGAGCGCCCCGGCCAGATTGAGGTCGGCCCCGTACGCGGGCACGGTCGCCGCGTTGCGCCGCAGCAGTTCACCGAGTGGGCCTCCGCTGCCGGGTGCCAGAGGCACCGCGAAACCCGCGGCCCGGTGGGCGGAGTGCAGGGAGGTCCCGACGACGGCGAGCACCGCGCCCGTCTCCGCGTCCAGGACGGGCCCTCCGGCCGCCGCTCCGCCGAGGCGCAGCGCGTCGCTGCCCGCGGTGCCCATGGCCAGCTCCATCGCGGAGTCCAGGAGGTGGAACCGGTCGGTGGCGGTGTAGGTCACGGGTGCCGCCCCCAGGACCCGCGCCTCCCGCCATCCTCCGGCGGCCAGCTGTACGTACGTCCCTGCCGGGATCTTCGTCCGCGCGGTCACCGGCAGGGGGCGCACCTGGAGGTCCTCGGTGCGTACGAGGGCGAGGCCGTGCTCCGGCAGCGGGGTGAGGGCGTCGGCCTCGGCGAGGCAGGTGCGGTCGCCGGGGGCGTGCAGCACGAGCCGGGTCAGCCCGTCGACGACCTCGTGTCCGGTGACGACGGTGCCGTGGTCGTCGGCGACGAAGCCGGTGCCGCGCAGCCGTCCGGCCAGGTCGCAGATCCTTACCAGTACGGCCGTCGGAACCGGCCGGGCCCCGTCGTCCGCCGCCATGTAGGTCACCTCCTGCGGACGACCGTAGGCAGAGGATGATCAGCGGGAGAAGAACGCCTGGCGAAAGCGCCCCCCGTCACTCCCCGTATTCACTCCGAGCGCCCGCCCGATGGGGTGAATCGGCGGCCGGGAGCGGACAGACCCTTGGTCGGGGGAGGGTGCACGGGGGAAGCGGGAGGGGAACCGTGGAACGGACGGTGCGTCGGCCGTCCGTTCCACGGTTTCACCGGAGCGTTCTGCGGTTTCGCCGCAACGTTCCACGGGCACCGCAGCGTTCCACTGTCACCCAGCGTTCCACGGCTTAACCGCAGCGGCCCGGGCCGGGGGGGGGTGGGCCCAGGGCCCGCCCCCGGGGGGGGTTAGCCGAACAACCCCAGGCACATAGGCGATGCCGCCAGGTGCGA
>NZ_JBHXRV010000062.1:0-26026 GCF_042716745.1 Streptomyces sp. NPDC058663
AGATTCCCCGGCGCCGGGCCGTCCGTATGGCACGCGGGAGTTACGAGGCCCGGGACGCCGGGCCGTCGTGGCTGATCTCCAGGTCGCCCAGGGCGCCGAAGGTCAGCCGGCAGGTGTCCGCGCGGTAGGTGGCGACGGATACGGCGGCGGTGCGGCCCGCGGCGAAGTAGCGGGTGGTGACGACCAGGACGGGGGCGCCGGGCAGCCGGTCGAGTTCCTTGGCGTCGTCCGCGCGGGCCGAGCCCAGTTCGACGGCGCGGTCCTGCCCCTCCAGGCCGAGGCGCTGGAGTTCGCGCAGCACGCTGCGGGCGCGGGCCGGTCCTGACGGAGCTTCTATGGCCGGGAGTTCGGGCACCGAAGCGGCCGGTACGTACAGCAGCTCGGCGGCGACCGGCTGGCCGTGGGTGAGACGGATCCGGCGTACGGTGTGCAGCTCTTCCCCGGGGTCGGTGGCGAGCATCCGGCTCACCGCGGCCGGGGCGACGGCGGTGGTGCAGTCGGCGCTCTGCCAGGAGTCGCCGGGCGTGCCGGGCCAGTTGTACTGCGAGTCCCCGACGTCCACGCCCATCCGGGGCGGGGCGACGGTGGTGCCCACGCCGCGACGGCGCTGCAGGCGCCCTTCCAGCTCCAGCTGTTCGAGGGCCTGGCGGAGCGTGGCCCTGGCGACGCCGAAGCGGGCCGCCAGCTCCCGTTCGTTCGGCAGGATCTCGCCGACCGCGAAGTCGGAGTCGAGTGCCTCGCTGAGCACGGTCTTGAGGTGCCAGTACTTCGGCTCCGGCACCGTTTCGAGCTGCGTGGTCCCCACCCTGATCCTCCGCAATCGCCGCATCCCCTGCGGCGGTGTGTGTTCCGCGCCCTTGTTTATTAAAGGTTCCTTCACTAACTCTGCGACCATAGGACGGCGTATCTGGTTGGTCAAGACCAATGCGTGTTCCATTACGGAGCGGGTGGCTGCTGTGCGGCGCGGCGGGGGCGTGCGGCGCGACGGGTGTGTGCGCCCCTCGGTGGCCCGCGCACGCGAACAGCCCCGCTTCCGGGGTGCGGATGCGGGGCGGTTCGCGGGACGGCGGCGGGCCGGAAGGGGCCGGAGGGTCCTACTGAGGTACGAGGCCGGAGATCTTGTCCGGGTTCCGCAGGATGTAGACGCACTGAATGAGTCCGTCCGCGATGTCCAGCTGGAAGACGGAGTCCGGTCGGCCCTGTGAGAGGACCAGCACCGCGGGGCTGCCGTTCAGCTCGGTGAAGCGGGCCTCCATGCCGGGAATCGTCTTGTCCGCCACGGCCAGCAGGAAGCGCGCCACCTTGTCCGCGCTCTGCACGACCCGCAGCGGCGCCTGCGCCTTGCCGCCGCTGTCGCCGACCAGCCGCGCCTCGGGTGCCAGCAGCGCGAGGAGGTCGCCCAGGTCCCCGCCGGTGGCGGCGGCGAGGAACCGCTCGGTCATCTCCCGCTGCTCGGCCGGGTCCACGTCGAAGCGTGGCTTGCGTTCCTCGACGTGTTTGCGCGCCCGGCCCGCCAGCTGGCGCACCGCCGCGTCCGATCTGTCGAGTGCCGCGGCGATCTCCCCGTACGGGAAACCGAAGGCCTCGCGCAGCACGAACACCGCGCGCTCCAGCGGGGAGAGCGATTCGAGGACGACCAGGACGGCGAGGGAGACCGATTCGGCGAGTACGGCGCGCTCGGCGGTGTCGGGGACGCTCGTACCGAAGTCCGTCGCGATCGGCTCCGGCAGCCACGGCCCGACGTACGCCTCCTTGCGCGACTGCACGTGCCGCAGCCGGTCGATGGCGAGCCGCGTGGTGATCCGTACGAGATAGGCACGCGGGGCGAGGACGTCCGCACGGTCCTCGGCCGACCAGCGCAGCCACGCCTCCTGCACGACGTCCTCGGCGTCGGCCACCCGGCCGAGCATGCGGTAGGCGACACCGGTCAGCACGGTGCGGTGTTCTTCGAAGGCGGTGGTCGCGTCGGCGAGGGCGTCAGGGGTCACCGGCCCATCCCAGCCCACCCGCCGCACGTTGTCCACCCTGTGCAGGCACCTCACAGGGTGTCCGCACCCGCGCTCTTGAACTCGAAGCTACCGAAGGGTAGTTGTTACTGACAGAGAGTCCAATGCCGCCGGTCCGATGCCACCGTACGAGGCCGGACCCAGGGACCCAGGGAGCACGCCCATGACCGCCGCCATCGACTTCGCCGTCCAGTCCCCCGACGGGCCGCGCACCGCCACGGTCGCGTACGAACGCACGGGCCGGGGTGAGCCGCTGCTCCTGCTGCACGGCATAGGCCACCACTGGCAGGCGTGGGAACCGGTGCTGTCCGCGCTGGCCGCCGAGCGTGAGGTGATCGCCGTCGACCTGCCTGGGTTCGGCGCGTCCCCGGGGCTGCCCGAGGGTGTGCCGTACGACCTGGATTCCATGGTTCCGGTGCTGGGGTCGCTGTGCGAGGCACTGGGTGTCGTACGGCCGCACGTCGTGGGGAACTCGCTGGGCGGACTGCTCGCCCTCGGCATGGGCCGGGACGGGCTGGCGCGCTCGGTGACCGCGCTGTCGCCCGCCGGGTTCTGGACACAGGCCGAGCGCCGCTACGCCTTCACCACGCTGCGCGGGATGCGGGCGGCGGCGAAGTCGATGCCCCTGCCGCTGGTGGAGCGGCTGTCGCGGAGCGCGGCCGGGCGGTCCGTGCTGACCAGCACCATCTACGCGAAGCCTGCCCGGCGCGCACCGGAGGCCGTCGTCGCGGAGACGCTGGCGCTGCGGGAGGGCATCGGATTCGAGCCGACACTGACCGCCGGACTCACCGTGCAGTTCCGCGACGACGTCTCCGGCATCCCGGTGACGGTGGCCTGGGGCACGCGCGACCGGCTGCTGCTGCGCAGGCAGGGCATCCGGGCGAAGACCGTCCTGCCGGGAGCCAGGCTGGTGAAGCTGCCGGGGTGCGGACACGTGCCCATGAATGACGATCCCGCGCTGGTGGCCCGCGTCGTACTGGACACCAGCCGCTGAGTCCTTGAGGGCGGTGTGCCGTCCGGGGGCGCTTCTGCAGTCGCCCCGGATCTTCGCCCCGGATGCGCCGGCGCCGTCCGGCCGGGATGCGGGCGAGTGTTCCCGGTCCGAGGGCGGCGCCGAGTCCGAGCAGCGCCCCCCTGGGCAAGGCGGAGTTCAGCTTCGTCAGGGACCCGGTGGAGGTGACCGACTCGGCACTGTCCAAGCAGGTGGCGGCGCTGGAGGAGGCCGGCTGGGTGGCCGTGCAGAAGGGGCGTGTCGAGCGCCGGCCAAGGACGTGGCTGACCCTCACGCCCGAGGGCCGGGCGGTGTACCGGCGGCACCTCGACGCGCTGCGGGCGATCTCCGGAGGCTGAGCGGGGGTCCGGCTCGGGCTCCGAGCGCGAAGGCTCGATCGCACGGCCTCGATCCCCGCGAAATCACAGCGAATCAACCAGAAGCACGCTTAACCCGTCAGTCACAGAACGTTCGTGATCGTGCAACACCGTTCGGTCACAGTAATCGCATGACCCACACGACTGAGACCACGGGCACGGCCGGCCGCAGGACCTCCGGGAAGAAGCCCGCCCGCCCTCACCACTGGCGCCGCGACCTGGTGGAGCTCGCCGCACTCTTCACCGCCGTCGCGGTCGCCGACTCGATCGCGAACATGATCGTGCACGGTCCGAACGGGCCCGTGCTGCTCATCGCCTCGGCGGTGGCCCTGGCCGCGACCGCCGGGTTCCACACCTGGTGGGCCCGCAGGCACAGCCACGCACCCCCGCCGACACCGAGCGTCGCGCCGGATGCGGGAACGGCATCGAAGTCGCCGGTCCCCGCGCCGGTGCCGAACGCCGCTTCCGCCGCACCCGGCGACGTCAGCGACACCTCCCTGTGGCGGATGCGGACGACGGTGAAGGACGAGCCGGGGTCGCTGGCCGCGCTGTGCACCGTCCTCGCCGGGCTGCGGGTCGACATCCTGACCCTCCAGACGCACCCGCTCGGCGACGGCACCGTGGACGAGTTCCTGCTCCGCTCCCCCGCCGGCGTACAGGCCAGGGACCTGTCCCGGGAGATCGCCTCGGTCGGCGCCAGGGACACCTGGCTGGAGCGTGCGGACGCGCACGATCTGGTGGACGCCCCCACCCGGGTACTCGGACTGGCCACCAGGACCGCACTCGATGCCGCCGAACTCCCTCTCGCACTGCGGCAGTTGCTCGGCAGGTGCACCATTCACTCGCTGCCCGCGACGACACTGACCGGCCGGCCGACCGGGGCGGGCGCGCCCGTGGAGGGCGTACTGGAGGGGCCGGTGATGCGGCTGCGGGACCCGTCGGGCGGGGCGATCACCATCGAGCGGCCGTATCTGCCGTTCACACCGACCGAGTTCGCCAGGGCGCGCGCCCTGGTGGAGCTGGACGCCCGGCTCGGACCCCGGCTGCCGCGCAGCCAGGACGTCCTCACCCTGCCCGAAGGCAACGCGATCACCGTCCGCCGGGCCGGGCCCGACGACCTCGAAGCAGCGCTCGCCATGCACGAGCGCTGCTCCGCGCGGACCCTCAACCTGCGCTACCACGGCCCGGTCGCGGATGCCGACCGTTACCTCAACCACCTGCTGAGCCCACGCTACGGCCGCACCCTCGCCGTGCAGACCGCCTCCGGCCGGCTCGTCGCCCTCGGCCACCTGCTGTGGGACGGCGACGAGACCGAGGTCGCGCTCATCGTCGAGGACGACTGGCAGCGGCGCGGCATCGGTTCCGAACTCCTCGCACGGCTGGTGGCGCTCGCCGCCGAGGCGGACTGCGCCAGCGTGTACGCGGTCACCCAGGCGTCCAACACCGGGATGGTCGCCGCGATGCGCGGCCTGGAACTGCCCCTGGACTACCAGATAGAGGAAGGGACCCTGGTGGTGACGGCCCGGCTCAACGGCCCGCCGGCTCCGGTACGGCCCGCGGCGCGGGGGCAGCAGGCCGAGCGGGGCTGACGTCCGCGGCCGCGTCGCCCGCCGTACCGTCCGCCGCCGACGCGGCCAACGGCCGGGAACCGGTCGCCCCGGCGGCGGCCAGCGCCTCGCACAGGTCGTGCCACAGGTCCTCGACGTCCTCCAGACCGACCGACATCCGCAGCA
Source organism: Streptomyces sp. NPDC058663 (assembly GCF_042716745.1). Lineage (NCBI taxonomy): Bacteria > Bacillati > Actinomycetota > Actinomycetes > Kitasatosporales > Streptomycetaceae > Streptomyces > Streptomyces sp. NPDC058663. Next base: position 5,108 of record NZ_JBHXRV010000062.1, read on the forward strand.
GCCGGTCGCTGACGCCCGCCGACCGCCGGTCTCCCTCGGCCACGATCCGGTGGCTGATGGAGGCCGGGTGCTGGATCAGGGTGTCGACGCTGCCGAGGCTGACGGCCGGGGTGATGAGCCGTACGCCCGCGATGACAGCGTGCGGGTCGCCGTACACCTCGAAGGCGATCATCGCCCCGCCGATCTCCGGGTAGTGGACGCGGGCGACGCGCGGGTCGGCCGCCAGCCGCCGGACCAGTTCGGCGGCGCTCGCCGAGGCGGCGCGCACCCGGACCGGCAGGGTGGACAGGCCGCGCAGCAGCAGATAGCCGGCCAGCGGGTGCAGTACGCCGCCGGTCGCGAAGCGCACCTGCCTCAGCTGCCGTGCGAACTCCTCGTCGCACGCCACCACCCCGCCGAGCACATCCCCGTGGCCGCCCAGGTACTTGGTCGCACTGTGCAGCACCAGCCGGGCCCCGTGTTCCACGGGTCGCTGGAGCACGGGGGTCGCGAAGGTGCTGTCGACCAGCAGCGGCACCGACCCGCAGGCCTCGGCGACGGAGGCGATGTCGACCTCCGCCAGGGTCGGGTTGGCGGGGGTCTCCACCATGACGAGCCCGGTACCGGGGCGCACCGCCGCCGCGATGGACGCCGGGTCACAGCGGTCCACCCAGGTCACCTCGGTGCCCAGCAGCCCGGCGGTGAGGAGGTGATCGCTGCATCCGTAGAGCGGACGCACCGCCACCACGTGCCGCAGCCCCTGGGCCGACCGTACGAGCAGAACGGCGGTCAGCGCCGCCATGCCGCTCGCGAAGGCGACCGCGGACTCCGTGCCTTCGAGCCGGGCGAGCGCGTCCTCGAAGCGGGCGGTGGTCGGGTTGTCGAGCCTGGCGTAGACCGGCGGCCCCTCCATCCGGGCGCCGGTGGCGGCGAATGCGTCGATCCTGGCGGCTTCGCCGCGGCTGTCGAACGAGGGGTAGGTCGTCGACAGGTCGAGCGGTACGGCGTGCACGCCCAGCGCGGCGAGGTCTTCGCGGCCGGCGTGCACGGCATGCGTGGCGAGGGCCCGGGGAGCGGAGGGTATGGCTCCCACGGGCGCCGCGGGCGAGGATTCGGCAGTCATGCGAGGCAGTCTGAACATCCAGCGGGCTGGTGCGAGCCACCCCCGTGCTACGTTCGGAAAATGACTGAATCTGTCGCACTGGACACGGTCGACCTGCACATTCTGCGGTTGCTGCAGAACGACGCCCGGACCACGTACCGCGATCTGGCGGCCGAGGTGGGCGTCGCGCCCTCGACCTGCCTGGACCGGGTGAACAGGCTGCGCCGCTCCGGGGTGATCCTGGGGCATCAGCTGCGGCTCGATCCGGCGCGGCTCGGGCGCGGGCTGGAGGCACTGCTGTCCGTCCAGGTGCGGCCGCACCGGCGGGAGCTGATCGGTCCCTTCGTGGAGCGGATCCGGGCGCTCCCCGAGTCGCGGGCGCTGTTCCACCTCACCGGCCCGGACGACTATCTGGTGCAGGTGGCGGTGACGGACACCGCCGATCTCCAGCGCCTGGTGATCGACGAGTTCACCTCGCGGCGGGAGGTGGCCCGGGTGGAGACGCGGCTGATCTTCCAGCAGTGGGAGTGCGGGCCGCTGCTGCCTCCGGACAGCCCGTGAAGCAGCACCACCTCCCGCGGGTTCCCGGGACGTCCGCGTCCGGTGTCCTGAAATCGCCCGGGGCCGGACGCCGCCGGCCCGCCGTCAGCACTCTGACCTCCGAACACTAGTGACGCGGGCCCCCTTGCCGTACGAGGATGTCCACATGTCAGACATCAACAGCCCCCTGCCCCGCCAGGTCGCCGACACCTACGTCGACGCCCTTGTCGCCCTCGACCCCATCCTCGGCACCGAGCTGGGGGTGAAGGAGAGCGCCCGCTCGCTTCCCGACTACTCCCCCGAGGGGCGGCGGGCCGTCGCCGACCTGGCCCGCCGTACGCTCGCCGCCCTGGACGAGGCGGAGCTGCGGCCCGGCGCCGCCGTCGAGGCCGAGCGGCGCTGCGGGCGGCTGCTGCGCGAGCGGCTGACCGCCGAGATCGCGGTGTACGAGGCACAGGAGGACCTGCGCCTGGTCAGCAATATCCACGGCCCCGCGCACAGCGTGCGGGAGGTCTTCACCCTCTCGCCGACCTCGACCCCGCAGGACTGGGCCGACCTCGCGGAGCGGCTGCGCGGTGTTCCCGCCGCGCTGGAGGGTTACCGGACGTCTCTCGAACTCGGCCTGGAGAAGGGCCTCCTGGGCAGTCCCCGGCCGACCGCGACGTTCGTCGGGCAGCTCACCGAATGGGCCGGCGACGGACACGGCTGGTTCGACGATCTGGTGACGCCTGGACCGGACGCACTGCGCGCGGAACTCGACGCGGCGGCCACAGCGGCGACCGCGGCGGTGGCCTCGCTGCGTGACTGGATGCGCGGGGTGTACGCCCCCGCGGTCAAGGACGCACCCGACGCCGTGGGCCGGGAGCGGTACGCCCTGTGGTCGCGCGCCTTCAACGGCACCGACCTCGACCTCGACGAGGCGTACGCGTACGGCTGGGCCGAGTACCACCGGCTGCTCGCCGAGATGAAGACCGAGGCCGAGAAGATCCTGCCGGGCGCGGCCACCCCGTGGGAGGCGCTGGCGCACCTGGATGTGCACGGCAAGCACATCGAGGGAGTCGAGGAGGTCCGCGCCTGGCTGCAGTCCGTCATGGACGAGGCCATGGACGCACTGGACGGCACCCACTTCGAACTCGCCGAGCGGGTGCGCAGGGTGGAGTCCCGCATCGCCCCGCCCGGTGGGGCCGCGGCCCCGTACTACACGCCCCCCTCGGAGGACTTCTCCCGCCCCGGCACCACCTGGCTGCCGACGATGGGCGAGACCCGCTTCCCGGTCTACGACCTGGTGTCGACCTGGTACCACGAGGGCGTCCCCGGACATCACCTCCAGCTCGCCCAGTGGACGCACGTCGCCGACCAGCTCTCCCGTTACCAGGCGTCGGTGGGCGGAGTCAGCGCCAACGCCGAGGGGTGGGCGCTGTACGCGGAACGCCTGATGGACGAGCTCGGATTCCTCCCGGACGCGGAGCGCCGGATCGGCTATCTGGACGCGCAGATGATGCGTTCCACCCGTGTCATCGTCGACATCGGCATGCACCTGGGCCTGGAGATTCCGGCCGACTCCCCCTTCCACCCGGGCGAGCGGTGGACGGTCGAGCTGGCGCAGGAGTTCTTCGGCATGCACAGCGGCCGTCCCTCGGACTTCGTGGAGAGCGAGATCACCCGGTACGTGTCGATGCCCGCCCAGGCGATCGGCTACAAGCTGGGTGAGCGGGCCTGGCTGCTCGGGCGCGAGAACGCCCGCACGGCGCACGGCGAGTCCTTCGACCTGAAGGCCTGGCACATGGCGGCTCTCTCGCAGGGCTCGCTCGGCCTCGACGACCTGGTGGACGAGCTGTCGAAGCTCTGACCGGCGTCGAAGAACAGGGGCGGCGCCATCCGGAAGGCGGCGCTGCCCCGCGCGTCACTGATGCATGAGGTGGCTTCACACATGAGTTGGCTGTTCTGCGCGGATCCGCTCGCACCGCGCCGCACCGATCCGGCGTTCGCCGAGGAGGCCGCCGCCGTGCGTGCGGCGGGTGTGCCCGTCGCGCTCCTCGACCACGACGCGCTGCTCGCGGGGGACGTCCCGGCGGCGCTCGCCCGGGTGCCGCGCGGCTCCGGGCCTTACTGGTACCGCGGCTGGATGATTCCCGCCGGACGCTACGAAGACCTCGCGCGCGGCCTCGGCGAACGCGGCTGCACCTTGTTGACCGGTCCGGGGGCGTACCGTCGCGCGCATGAACTGCCTGGCTGGTACGAGGTGTTCGCGCAGCTGACCCCGCGCAGTGTGTGGCGGGCGCTGCCGCCGGGCGCTCCGCCGTCGCCGGCCCAGCTGGCCTCACTCGTCGCCCCGCTCGGCAACGGTCCCGCCGTGGTGAAGGACTTCGTGAAGTCCCGCAAGCACGAGTGGCACGAGGCCTGTTTGGTGCCGGAGCTGGGCGACACGGCAGCGCTGTCGGCCGTGGTGGACCGCTTCTTCGCACTCCAGGAGGACACCCTCGCAGGCGGTCTCGTCGTCCGCAGATTCGAGCACTTCGTGCCGGGCGGGGAGGCCCGGGTGTGGTGGATGGACGGCGAGGCCGTGCTGGTCACCGCCCACCCCGACTCGCCGGACAGGCTCCCGGAGCCCGATGTCTCGGCGGTGGGCCCGGCCGTCCGCGCGCTGGGCTGCCGCTGGGTGACCACCGATCTGGCCCTGCGTACGGACGGGGAGTGGCGGGTGGTCGAGGTGGGCGACGGCCAGGTGAGCGGGCTGCCCGAGGGCGCCGGCCCCGGGACGCTCTTCGGGGCGCTGGCAAAGGCGGCGACCGCCACCGGGCTCCCCGGCAGCCCCGGCAGCCCCGGCTGACCTGGCGGGCCTGCTGACCTGGCGGGCCCCACTGATCTGGCGGGTCAGCAGCCGCAGTCGTCCGCGCCGACCGGAGCCGTCAGCGGGTCCGCGTCGCGGGTCTCCCGGCCCTGCCAGGTCTCGGTCTCGAAGCCCTCGCGGATCCAGTACTCGATGCCTCCGAGCATCTCCTTGACCTGGTAGCCGAGCTGGGCGAGGGCGAGTGCGGCACGGGTGGCGCCGTTGCAGCCGGGCCCCCAGCAGTACGTGACCACCGGGACGTTCCGGTCGAGAAGGAGGGGGGCCTGCTCGGGGATCAGCGCGGTGGGGAGGTGAAGGGCTCCGGGGACGTGACCCTGGTCCCAGGAGGCGGTGGAGCGGGAGTCGATCACCACGAAGCCGGGGTCCGTGCCCCCGGCACGCGCGTCGGCGAGCGCGGAGGCGACGTCGGAGACATCGGCGTGGAAGGCCAGGCTCGCCCCGAAGTACGCGGCGGCGGCCTCGGGCGACGCGGGCGGGACGCGCAGCACCGGGCTGACGGCCGGGGTAGCGGCGGCGGCCACGGGGGAAGCGGCGGTGGCGGAGGCGGCGGAAGTCGTGTTCGTCATGGCCAGAAATTTACGGGCGATGATCGTTCCAGTGAAGTGCATTCCCCCGGGGCTTCCCTTGATCTGCCGGGGATTCCCCTGTTGTCTGTCCCCATGACCGGATATTCACCGGACGCCACCGACTGGCGCATCCTGGAAGCCCTGCAACGCGAAGGGCGTGCCACGTTCGCCGAGTTGGCGCGTACCGTCTCGATGTCGTCGAGTGCCGTGACCGAGCGGGTCCGCAGGCTGGAGGAGGCCGGGGTGATCTCGGGGTACTCCGCCGTGGTCGTGCCCGAGCGGCTGGGCATGCCGATCCTGGCGTTCGTACGGCTGCGGTACCCGCACGGCAACTACAAGCCGTTCCACGATCTTCTGGAAGCGACGTCCGAGGTGCTGGAGGCGCACCACGTCACGGGCGACGACTGCTTCGTGCTGAAGGTCGCCGCTCGCTCCATGCAGCACCTCGAAGAGGTGTCGGGGCGGATCGGAGCGCTGGGCTCCGTCACCACCAGCGTCGTGTACTCCTCACCACTGCCGCACCGCGCGATCAGCCCCTGACGCCCGCGGGGCAGCGGAGGACGGCCGGCCCGGGGCGGCCACCGGCGGCCCGGCGGTCCGCTCACAGGTGGTGGCGGACCGTCGAGCCGTCCCGTCCCTTGAGCACCTCCAGCCGGGTGCCGATCCGCTGTCGCAGGTCGCCGACGTGGCTGACGATGCCGACGCTGCGGTCCCGTTCGCGCAGGGAGTCCAGTACGTCGATGACCTCGTCGAGGGTCTGTTCGTCCAGGCTGCCGAAGCCCTCGTCGATGAACAGCGTGTCCAGGCGCACCCCGCCCGCCTCCTCCGTCACCACGTCGGCGAGGCCGAGCGCGAGCGCCAGCGAGGCGAAGAAGGTCTCGCCGCCGGACAGGGTGGCGGTGTCCCGCTCGCGTCCGGTCCAGGCGTCGACGACGTGCAGAGCGAGCCCGGAGCGTCGTCCGCCGGCCTTCGCGTCGGAGTGGACGAGGGTGTAGCGGCCCTGCGACATGCGGTGCAGCCGGGCCGTCGCGGCGGCGGCGACCTGTTCGAGCCTGGCGGCCAGGACGTAGGACTCCAGGCGCATCTTGCGCTCGTTGTCGGCGGAGGTGCCCGCGGTGAGTCCGGCGAGGCGGGCCACCCGGTCGTACTCCTCGCGGAGCGGTCCGAGCCTGCGGGTCTCCTCCTCGGCCTGCCGGGAGAGCCGGGCCAGCGCCGTGCAGCGTTCCTGCGCCGCATCGTGGGCGGAGGCGGCGTCGCGCTGCTGCCGGTCGGCTGCGGCCACCGCATCGCGTGCCCGCTCGAGGTCGGCGGGCGGGCGGGCGGCGGCGTCCGCCGCGTCCTGCTCCCGCAACCGCTCGGCGACCGCCGCCCGTTCGGCCTGCCAGCCGTCGATGCGGTGCTGGAGCTCCCGCTGCCGTACGTCGTCGAGCAGGGCGTCGGCCGCCTCCTGGGGGGTGGCGAAACCGGCCCGGAACGCGGCGTCCGCGAGCCGGCCGTCGGCCGCCTTGAGCTGCTCGGCGGTGCTCTCGTACGCCCGGACGCTCTCGGCGGCGTGTGCGAGGATCGCGACCCGTCGCTCCAGCAGTGCGGCCTGCTCGGCGACGCTGCCGGCCTCGCCGCGCACCCGGTGCAGTTCCTCCTGAAGTACGGCGAGTTCACCGTCCAGGGCCTCGCGGCGCGAGGTGCGGGCGGCGCTGCGCCGCTCGGCCTGCTGCTGGGTGTCGACGCGCCGGGCGTGCTCGCGCTCGGCGCGGTCCAGGGCTTCGAGGGCGGCGTGCGTATCGGCCGCCCAGGCGTGGTCCCGGGCGTGCTCGTGGCGCAACTGTTCGGCCAGTTCCGCGAGTTCGGCGACGGTGGCACCACCGGCCTCGGCTCCGGCGGCCGCGTGCGCCTCCCGCAGCCGGGAGAGGGCGGCGTCGGCCTGTGCCCGTGCGTCGTCCGCGCGGGTGTACGCCGTCTCCGCCTGCTGTTCGGCGGCCCTGTCCACGTGCCCGCTGCCGGCCTTGGCGGGCGCCGGGTGGCCGGTCGCGCCGCACACCTTGCAGGCCTCGCCGTCGCGCAGTTCGGCGGCGAGCTCGGCCGCGATCCCGCTCAGCCGTCGCTCGCGCAGGTCGTGCCATCGCTGGCGGGCGTCGGCCGCCGTGTCGCGGGCGGCCCGCAGCCGGTCCTCGCCCGCCGTGACCTGCCGCACCAGTTCGTCCCTGCGGCGGGCCGCGTCCAGCCGGGCGCGGGCGGGTTCGAGCTGGGACTCCAGATGGCTCGCCCGCCTCGCCGCTTCCTGTGCCGCCTCGATCCGCTCCTGGTGCTGCCTGCGTACGGTGTCCCAGCCGGCCAGCCACTCCTCGGCCTCCTGGAGGAGCTCGTCGTCGGCGCGGGCCTGCCGGTCGAGGTCGGCGCGCTCGGTGAGGATCGCCGCACCGCGCCGCTCGGCCCTGCGGGCGGAGTCGAGTCCGCCCAGCTCCTGCCGCATCCGCCGTTCCTGTTCGGCGAGTTGCTCGGCGCCCGCTTCGGTCAGGGCGGGCGGCAGGTCGGCCCTGGCCGCCTCGTAGGCGCGGTGTGCCGCTCGGTGCTCGCTCTCGGCGGTGGCGCGCAGGCCGAGCGCGGGGGCGACCCGGTCGGCGGCTCTGGCCAGGTCCTGGCGCGCGCACAGTCCGTCGAACTCCGCGCGGCGCTCGTCCAGGGCGTCGGCGCGCCGCCGGGTCTCGGCGAACCTCTCCTGGAGGCGGGCCAGTTCGCGCTGGTCCTCCAGGGTGCGGCGGGCGGCGGCCTGCCTGCTTTCGGTGGCCGCGGCAGCGGCGGCGGCGATGTCCCGGCGTTCGCGGGCGCCGCTGCGGGCGACGGCCGCCCAGCCGAGGACGGCTTCGGCCAGGCCGGGGTCGCCCGGCCGCTGGTGGGGGGCGGGCTGATCGGCGGCGGCCGGTCCCGCTGCTTCCTCCATCCGCTCGGCGAGCGAGAGCAGCTTGTCGTCGCCGGCCCGGACCTGCTGCTCGGCTGTGCGGCGCAGCGCGGCGAGGCGTTCCTCGACGGCGGCGAAGCGGCGGGTGTCGAAGAGTTTGCCGAGGAGCCTGCCGCGCGCTTCGGCGTCGGCCCGCAGGAACCGGGCGAACTCTCCCTGCGGCAGCAGCACCACCTGGCAGAACTGTTCGCGGCTCATCCCGACGAGCTGGAGGATCTCCTCGCCGATCTCCTGGTGGGAGCGGCTGAGGGACCGCCAGGTGCGCGACTCGCCGTCGTACTCGCGCAGCAGGCTCTGGGCCTTCTCGGTGGTGAAGCCGTCGCCGCGCTTCTTGGGGCGCTGCTGGGCGGGCTGCCGGGTGATCTCCAGGCGCCGTCCGCCGACGGTCAGGTCGAGGACGACCTCGGTGCGCACGCCGGGGTCGGCGTGGTCGCTGCGCAGGGTGAGGCCGCGGCCTTCCCGGGCGCCCGGCACCGATCCGTACAGGGCGAAGCAGACGGCGTCCAGGACGGAGGTCTTGCCCGCGCCGGTCGGCCCGTGCAGCAGGAAGAGCCCGGCGGTGGACAGGGCGTCGAAGTCGACGCGCTGGGTGGTGCCGAAGGGTCCGAAGGCGGTGACGGTCAGCGAGTGCAGTCTCATCGGGCCACCTCGCAGACCGTGTCGTCCAGGCGTACGTCGTCGAACGCGCCGCGCAGCACCGCCCGTTCGTGGGTGCTGGCGGTGCTGCCGCCGCGCACGTGCGCCACGAAGTCCTCGGCGATCTGCTGGTCGTCGCGGCCCTTGAGCCGCTGGGCGTAGGAGATCCGGGGCTCGTCGGGGCCGCGTTCGGGCTCGAAGGAGAGGCTGAGGACGTGCGGGTACCGGGCGGCGAGGCGGGCCATCGGGTCCTCGGGCCTGACCGGGTCGGTGAGGGTGGCTTCGACCCAGGAGTCCTCGTGCCGGCCGAGGGCGGGGTCCTCCAGCAGGTCGGTGAGGTGTCCGCGGAGGCGGGCGAGCCTGCGGGGCACCGGGCAGTCCAGGCGCTCGGCCGTGGTGATCTCCCCCTGCGGGCCGAGTTCGATGAGCCACATCGTCTTGCGGTGGCCGGCCTCGGAGAAGGAGTACGCGAGGGGGGAGCCGGAGTATCTGATCCGCTCGGTGACCTGCTGTGCTCCGTGCAGGTGGCCGAGGGCCACGTAGTCGACGCCGTGGAAGACGCCTGCGGGTACGGCTGCCACTCCCCCGACGGTGATGTCGCGCTCGCTGTCGCTGGGCTCGCCGCCGGCGACGAAGGCGTGTGCCAGGACGACGGAGCGGGTGCCTGCCGGGCGCTGTGCGAGGTCGGCGCGGACCTGGTCCATGGCGGCGGCCAGGACGTCCTCGTGCCGTGCCTTGGCCGCGCCGAGCTGTTCGCGCACGAGCGCGGGTTCCAGATAGGGGAGGCCGTAGAGGGCGACGTCGCCGTGCGCGTCCGGGAGCACGACGGGGGTGGCGCAGCCGGCCGGGTCGGTGCGCAGGTGGATGCCCGCCCGCTCGATGAGGCCCGCTCCCACACCGAGGCGGCGGGCGGAGTCGTGGTTGCCGGAGATCATCACGGTCGGCACGTCTTCGGCGGCGAGGCGGTGCAGGGCCCGGTCGAAGAGCTCCACGGCGGCGAGCGGCGGCACCGCTCTGTCGTACACGTCCCCGGCGACCAGCACGGCGTCCACCTCGTGCGCGCGCACCGTCCCGACCAGGTGGTCCAGGAAGGCTGCCTGGGCGTCGAGCAGCGCGACCCGGTGGAAGGACCGGCCCAGGTGCCAGTCCGACGTATGCAGAAGCCTCATGGTTCACGAGAGTAAAGGCAGGGTCCGACAGCCCGGGCGGCAACAGGGGAATCCGCCACCGCCCCGGCCTCAGCCGTCGCCGTACGCCTCGCCGGGCCCTCACGGTCTGCGTCGCCGCCCAGCTCGAAGCCCTCAATCGTCACCGTATGCCTCGCCGCCCAGCTCGAATCCCTCAGTCGTCACCGTATGCCTCGCCGCCCAGCTCGAATCCCGCGGTGCCCGCCGTCGCGTCCGCGAGCCAGCCGCGGAAGGCCGCCACGTCGCTGTCCGGCAGGCCGATCTCCAGGGTCACGGCCTCCGCGTACCGCACCTCGCGCACGTCCCGTCCGGTGGCCCGCAGGTCGTTCTCCAGCTTGCCCGCCCGCTGGTGGTCGACGGTGACGGTGGCCAGCCGGAAGCGTCGGCGGGTGAGCGTGCCCAGGGCGTCCAGGGCTTCGCCGACGACTCCGCCGTACGCCCTGATCAGTCCGCCTGCGCCGAGCTTCACCCCGCCGTAGTAGCGGGTGACCACGGCGACCGCGTAGCGCACCTCGCGCCGCAGCAGCATCTGGAGCATCGGCGCTCCGGCGGTTCCGCCGGGTTCGCCGTCGTCGCTCGCCTTCTGGATTCCGGCGTCGGCGCCGATGACGTACGCGTAGCAGTGGTGGGATGCGGTCGGGTGTTCCTTGCGGATGCGCGCGATGAAATCCTGCGCCTCCTGCTCGGTCGCGGCGGGTGCGAGCGCACAGAGGAATCGCGAGCGGTTGATCTCGGCCTCGTGCACGCCCGCCGCGGCGACGGTCCGGTACTGCTCCTGCATTCCGCCCACCCTACGCGGCGGCGGGAATCCGCCGCCCCACCGGTACGTTCTCCCCAGGAAGCACGAGGACAGCAGGTCAGCGGCACACCCGGGAGGCACGGCATGTACGGCGATCAGGACACCGTCCGAAGGATCCTCGACGAGAGCGGCGACACCTGGGCGGTGGTGGGGCTCTCCTCGAACGAGACCCGGGCGGCGTACGGGGTCGCGGCCGTCCTCCAGCGCTTCGGCAAGCGGATCGTGCCGGTCCATCCGAAGGCCGAGGAGGTGCACGGCGAGCAGGGGTACGCCTCGCTCGCCGACATCCCCTTCGAGGTCGACGTGGTGGACGTCTTCGTGAACAGTGAGCTCGCGGGCGCGGTCGCCGACGAAGCGGTCGCGGTGGGTGCGAAGGCGGTCTGGTTCCAGCTCGGCGTGGTCGACGAGGCCGCCTACGAGCGGACGTTGGCGGCGGGCCTGGAGATGACCATGAACCGCTGCCCCGCGATCGAGATCCCGAAGCTGGGCTGAGCGGCCCCGTACAAGGCGTGCCGATGCGCCTACCGGACGGACGGGCACATCCGTCCGTTCGCGGCGGCCCGCGCCTCGAAGCCCGGCGGCAGCCAGCCGTGCGTCAGCAGGCGCGGGTGGGCGGGGAAGGCCGCGTGCGCCGCGAGTACGAAGATCAGCGAAGCCCACAGGGTGTGCAGCCGGACCGTGGTGTAGCCCTTGCCGTTGATGTCGTGGAAGGCGCACTCGAAGGTGTCCGGGGCCGCGAGGTCCATCGTCGCCAGGCCCACCCAGCCGAGGTCGAGCCAGCTCTGCGGGTGCGAGAAGATCGCCCGCCGGTCGGTGACGGTGACCTCGCCGTGGCCCTCCAGCACCCAGCGCGGCTGGGCGGCGGCCTGCGCCTGGTTTCTCCGGGAGGCGTTGCCCATGGCGTTGACGGCCAGGGCGCCGACGACGAATCCCGTCGAGCCCATGGCCATGGTGCTGGTCTGGGTGTACGAACCGTCGCCGAGGGGGCGGTAGGTGGAGCGGGCGGCCGGGCCCGCGGCCAGGGAGAGCTCACCGGGCGCGAGGCGGGTGGTGGTGGGCAGCGGCGGCCGGTGCGCGAGGCGCCCCTGGGTGAGGTCGTGCACGACGCCGCAGGTGTAGAGCAGGTGGTCGTCCATCGGGCCCCAGGGCGGCCCGGCGTGGGCCGGGAGGTGGGCAGGCACCTGCGCGGGCAGGTGGGTTCCCGGCCGTCCCGGGTGGTTGTTGTCGTCCACGGCTCCCCCGTTCAACGCTGCTGTCGCACTGCTCGTCCGGTGTCCGCCATCGTAGAGCTCACCTGACCGGAGCGATGGCCACCGCCATCGTCATCTCCACAGGTTCCGCCCCGTCGTTGCGGTACGCGTGCACGACGTCGGCCTCGAAGGAGGCCGAGGTGCCCGCCGGGACCTGGTGGGCGGCGCCGTCCACGACAAGGGTGAGCTCGCCGGCCGTGACGCGCAGGAGTTCCGTGCTGCCCGGGGGGTGCGGGTCGGAGGTGCTGGCGTCACCGGGCATCAGGAGCCAGGTCCAGAGTTCCAGGGGGCGGGGCTTGTCGGTGCCGACGAGGAGCGTGGCGTGGCTTCCCGCGTCGGTGGACCACATGCGTACGGACTGTTCGGCCGTCATCAGATGGACCTGTGCGCTCTGTTCGTGGTCCAGCAGGGTGCTGATGCTGATGCCGAGGGCGTCGGCGAGCTTCACGGTGGTACCGACGCTGGGGTTGGTGCGGGCCTGCTCGATCTGGATGATCATGCCCCGGCTGACGCCCGCGCGGGTGGCCAGGGCGTCGAGCGTGAAGCCCCGCTCGCCCCGCCAGCGCTTGAGGTTGCGGGCGAGTGACTGCGTGAGCTGGTCGAGGTCCGACACGTTCCGTCCGTCCAGAAGTGGCCAGGAGCGCCGTCCACAGTGCTGGACGAACGGTTCACTTTACTGTGGCGGGGCGGGGCGCCACTGCCCGAGCGGTCCCGGGACCCGGGCGCGGTCCTGCAGGGCGCGGGCTCGATGCCAACGGCTCCGGCGCGGCCCTGCCGGCTCAGGAGGCGTCCTGCTCCAAGTCGGCCAGCGCGACGAGCTGTTGCGGGGTGATGTCCGCCGGTATCGGCACCGGGGCGGGGGTCCGCAGCGGCGGCTGCCAGCCGTTCTCCTTGTCCCAGCGGCGTACGACGCGGGCGGGGGCCCCTGCCACCACGGCGTGGTCGGGCACCTCGCCCCGTACGACAGAGCCCGCCGCGACGACGACGTTCCGGCCCAGACGGGCGCCGGGCAGGATCACGGCGCCGGTGCCGATCCAGCAGCCGGGCCCGATCGCCACCGGCTCCGTACGCGGCCACTGCTTGCCGATGGGCATCTCGGGGTCGTCGTAACTGTGGTTCGTGGAGGTGACGTAGACGTGCGGCCCGAAGTAGCAGTCGTCGCCGATGGTGACGGTCGTGTCGGCGATGACGTGGCTGCCCCGGCCGAGGACGACGCCGTTGCCGAAGGTGAGGATCGGGTCGGGGCCCAGGTCCAGGTCGGGCATCATGCCCGCGGTGAGGGTGACGCCCTCGCCGACGATGCAGTAGTCGCCGAGGTGGATCCAGCGCTCGCCGAAGACCGTGCCCTGCGGGAACGCCAGCTTGGTGCCGTGCCCGATGGAGCCGAACCGCAGCCGTCCTGGGCGCTCGGCGCTCACCGCTCCGGCCTGCTGGATCATCCGCCAGCCGCTCTGGACGGCCCGCGTCGTCGCACGACGCCGCAGGCCTGCCAGGCCGGCGAGGGCCGTACGGGCGGACCCGAGGGGCCCGGTGGGGCGGCCGGACCGGGCGACGAATGAGAACGTGTTTCTGTTCTTCGGCACCCGCACACGGTAGTCGTCGGCGGCGGGCCTGTTCAGGGCGGTCTCCTGTGATGTTCACCCCACCGGGGCGGAACGGGCGGAGCCACCGGGTGGAACGGGCGGAGCCACCGGGTGGAACGGGCGAAGGGCCGCCCGGCGCACTGGGACGATGCGCCGTACGGCCCTCCGCGGTTCCGGCCTGCCCCGTGGTGGTGCCACGGGCGGTCCGGGCAGTACCCATGACCGTGGTGGTTCCGGCATCGGTCCGCCGCTGCTGTCGAGGAGGCCTACTGGTCCACCGCGCTCGCCGGACCCGTTCCGGCGAGGGGTGCGAGGGCGATGACAGCCAGGCCCGGAGCCGCCACCGCCCGTCCGACTATGGTGCGCATTGCTCGTCTCCCTGCTGAGGAGTAATAGGACGCAACTAGGCATACCGTGTGCGATCGGCCCTACTACGGGGCCGACCGGGTTACGTCCCTTCGGAGCCGCGGCACGGCCGGGTGCAGCAGCCGGGGTGGCGGGCCGGGCACTTGTGTGCGTACGGCGTCGGGCCGCCGGCGGACCGCCTCGGCGTGCGGCGCCCGCCCTGCGTGCTGTATGCGTAGGGCGTCAGCCCCTGCGCGCGGTGTACGTGCTGCGTCAGCCCTGCGCGCGGAGCGCCTCGGCGTGCTGCTCGGCCAGGTCGCGGTACATGAGGGCGTTGACCTTGATGCCCTCGCGCTCCTCCTCGGTCAGCTCGCGCCGCACCTTCGCGGGGACGCCCGCGACCAGTGAGCCGGGCGGGACCCGCATGCCCTGGGGGACCAGCGCCTGGGCGGCGACCAGGGAACCGGCGCCGATGACCGCGCCGTTGAGGACGGTGGCACCCATGCCTACGAGGACGTCGTCCTCGACCGTGCAGCCGTGCAGCACGGCGTTGTGGCCGACAGAGACCCGCTCGCCGACGGTCACCGGGAAGCCCGGGTCGACGTGCACCGTGCAGTTGTCCTGGATGTTGGAGTCCGCACCCAGCACGATCGGACCGCAGTCGGCACGGAGCACCGCGTGGTACCAGACACTCGCCCCCTCGGCCAGGGTGACCTCGCCGACGACCACGGAGGTGGGAGCGGCGAAGGCGCCGGGGGCGAGCTGTGGGGCCTTGCCGCCGATGCCCATGACCAGGGGCCGGTCCGCTTTTTCTGCCATGTCGTACTCCTTTGTGCGTCACAACGACCTGCTGCCGCGCCGTAGTTCTGCCGGGCACCGTAGACGACCCGTGCCGGGCCGGGCGGCCCGGGGTGGTGGTGCGGTGTGGCAGCGGGCCCCGGCCCCGGTCCCCGCGCGGGCCCGCGAGCGGGTCGGGCGCGGGTCGGGCGCGGGCGCTGCCACGACGCCCCCGTCACCGGTCTCGGCGCGGGGGCGTGGCGGGAGCAGGCCGCACAGGAGCAGGAGCAGGTGCGGGTACGGGTGCGGGTACGGGTGCGGGTCAGTCGACGGCGACCGGGACGGGGTCCGCGGCGGCGGGGGTCGAAGCCGGGGTCGCGGCCGGACCGGAGGTCGCAGCTGAGGTCGGAGCCGCGGCCGGGGTCGCAGTCGGACCGGGGGGCGCAGCCGAGGCCGGAGCCGGGGCCGGGGTCGCCGCATTTCCGGTCTCCGGTTTCGCCCCCGCCTTCTTCGCCCGGTTCTTCAGCACCAGCATGGACGTCAGGCCGAACACCACCGCAACCACCAGGCCCAGCCACGAGAAGCGCTTGAGCCAGGCCTCGGCGACCACGCCCACCGAGTAGATGACGGCCGTGGTGCCGCCCGCCCAGAGGATGCCGCCCAGCACGTTGGCGATGAGGAACTTCCAGTACGGCATGCGCAGCACGCCCGCGAGCGGCCCCGCGAAGATCCGCAGCAGGGCGACGAAGCGGCCGAAGAAGACCGCCCACATGCCCCACTTCTGGAACGAGCGCTCCGCCATGGCGATCTGGGCCTCACCGAAGTGCTTCGGGAACTTGCTGCCCATCCGGGCGAGCAGTGGCCGCCCGCCCCTGCGCCCGATCGCGTAACCGATCGAGTCACCGATGATCGCGCCGGCCGTGGCGCACGCGCCCAGAATGTACGGGTCGATCTCGCCGTGCTGCGAGGCCAGCAGGGCCGAACTGACGAGGACGATCTCACCGGGCAGCGGAATGCCGAGGCTTTCCAGTCCGATGACCACCCCCACCAGGAGGTAGATACTGACCGCGGGCACGGTCTCCAGCCATTCCTGGACCTGCAACGCCTGTTCCTCCGTCGTACGTCGAACCCTTGCTGAAGGGCACACGGGCAGAGCGCCCGGCCCGCGCCTGACGGCGCCGCCGGGCAGCCTATCCCCCTGGTCAGGGCGTTGCGGCCGCCTCCCGAACGCCGCCCAAGGGAACACAACACCCTGTTCGCCCGAAGGGGTTACCTACGGCCGAACCGGCCTCCGGCGAGCGGGCGGTTGAGAGCGGTTCGAAGCCGGACGGGTCGGCACGCGGACGGCACACGAACAGGGGCGGCACCCCCCTCCGCCGAGGTGGGGTGCCGCCCCTGTTCACGCAACGCGAGCCGCGCCTGTCGCGTGCGCGCGTGAGCCGCGTGTGCGCGTGAGCCGCGTGTGCCGTGCCTACTTGTTGGGGCGCAGCGTCCAGACGACGGTCATCTCGCCCGTCACCGCGCCGTCCTCGCGGGTGATCGCGATCTCGACGGGGAACTCGGGGCGCTCCCCCGCGTCGAGCTCCGCGACCACGTCGGCGATCGGGCGGCCCAGGGTCGCGGTCGCGGTGACCACGCCCATGGCGAGCTTCTTGTAGCCGATCTCGGCCTTCACGGCGAGCGGCACGGCGCGCTGCAGCTGGTCGCCGAAGGCGGCGATCACGATCGCACCGCTCGCCGACTCGGCGAGGGTGAACATGGCTCCGGCGTGCGGTCCGCCGACGTGGTTGTGGTAGTCGCTCCGGTCCGGCAGGCGGACGACGGCCCGCTCGGGGGTGGTCTCCAGGAATTCCAGCCCCAGCGTGCGGGCCATGGGAACCGTGGCGGCGAGCATCTCGCCGACGGACATCTGATCTGCGCTCATGCGCCCAGATGTTACCCGTGAGTAGTACTTGTTGGCCATCCCCCCGCCGCACCGGCCTTCCGCTCCCGCAGCCGCCCCCGCGGGGGTGCCGGTAGCCCTGGTGGCCCCTCCCCTCTATGGTTACTCGCCATGTGGCCAGGACAGCAGCCGCCCGGGGGCGAGCAGAATCCGCAGCACTCCAATCCGTACCCGCAGCCCGGGTACCCGAGCACCCCACCGCCCGGCCAGCCGCCGGCCGGTGGTCAGCAGACCCCACCGCCGGGCCCGCCGCCCGGCGGCTACCAGCAACCCGCTACGGCACCGGGGTACGGATACCCGGCCCCCGGCGCGGTGCCGCCCGGCGCCAACCCGTACCAGGGCCAGTACACGACCCCGGCGCCGCCCGGTCCGATCGGTCCCGGCGGACCGAACGGCCCGCAGAACGAGCGCAAGAAGAACATCATCACCGCGGCCGTGGCGGGCGTGGTGGTCGTCGCCGCCCTCGTGGGCACCGGTGTGTTCGTCCTCGGCGACGACAAGGGCCCGGACAAGCAGCCGGTCGCCGACGGCAAGGCCTCCCAGACACCGGCCGCCCCGAAGCAGCCGTCGGCACCCGTCTCCGACCCGTCGGCGGCCCCCGGCGGCAGCGGCGACAACCCGCGCGCGGGCCTCGACGTCAAGCCGACCGTCCCCGGCTGGAAGGCCGTGCTCAATCCCAAGCACGGCACGGTCTTCGACGTCCCGCCGGAGTGGGTGGTGGGCACGACCGACACCATCGTCGGTTTCGAGGACGAGAAGAACCCCACCGGCAAGCCGGTGGTCGCGATGTCCGCCCCCGCCTCCCTCAAGGAGAAGTGGTGCGAGGACGACGACGACAACGACGGCACGAAGGACTTCACCGGGCTCTCCCGCGCCGGCACCAAGGGTGCCAACGGGGCCAAGAACACCGGTGAGGTGGCCGAGATCCAGGCCGGCAACTGGGTCTACGCCGGGTACGACCAGAAGCGCACCGGCAAGATCAATGTCGTGAAGCCCAAGCCGTTCACCACCAAGTCCGGCCTCACCGGCCACATCTCGACCGCGACCGCGACCGGCGTGAAGAAGCCGTCCAAGTGCGCCACCGACGGCAAGGCCACGTCCTTCGGCTTCAAGAACGCCAAGGGCGACTACGCGGCCTGGGTGCTGTACAGCGCCAAGGGCGTCAAGGACGAGGTTCCGGACGCGACGATCATGCAGATCCTCAGCACGCTCCGGCTGCCCGGCTGAGCACCGCGTCCCACCCACGCCCGCAGCGGCACTCCTGATCACCACCACGGCATTCCCGGTTTATCGGTTTGGCATCCCGGGGCGGCGGAGGCGATAGTCCCTCAGTGACTTCCCCCGCCGCCCCGCCGCCTTCCGCCGCGCGCCGCCGCCCGTCCTGGGCCGGCCGCAACTACTCGCTGCTCACCGCGGCGGCCGTCGTCACCAACCTCGGCTCCCACGGTGCACTGATTGCCGCGTCCTTCGCGGTTCTCGCGGAGGGCGGCACCGCGGGAGACGTCGGTCTGGTCGCGGCGGCCAGGACCGTACCGCTGATCCTGTTCCTGCTGATCGGCGGCGCGGTGGCCGACCGGCTGCCCCGGCACCGCGTCATGGTCGCCGCCAACGCCCTCAACTGCGTCTCCCAGGGCCTCTTCGCCCTTCTCGTGCTCGGTGGCACGCCGCAGTTGTGGCAGATGATGCTGCTGGCCGGGCTCGGCGGTGCGGGGCAGGCGTTCTTCGGCCCGGCGGCCGAGGGCATGCTGCTGTCGACCGTCACCGGTGAGCAGGCCGGGCGCGCCTTCGCGGTGTTCCGGATGTCGATGAACGGTGCCGCGATCGGCGGGGCCGCACTCGGCGGCGCGATGATCGCGGCCGTCGGGCCCGGCTGGGTGCTGGCGATCGACGCCGCCGCGTTCGCGGTGGCGGGTGGCCTGCGGGCCTTCCTCGACGTGAGTCACATACCGGAGCGGGTGAAGAGCGGCGGGCTGCTCGCGGATCTGCGGGCGGGCTGGCGGGAGTTCTCCTCGCGGCCGTGGCTGTGGGCGATCGTGGTGCAGTTCTCGGTGATCAACGCGATGGTCGCGGCGGCCGAGGCGGTGTACGGGCCGCTGGTCGCCGAGGAGCATCTGGGCGGCGCCGCGCCCTGGGGTCTGGCACTGGCCGGGTTCGGAGCGGGCACCGTGTGCGGTGCGGTGCTGATGATGCGGTGGAAGCCGCGCCGGCTGCTGTTCGCCGGGGTCCTCTGCGTCTTCCCGCTGGCGCTGCCTTCGGCGGGTCTGGCGATTCCGCTGCCCGCGTGGGCGCTGATCGTGGTCATGTTCGCCACCGGGATCTCGATCGAGGTCTTCGGTGTCGCGTGGATGACGGCGCTCCACCAGGAGATCCCGGAGGACAAGTTCTCCCGGGTGTCCGCCTACGACTGGCTCGGTTCGCTCGCCATGGTGCCGGTGGCCACGTCCCTGGCGGGCCCGGCCGAGACCGCCTTCGGCCGCTCCCCGTCACTGTGGGGCGCCGCCGGGCTGATCGTCCTGCTGACGGCGGCGGTGCTGCTGATCCCGGACGTGCGCAACCTCCGCCGGCGCACCCCGGAGCCGGTGGCGGCGGCGGAACCGGCCACCGTCGGCCCGGGCCCCGAGCCGACCCTCACGCCGGGGCCCGCGCCCGCACCTCCGCCGCCCCCGTCAGCACCCTGAGCGCCCCTCCCCTCAGCCGACGCCGAAGGCCCCGTCGGGCGGTACGGGGGAAGCCACCGCGTCCGCCTCGCTCACCGCTGCCGCGCCCTTGACGAACCGGACCAGTGCCGCCCCGTGTTCGACCCGCGCGGGGAAGGCGTCGGACGCGGTACGGCGGGCCAGCGCGGCGGTGTCCAGCGGTTGCCGCGACGCGACGAGCACCGCGTTCCCGAACCGCCGCCCGCGCAGCACCCCGGGCTCCGCGATCAGTGCCAGCTCCGTGAACTCGCCCTGGAATGTGGCCAGTTGGGAGCGAAGGAAGTGAAAGGGCGCCCCGTCCGCGAGGTTGGCGGCATAGATCCCGCCCGGCCGCAGCACGCGGGCCGCCTCGCGTGCGTACCCGACCGAGGTGAAGGCGGCGGGCACCCGTGAGCCGCCGAAGACGTCCGCGATCAGCACGTCGGCGGAGCCGTCGGGCGCCTGCTCCAGCCAGGCACGGCCGTCCGCCCCGTGCACAGTGATGCCTTCGCCGCCGTCCGCCAGCGGCAGGTGTTCGGCGACCAGCGCGAGCAGCCCCAGGTCCGCCTCGACGACGTGCTGCCGCGAGCCGGGGCGGGTGGCCGCGACGTACCGGGGCAGCGAGAGGCCGCCGCCGCCGAGGTGGGTGACGTCGAGGGGCTCACCGGGCCCTGCGGCGCTGTCGACGACATGGGCGAGCCTGCGCGCGTACTCGAATTCGAGGTACGCCGGCTCGTCCAGGTCCACGTACGACTGGGGCGCCCCGTCCACCGTGAGCAGCCAGGCGTGCGCGCGGTCGATGTCGGGCATCAGACGGGCGGTGCCGCTGTCGACGTCCCGGACGACCGGTATCGGCTCGTTCATCCGCTCATTGTCCCCCGCGCGACGCCCACCGCGCTCCGGCCGCGGCACCTGGCCACGGGCCCCCGGCGGCCGCCCGCCCCTCACCGCACCGACGGCGACGGGGGGCGGGCGGGGCCGCGGGCAGGGTCACCCGTGCGGCCCGGCGGGGATCAGCCGACGAGGGATCTGTCGGCGGCGCTGACGCCGAAGACCTTGACGGCCTGGTAGTAGGTCCAGGCCGTCGAGTCGCAGGAGGTCTTCTTCGCACCCGAGTACTGGGCACAGACGCGCTTGAGGTCCGCGTAGAACGCGTCGTCGAGCCGTGCCTTGTTGGCGCTGAACGTGCCGGCCGCCTTGTAGTTGCGGTATCCGAAGTCGTGCCGGGCGCACGAGGTCTGGAACGGGAAGCCGAACGGGTTGTCCGGCGAGGTGGAGCAGTAGTCGGTCGACCAGTCGAAGCCGTACGCGGACCAGTTGCCCTGGTTGGCGCGCGCCGAGACCCAGGCCTGGTAGCTGGAGGCACTGGTCTGCGTCCAGCTGCTCAGGACCTGCGGCTTGTCGGCCGGGGCCGCGGAGGCCGGAGTGGCGAAGGCGAGCACCGCGGCGGCAGTGGCGAGTCCGGCGGCAAGAAGACGGCGCATCGAAGATTCTCCAGTCTGCGGGCACCGGATCCTTGTACCGGTGCGGCGGGCAACAGACTGTGAGGAACGGTCAACTGTGAAGAGCGATTACCCGAAAGCATCACGGTGCCTGCGGAGAACCTCCACGAACGAGGGCTGCCGGACCCTGGAGGTGGGGGCCCCCCCCCCCCCCCGCCGGGGGTCCCAACACCCCCCAAACCCGTGAAAGGCCGCCCATTGGGTGTGAGGGCCCCGCCCCGCGAGGGGC
>NZ_JBHXRV010000062.1:26036-45930 GCF_042716745.1 Streptomyces sp. NPDC058663
ACCCATCAACTTGTATTTTTTATAACACCAACTCATCTGGGGGGGGGGGCCTACCCCCTCACACCGAGGGGTCCCCGACCCTGTCTGTTCCCCCCCCCCCCCCCCGCGGGGGGTCAACCCCCCACGCAACTGCCTTGCCTACGGCAGCAGTTCGGTGATCGTGCCCGCGCCGACCGTGCGCCCGCCCTCGCGGATCGCGAAGCCGAGACCCGGCTCCAGCGGGGTGTCCCGGCCGAGCTCGACGGTCATGGTGACCGTGTCGCCGGGCCGGGCGACGCCGCCCGCCCCGGAGAGGTCGATGTCACCGACGACGTCCCCGGTCCTGAGGTAGAACTGCGGCCGGTAGCCGGACACGACAGGGGTGCTCCGCCCGCCCTCGCGCGCCGACAGGACGTACACCTGCGCCAGGAAGCGGCGGCCCGGCGTGACGCTGCCCGGCGCCGCGACCACGTGGCCGCGGCGCACCGCGTCGCGTGGCATGCCGCGCAGCAGCAGGGCGACGTTGTCCCCGGCCTCGGCACTCTCCATCGGCTTGCCGAAGGTCTCCAGGCCGGTGACGGTGGTCGGCTGGGGGCCGCCGTCCGCGCCCAGCACCTCCACCCGGTCGCCGACCCGCACGGTGCCGCGCTCGATCGCCCCGGTGACGACGGTGCCGCGTCCGGTGATGGTGAGGACGTTCTCCACCGGCAGCAGGAACGGTGCGTCGACGTACCGCTCGGGCATCGGCACGTAGGTGTCGACGGCGTCGAGCAGCGCCTCGACCGCGGAGACCCAGCGCGCCTCTCCCTCCAGGGCCCCCAGCCCCGACACCCGGACGACGGGCGCCGCGTCGCCGCCGTAGCCGTGGGCGGAGAGCAGGTCGCGGACCTCCAGCTCCACGAGGTCGGTCAGCTCGTCGTCGCCCGCGTCGGCCTTGTTGAGGGCGACGACGATGTGGTCGACGCCGACCTGACGGGCCAGCAGGACGTGCTCGGCGGTCTGCGGCATGATGCCGTCGAGCGCCGAGACGACGAGGATCGCGCCGTCGAGCTGGGCGGCGCCGGTGACCATGTTCTTGACGTAGTCGGCGTGCCCCGGCATGTCGACATGGGCGTAGTGGCGGGTGTCGGTCTCGTACTCGACGTGGGCGATGTTGATGGTGATGCCGCGCGCGGCCTCCTCCGGGGCACGGTCGATCCGGTCGAACGGGACGAAAGTGCCGGTCCCGCGCTCGGCGAGGACCTTGGTGATGGCAGCGGTGAGAGTGGTCTTGCCGTGGTCGACGTGGCCCATGGTGCCGATGTTGAGGTGCGGCTTGGTCCTGACGAATGCCGTCTTGGACATGACGAATCGATTCCTGTTCCTACGAAGCTGAAGATCCACGAAGCGTGGAGGGACCCCGGGGCCCGGCCGACCCTCCCCTTCCGGGGTCCGTCGGACGCGATCCGAGGAGGGTCAGCTTCGGGCGCCGTCGAGGGGCGCTGCGGCAGGTGCGGCAGGTGCGACCGTGACGGGTGCGACTGCCGCGGAGAGGTCCGCGGCGAGTGCGGGGTGGAGTGCGATGACGGCAGCCTTCGGCGCGTCCGCGACTGCGGACGGCTCTGCGGGGAAGGCGTACCGGAACATGCGCCCGATCCTGCCCTGTTGCCCGGCCCCGGTCGAATGGTTTTCGGCCGGAGCGTGGCACCCGGCCCGCTGCCCGACGACCACTGGCGGCGCGGCCCGGTTCCGCCGGCGCGCGGCGGGGAACGGTCCCGCCGGAAGGCCCGATGAGGTGGACATTACGGCGATCACACACGTATGTCGGCTACGCTCCCGGGATGTTCGACCCAGGCACCCGGACCACGGTCCGCACGGACGCACCGCACGAGGACCGCCGTCCCGACGAGCACCCGGGGCGGCCCGACGGGCGGCGCCCCCAGGGGCGCGGTGCCCGCTGCGCCCGCGTTCTCCTGTCGCCGTGGTTCCGGCTGGCCCTGCTTCTGGTCGTGCTCGCCTCGGCGGCCGCGGCGGTCCTCTGGTACGAGCCGCAGCAGATGCTCGCCGACGGCTGGCCGCCGCAGCTCGGCGGCGCGGGTGCGGCGGTGCTGTTCGGGGTCGCGTACGGGCTGTGCACCGTGGCCTTCGTGCCCCGGCCGATCCTCAACCTGGCGGCGGGCGCCCTCTTCGGCACCGCACTGGGGCTCACCACGTCCATCGGCGGTACGGTCCTGGGCGCCGGCATCTCCTTCGCGCTGGGCCGGCTGCTCGGCCAGGACGCGCTGCGTCCGATGCTGAGGGGGCGGGTGCTGCTGGCCGCCGACGGGGTGCTGAGCAGGCACGGTTTCCGGTCGATGCTGGCGATCCGGCTGTTTCCCGGGGTTCCGTTCGCGGCTGCGAACTACTGCGCGGCGGTCTCGCGCATGCGGTACGTGTCGTTCCTCGCGGCGACCGGCCTCGGCTCGGTCCCCAACACGCTCGCCTACGTCATAGCGGGCAGCGAGGCCTCCTCCCCGCTGTCCCCGGCTTTCCTGATCTCCATGGGGTTCATCGTGGTGTCCAGCGTGTGCGGGGTGGTGGTGGCCTGGCGCAAGCGCCACTCCCTCGGCAGGCTCCGGCAGCGGGAGGGTGTGCAGGACGCGCCCGCGGAGACGGAGACTCCGACGCTGTCCCTCTCGAAGAACTGACCGGGCCGCCCACCGAGTACCCCCGCTCACCCGTCGGCGCATACGGAGCGCGCAGCCCCTCCCGCACCCGCCGCGCGGGGAGCGGGTGCACACCCGTATCCCGGACCGGATGAACATCCAGCCCGCGCGGGGAGCGGGTGCACCCCCGCATCCCGGACCGGATGAACATCCGGCTCCGACACGGAGCCGCGCCTGTCGCCCGGCGATCACCCTCCGTCCATCTTCCGCGGGTACGCTGCGCACCACTCACCCCACCCTCCGCACGGTGCACAGCTGTCGCATGGTCGCGTCCGGCTGCACCCCAGATCCGGGACGGCGCCACCCTTCATGAGCTGGTTCGAATCCATCATCCTCGGGCTGGTTCAGGGCCTGACCGAGTTCCTGCCGATCTCCTCCAGCGCGCACCTGCGGCTGACCGCGGCCTTCGCCGGCTGGCAGGACCCGGGTGCGGCGTTCACCGCGATCACCCAGATCGGCACCGAGACGGCCGTGCTCATCTACTTCCGCAAGGACATCGGAACCATCCTCTCCGCCTGGTTCCGCTCGCTGCGCGACAAGTCGATGCGCGGCGACCACGACGCCCAGATGGGCTGGCTGGTGATCGTCGGCTCGATCCCGATCGGCGTGCTGGGCGTCACGCTCAAGGACCAGATCGAGGGCCCCTTCCGTGATCTGCGCCTGATCGCCACCACCCTCATCGTGATGGGCGTCGTGCTGGGCATCGCCGACCGGCTGGCCGCGCGCGCCGAGGCCGACACCGGCCGCCACACCGCGGGCAACCACCGCAAGACCCTGAAGGACCTGAACGTCAAGGACGGTCTCATCTACGGCTGCTGTCAGGCCCTGGCCCTGATCCCCGGTGTCTCCCGCTCCGGCGCGACCATCAGCGGCGGCCTCCTGATGGGCTACACCCGTGAGTCGGCGGCGCGTTACTCCTTCCTGCTGGCCATCCCTGCCGTGCTCGCGTCCGGACTGTACGAGCTGAAGGACGTCAACGAGGGGCACGTCTCGTGGGGCCCCACCGTCCTCGCCACGCTGATCGCCTTCGCGGTCGGCTACGCGGTGATCGCCTGGTTCATGCGCTACATCTCGACGCGCAGCTTCCTGCCGTTCGTCTACTACCGGATCGCCCTCGGCATCGTGCTGTTCGTGCTGGTGGGCACGGACGTGCTGAGCCCGCACGCGGGCGAATCGGCGGGCTGACCCCCGCGCGCGGCCCCGCGCCGCGCACACCCGGGTCCCGCAGGCCCTTGGCTGTGCGCCCCCGCTGCCCGAGACTGTGCCGATGACCCAGCGTGTGGAGCTCGCGACCGTAATGGACCGGCTGGCCATCGATGCGGTGATCACCGGGTACGCGGTGGCCGTCGACGACGCCGACTGGACGGCCTACCAGGACCTGTTCACCCCGGACGGGCGGGCGGACTACCGCTCGGCCGGCGGCATCGAGGGTCCCGCCGCGGAGGTGGCCGGGTGGCTGGAGGAGATGCTGCGGCGGTTCCCCGTCCGTCAGCACCTGATCGTCAACCGCCTGTTGCGGCTGGAGGAGCTCGGCGGATACACGGGCGACAGTGCCGAGGTCCAGGCGGACTACCTCAATCCGATGCGGTACGAGAGGACACCGGGGGCGGACGCGTCCCCGGAGCCCAACTTCGTGACCGGCGGCCGCTACACCTTCGCCCTGCGGCGCACCGAGGGCACCGCCTGGCAGGTGCAGCGGGTCACCGTCCAGGAGAAGTGGCGACGGGCGGACCTCGGCCCCGCCACGCCCACCGCCACCGGCTGACGCCACGGCGCGCCCGGCCACCCTCCGGCACGGGTTGAGGCCACCGCTCGCCCGGCCGCCCACCGCCAGCGGCTGAGGCCCCCCTGTCCCCGGCCGCCCACCAACACCGGCTGACGCCAACGCTCCCCCGACCGCCCACCGGTACCGGCTGAGGCCCCCTGCCCCCCGCCCACCGCCACCGGCCCCCGCCCGACGTGCCCCGGCCGCCCGCCGGCGCCCGGCCGGCACCACCGTCCCCCGAGCGCCCGCCGCACCGGCCGACGCCCACTGTCCCCCGCCGCCCGCCTCCCCCACACTGGGGGCAACACTCCGGTGGTGAGGAGGCGCGGATGCCGAAGCGCTGGGGATCCGGCGGGGCGGAGCGCCCGCCCCGGCGGGCCGGGCCCGCGCCGGGCGGACGGCGGGACGTCCTCGCCTCCCGCGGCGGGCGGGGCGCGGCCGCGGTCCTCGCCGGGGCGCTGCCCGCGCTCGCCTTCCCGGCCCCCGGCCTGTGGTGGTTCGCGTACGTGGCCCTGGTGCCCTGGATGCTGCTGGCACGCTCGGCGCCGACCGGACGGCGTGCCGCGGTGGACGGATGGCTCGGCGGGACCGGCTTCGTCCTGGCCGTCCACCACTGGCTGGTGCCGAGTCTGCATGTGTTCACCGTGGTGCTGGCGGCGTTGCTGGGGCTGTTGTGGCTGCCGTGGGGATGGCTGGTGCGGCTCCTGCTCGGCAGGCCTGTGACCGTACGGCGGGCGCTGGCCGCCGTCGCGGTGCTGCCTTCGGGCTGGCTGATGGTCGAGCTGGCCCGCTCCTGGGAGGGGCTGGGCGGTCCGTGGGGGCTGCTCGGCTCCTCCCAGTGGGACGTCACCGCGGCGCTGCGGCTGGCCTCGCTCGGCGGGGTGTGGCTGGTGACACTGCTGGTCGTCGCGGTGAACACGGCTGTCGTCGTCCTGCTGACGCTGCCGCACGCCCGCACCGCCGGCGTCGCCGCGCTCCTCGCCTGCGCCGTGGCGGCCGGGTCCGCCGCGCTGTGGGCCCCGCGTCCCGCCCCCGCGCACACCGCGCGCGTCGCCGTCGTACAGCCCGGGGTGTTCGACGGCGCCGGCTCCACCGGGCAACGGCTCGCCCGCGAGGAGGAGCTGACCCGCACTCTGGCCGGGCAGCGCGTCGACCTGGTGGTGTGGGGCGAGAGCAGTGTCGGCGCGGACCTGCTGTCCCGCCCGGACGTGGCCCGCCGGATCGCCGCACTGTCCCGGCTGGTCGGCGCGGACGTCCTGGTCAATGTGGATGCCCGGCGCTCCGACCGGCCCGGCATCTTCAAGTCCTCGGTGCTGGTGGGGCCGCGGGGTCCGACCGGGGAGCGCTACGACAAGCGGCGGCTGGTCCCCTTCGGCGAGTACGTCCCGGCACGTGCCCTGCTCGGCTGGGCGACCTCGGTGGGCAGGGCGGCGGGCGAGGACCGGATGCGCGGCACCCGCACGGTGGTGATGCCGCTGCCGAACGGACTGCGGCTGGGCCCGCTGGTCTGTTTCGAGTCGGCGTTCCCCGACATGAGCCGGCGTCTGGTGCGGGAGGGGGCGCAGCTGCTGATCGCGCAGTCCGCGACCTCGACGTTCCAGCAGAGCTGGGCGCCTCAGCAGCATGCCTCGCTCGCCGCGCTGCGGGCCGCGGAGAACGGCCGGCCCATGGTCCACGCCACGCTCACCGGGGTGAGCACCGTGTACGGGCCCGACGGCGCGCGCGTCGGCGAGCCGCTGGGCACCGGGCAGAGCGCCGCCGCCGTGTACGACGTACCGCTGGCGCACGGCCGGACCCCGTACACGCGGTACGGCGACTGGGCGGTCCATTCGGCGATGGCGGTCCTCGCGCTGCTGCTCGCCGCGGAGGGCGTGCGCAGCCTCAGGAGGCCTGCTCGCGGACCGTCCGTACCACTCGCTCACAGAGCTCATGGGTCGCCAGTGCGTCCCGGGCGCTGAGCGGCTTTGCGGCCCGTACGGCGTCCAGGAAGCCGGTGACGGCCTGCTCGATGCCGCGCTGGCGGGCGACGGGCACCCAGTCGCCGCGGCGGCGGACGCTCGGCTGGCCCTTGTGGTCGATGACCTCGGCGAGGTTGAGGACCTGCCGTTTGGTGTCGCGGCCGGAGACTTCGAGGATCTCCTCGGTGGAGCCGCTCATCCGGTTCATGGTGCCGATCGCGGTGAATCCTTCGCCGGAGAGCTGGAGCACCACGTGGTGCAGCAGGCCGCCGACCGTGCGGGAGCGGATGTCGACGTGGTCGATCTCGCGGGGGGCCAGGAAGCGCAGGGTGTCCACGACGTGGATGAAGTCGTCGAGAACGAAGGTGCGGGCGTCCGCCGGCAGGCCGACGCGGTTCTTCTGCATCAGGATCAGGTCGCGCGGGTGCTCGGCGCACTGGGCGTAGCCGGGGGCGAGCCGGCGGTTGAAGCCGACGGCGAGGCCGACGCCGCGTTCCTCGGCGAGCTCCACCAGCCGTATCGAGTCGTCCAGTTCGTAGGCGAGCGGCTTGTCGACGTAGGTGGGAACGCCCGCTTCCAGCAGCCGGGTGACGATCTGCGGGTGGGCGACCGTGGAGGCGTGCACGAAGGCCGCGTCCAGGCCCTGGGCGAGCAGGGCGTCGAGGTCCGTGTGGGCCTGTCCGGCCGGGACCCGGTGCGCTCCGGCGACCCGCGCCAGGGTGGCGGGGGTACGCGTCTGGAGGTGCAGCTCCGTTTCCGGCAGGGTGGCGAGCACCGGCAGGTACGCCTTCTGCGCGATGTCTCCGAGACCGATGACGCCGACCTTCACGGGGGTCCTGCTTTCTCTCGCTGTGCGCCCGTCACCCCTGGTGGGGGGCCTTGCAGGCAGCATACGTGCGCTCCGGAAGGCGGTCGGCCGCCCCCGGGGACCACGGCGGGCGGGCGTAAGCACGCGGCGGCCGCGTCACTCGTGCGGAGCAAATTCGGGCTCCCGGCTTTCCGAATCGCGCTCGTGGTCAGCAGAGTTGCGCGGGTGCACCGAACAAGAACCGTGACGAGAACCGCAGCGACGCTCCTGGTGGGGATGGCCGTGACGGCCGTCTCCGGATGTATGGCCACCGGCCCCGGCGCTCCCGCCGCGGGCCCGCAGTCGTCCTCGCCCCGGCCCCCGGCCGTCGCCCCGCCGCCCCGCCCGGCCGGACAGGGCGGCCCGCCCGAGCTCGTCGTCGAGGCACCCGTGCACGAGGTCCTGGAGGCGGCTCTGCTGCCCGCCGAGCAGGCGCCCGCACCCCGGCGGCCTGCCGCGGCACCCCCGAAGGAACCGCGGAAGGCACGGCCGGAGGAGGCCCGTCCCGCCGCTCCCCCGCCGCCGCAGCGGGCGGACCCGCCCCGCCGTCGCGAGGCCCCGCAGCAGGCCGAGCCCCGCCGCAGGCCACCGCGGCAGCAGGCCGGTCCGCTGCCCGCACTGCCGAAGATCCCCGTCACGGGCGCCGATGTCTGCGCGCTCGGCACCGGCTACGGCGGCTGGCAGTCGAACAGCCCCCAGGCCCGCATCTGCCGGGACACCTACGGGGGCTGACCGGGGGCGCGCCCCGGGGGCGGGGGCTGGCCGGGGGCCCAGGGGAGGCGGGGTCCGACGGCGTCACCTCCCCGTGAGCCGCTGCTCCAGCTGTCCAATGGCCGCCCGCACCCGGTGTCCGAAACTGTCGTCGGCCAGCGCGTCGCAGGCGGACCGCGCCCGCTCCAGATGGCCGCGGGCCGCCTCGGGGCGGCCGAGCTTCGCGTAGTCGGCGGCGAGCCCGAGGTGCAGCGACGGGTAGAACCCGCGCAGCTCCGGCGTGCCGTCGGCCGCCTCCCATGCCCGCAGGTCCCACAGCAGTTCGTCCCGCGCGGCGTCCTGCGCGTCGGCCATGTAGTGCGCCAGCAGGCACCGGTGCCTGGCGTCCCCCTGGGCGCCGATCTCCTCCCAGAGCGCACCGAACCTGCTGCGCGCCTCCTGGCGGTCGCCGGCGTGCAGCAGCATCGCCGTCTGCCCGATCCTGATCATCACGGCGTCCTGGGACGCCCCCTGCTGCTGCACCGCTGCGCCTCCGCTGCACCCGTACGACACCGCCGCGCCCGTCGGCGGGCACGGCGTACCCGACACAACGGAAAGCTAGCGGCAGGACGCGGCCGGGGCGCTCAGGCTCAGCCCAGGTCCGGGATGGTCCAGTCGATCGCCTCGTGGCCCTGGGCGGCGACCGCCTCGTTGATCTGCGTGAAGGGCCGGGAGCCGAACCACTTCTTCGCGGACAGCGGCGAGGGGTGCGCACCCTTCACCACGGCGTGCTTGCCGGTGTCGATCAGCGGCAGCTTCTTCTGGGCGTAGTTCCCCCACAGGACGAAGACCGCGGGGTCCGGGCGCTCGGCCACCGCGCGGATCACCGCGTCGGTGAACTTCTCCCAGCCCTTGCCCTTGTGCGAGTTGGCCTCTCCGCCGCGCACCGTGAGCACCGCGTTGAGCAGCAGCACGCCCTGTTCGGCCCACGGCATCAGATAGCCGTTGTCGGGGATCGGGGTGCCCAGCTCGGCGTGCATCTCCTTGTAGATGTTGCGCAGCGACGGCGGGGTCCTGACGCCGGGCCGCACCGAGAAGCACAGGCCGTGGCCCTGGCCTTCGCCGTGGTAGGGGTCCTGGCCGAGCACCAGGACCTTCACCCGGTCGTACGGGGTCGCGGCGAGGGCGGCGAAGACGTCCTCGCGCGGCGGGTGGACCGGCCCCTTCGCCCGCTCGTCCTCGACGAACTCCACGAGCTCCTTGAAGTAGGGCTTGTGCAGTTCCCCGCCGAGGACCCCGCGCCAGGACTCGGGCAGCATCTGGGTGTCGGTCACGTCAACAACCTCCGGTAAACGATCTGTTCTCTGTGCCAAGAACCTACCGGCCGCCACTGACAACGCCGCCCGGGAGCCGGGCCGGCCCCCGCTCGCCCCGTGCCCCGCTCCCCTAGTCCCAGCTGGTCTTGCGGAACAGCTCCCACACCTGCATCACCGTCTGCGGGTCCAGGGCCCGTTCGGTGCCGCCGATCTCCTCCGACGCGGCGACGTACATCTTGCCCTGCCACAGCGGCAGCAGCCGGACGTCCCGCATCAGGACCTCCTGGGCCCGCACGAAGTACGGCACGGAGCGCTCACGCTTCACTTCGCGGCGCGACTTCGGCAGCAGGTCCTCGGTGATCTCCGGGACGACGTACGGCGTGGAGATGGCGTTGCGCTCTCCCACGAAGGGCGACACGAAGCTGTCCGGGTCCGGGTAGTCCGGCGCCCAGCCCCGGCCGAAGACCGGGTACTCGCCCTTCTGCACACCGCCCTGGAACTCCTTCCAGGCGCGGCCCCGGACGGTGATCGTGAACAGCCCGGACGCCTCCAGCTGCCGCTTCAGCTCGGCGAATTCCAGGGCGGTCGCGGAGCCGTAGCGGTCGGTGGGGTACCAGAGCGTCAGCGGTACGGGCCGGGTGATGCCCGCCGCCCGCAGGGTGCGCTTCGCCGCCTGCGCGTCCGGTTCGCCGTAGGTGTCGAAGAAGTCGGTGGTGTGGCCGGCGACGCCGCTCGGCACCATCGAGTACAGCGGCTCGGCGGTGCCCTTGTAGACCTTGTCGACGAGGGCGGGGCGGTCCACCAGCTGCGCGACGGCCCGCCGGACGGCCGGCTTGGCGGACTGGGGGTCCTTGGGGTTGAAGACCAGGTAGTGGATCTCCGAACCGGGCGACTCGGTCACCGTGACGGGGCCCGACGACTGCTGCTGGAGGCCGACGACCTGCTCAGCGGTCAGTCCGCGGAAGGTCGCATCGATCCGCTTGTTCTTGAGCTCGTTGACCATCTTCGCCGAGTCGTCGAAGTAGCGGATGGTGACGGCCTTGTTCTTCCGGTCGGCGAAGCCCCGGTAGCTGCTGTTGCTGATCAGGTCGGCCCCGGAGTCCGCGCCCTTGGGGCGGTAGGCCTGGAGGGTGTACGGGCCGGAGCCGGTCAGCGAGTCGCCGCTGCGGAGCCGGTCGGCCGGGTAGGCGGCCGGGCTCACCAGCGACATGCCCGGTGTCGCGAGGACGAACGGGAAGGTGGCGTCGGGCTTGTTGAGGCGGAAGACGACCTTGGTGGGCTCCGGCGTCTCGATCTTCTGCAGACTGGAGAGGAGCCCCCGGGGGCCGCCCTCGGCGTTGATCGTGACGATCCGGTCGATCGAGTACTTGACGGCCGCCGCGTCCAGCTTGGCGCCGTCGGAGAAGGTCAGTCCCGGCTGGAGGTCACAGGTGTACACCCGGTGCGAGGTGTCGGTGAAGGCGCACACCTTCGCGGCGTCCGGGGTGGGGGCGGAGCTTCCGGTCGGATAGCTCAGCAGGGTCTGGAAGACGTTGCGGTACAGCTCCCAGGAGCCGTCCCAGGATCCGGCGGGGTCGAGTCCGCTCGGCTTGCTCGTCGTGCCGACGGTGATCTTCTGCTCGGTGTCGGCACTGTCCTCGCTCAGCACCCCGCAACCAGCCAGCAGGGATATGGACGTGAGGGCTGCGGCAGTCCGCAGTCTCCTGGCCCGGTACAACACGTGCACGCTCCTCGGTCGGCCTTGGGTCGGCAGACCATACCGCAACGGCCCGCCGGGACGAGAGGGCCGTCCAGCGAGCCGTTCACTATGTCGGAATGGTCAATTCCGTCAGCCGACACCTGCGTTGAGGAAGATGCCTCCGTCGACCACGAGTGTCTGTCCCGTGACCCAGTCGGACTGGGCGGAGGTGAGGAACGCGGCCGCCCCGCCGATGTCCGCCGGCACGCCGAGCCTGCCCAGCGGGTACGCGGCGGCGGCCTCCGCCTCCCGGCCCTCGTACAGTGCCTGGGCGAACTTGGTCTTCACGACGGCGGGGGCGATCGCGTTGACCCGTACCACCGGCGCGAACTCGTGCGCCAGCTGCAGCGTGAGGTTGACCATGGCGGCCTTGCTCATGCCGTACGCCCCGATGAACGGCGAGGCCGAGACCCCGGCCACCGAGGCGATGTTCACGATCGCACCGCCGTTCTCGCGCTGCCAGGCCTTCCAGGTCTGCTGGGCGAAGCCGAGCGCCGAGATCACATTGGTCTCGAAGACCTTGCGGGCGACATTCAGGTCCATCTCGGCCATCGGACCGAACACCGGGTTGGTGCCGGCGTTGTTGACCAGGAAGTCGACCCGGCCGAAGGCCTCCATGGTGCGCTCGACGGCGACGGCCTGGTGTGCCTCGTCGTGCGCCTTGCCCGCGACGCCGATCACCCGGTCCGCGCCGAGCGTCCCGACCGCTTCCTTGAGGGCGTCCTCGTTGCGGCCGGTGATGCACACCCGGTCGCCGCGGGCGACGAACGCCTCGGCGATCCCGTAGCCGATGCCCCGGCTGGCGCCGGTGATCAGCGCGACCCTGCCGCTGTCCTGCACTTCTTCCGCCATGTGTGGAGTCCCTTACTGAGTTGCGTCCGTGGGCTGACGGGGGGCGTCAGTTGAGCGGGCCGCCCGCGACGTACATGACCTGGCCGGAGACGAAGCCCGCCGCGTCACCGGTGAAGAAGGCGATGGCGTGGGCGATGTCCTCGGGGCGGCCGACGCGCTGGACCGGGATCTGGGTGGCGGCGGCGGCCTGGAACTCCTCGAAGTCCATGCCGACGCGCGCGGCGGTCTGGGCGGTCATCTCGGTGACGACGAAGCCCGGGGCCACCGCGTTGGCGGTGACGCCGAACTTGCCGAGCTCCTTGGCGAGGGTCTTGGTGAAGCCCTGCAGGCCGGCCTTGGCGGTGGCGTAGTTGGCCTGGCCGCGGTTGCCGAGCGCCGAGCTGGACGACAGGTTGACGATACGGCCGAACTTGGCGTCCACCATGTGGCTCTGGCAGGCGCGGGACATCAGGAACGCGCCCTTGAGGTGGACGCCCATGACGGTGTCCCAGTCCAGTTCGCTCATCTTGAAGAGCAGGTTGTCGCGCAGCACGCCCGCGTTGTTCACCAGGACCGTCGGGGCTCCCAGCTCGGCGGCCACGCGGGCGACGGCCGCGGCGACCTGCTCCTCGTTCGACACGTCGCAGCCGATGGCGACGGCCCGGCCGCCCGCGGCGGTGATCTTCTCGACGGTGTCCTTGCAGGCCGCCTCGTCGAGGTCGAGCACGGCGACGGCACGGCCCTCGGCCGCGAGCCTGACGGCGGTGGCGGCGCCGATACCGCGTGCCGCCCCGGTGACGATCGCTACGCGCTGCTCGGTGGTGGACATCCTGGGTTCTCCTTGCGATGGGGGACCGCTCGACCGCTGAGCAACCGCTTAGTAGGCCCAGCAGACGAGACGCTAGAAGCCCTGGCACCCGGTGTCAACGGTCACTCCGGACCCCGGCGAAGATCACACCTCGTCCGCGCGCCGAGGGCGGCCGCACACCCGCGCGGGTGCGGTCGGCGGCCGCACACCCCGCGCGCAGTGAACGGCGGACTCAGCGCACCAGAACCTCGAACAGCCGTTCCAGTTCGGCCGCCGGGTCGGCGGTCAGCCCGGTGTGCACGGGCCCCGGCTGTACGACGGCGGAGCGCGGGGCACTCAGCCAGCGGAACCGCCGTCCGGGGTCGTCGCCCGCCGCCTGCCCGGCCGGGTCACCGCCGCCGCAGACCCCTTCGACGGCGCCCAGTGCGGCCCGCACACCGGTCACGTCGGCCTGCGGGTCCAGCGCGAGGAGCTTGCGTTCGTCGAGGTGCGTGAGGGCGGCCGCGTACGACTTCGCCCGGCAGTAGACCATCACTCCGGCGTTGAACATCTCGCCGCGCTCCACCCGCGGCACCACGCGCACCAGGGCGTACTCGAAGACGTGCCGCTGGGCGGCGTTGTCGTTGCGCTGCTCGTTCACTTGCCGCCGCCGTCCTGCGGAACCCGCTGTGCCTGTGCGGACTGCTGC
The DNA here is from genome assembly GCF_042716745.1 of Streptomyces sp. NPDC058663. Lineage (NCBI taxonomy): Bacteria > Bacillati > Actinomycetota > Actinomycetes > Kitasatosporales > Streptomycetaceae > Streptomyces > Streptomyces sp. NPDC058663. Next base: position 39,341 of record NZ_JBHXRV010000062.1, read on the forward strand.
CTGGTGGGGTGCGGCCAGGGCTTCAGGTGTTCGGTCAGCCAGCCCGGCGCCTGCGAGGGGCGGTCCTTGGTCGGCGCCGAGAGGGTGATCCGCTCATGGATGGCGGCGGCGCGCGGCAGCAGCGCGCCGACGTACGCACGGCGCAGCGCGTCGGGGCTCTCGAAGCCGGGCTCGTCGGCCAGCCACACGTCGGGCACCTGGGCGGCGACCTCGGTGAGCAGTTCCTCGGTGACCAGGGGGGCCAGGTCGCGCGCGGCGGCCGCGATGTCCGGTCCGAAGCGGGCCAGCGCGTGGTCGGACGCGTTGTAGGGCTTGGCGGCCGCGGCCTGCGCGGTCGGCCAGTTGTGCTGCCAGATCATGGTGGCGCCGTGGTCGATGAGCCACAGGTCGCCGTGCCAGACCATCATGTTGGGGTTGCGCCAGGACCGGTCGACGTTGTTGATGAGCGCGTCGAACCAGACGACCCGGCCCGCCTCGGCGGGGCTCACCTCGTAGGCGAGGGGGTCAAAGCCGAGCGACCCCGGCAGGAAGTCCATCCCGAGGTTCAGCCCGCCGCTGGCCCGCAGCAGCTCCTGCACCTCCTGGTCGGGCTCGCCGAGCCCGATGACGGGGTCGAGCTCCATCGCGACCAGCCGCGGCACCCGCAGTCCGAGCCGGCGCCCCAGCTCACCGCAGACGACCTCGGCGACCAGGGTCTTGCGCCCCTGCCCGGCGCCGGTGAACTTCATGACGTACGTACCGAGATCGTCGGCCTCGACGAGTCCCGGGAGCGAGCCGCCCTCACGCAGGGGCGTGACGTAGCGGGTCGCTGTGACTTCGGTCAGCATTTTCTCAGGTTATACGGCGTCGCATCCTGGACATCCACGGAACCCTCCGGGGGGGCCTCCCTCGCGGTGTCCCGGCTCCGCGCGGCACGAAGGGCCCGCCGGGAATCCGGCGGGCCCTTCGTGTGTGCCGCCGGGTCAGCCGGTGGCGCCCGGGTTCCGCTCTGCCATGCCGGCGGCGAGGGTGGTGCCGTCGGAGGGTTCGATCAGCAGGAAGGAGCCGGTGAGCCGGGAGACGCTGTACGGGTCCAGGGCCAGTGGCTCGGCCGTGCGCAGCAGGACCCGGCCGATGTCGTTCGCCACCAGCTGTCCGGGGTCCGGATGCTGGGTGAGGTCGTCGAGCGTGAGGCGGGAGGGAATGTCCCGCACGACGGCCTGCACCGTGCGGGTGGTGTGCTTGAGCAGGACGCGGGCGCCGACGGTCAGCGGCTGGTCCGCCACGTGGCAGACCGTGGCCACCACGTCCCGGGTGGTGGCCGGGGCGCTCGCGGTCGGGGCGATGAGATCGCCCCGGGAGATGTCGAGGTCGTCCTCCAGCAGCAGCGTCACCGACTGCGGGGCGCGGGCGGTGTCGCTGCGCTCGCCCAGTACGTCGATGCCGGCGATGGTGCTGGTCAGCCCGGACGGCAGGACGGTGACCTGCTCGCCCACGCTGAGCGTGCCGGCCACGAACTGGCCCGCGTACCCCCGGTAGTCGGGATGCGCGGCGGTCTGCGGACGGATCACGTACTGCACAGGGAAGCGGGCCGGCGCCTCGGCGGTGTCCCGGCCGGCCGGGACGGTCTCCAGGTGTTCCAGGACGGTGGGGCCCACGTACCAGTCCATGTGTGCGGAGGGCTCCACCACGTTGTCGCCGAGCAGCGCGGAGACCGGGATGGGGGTGACCGCGGGGATCTGGAGGGAGGAGGCGTACGCGGCGAACTCGTCGGCGATGGCGGCGTACGCGGCCTCCGCGTAGCCCACCAGGTCCATCTTGTTGACGGCCAGCACCACCTGCGGGACGCGCAGCAGGGCGGCGACGGCGGCGTGCCGGCGGGTCTGCTCGACCACCCCGTTGCGGGCGTCGACCAGGATGATCGCGAGTTCCGCCGTCGAGGCCCCGGTGACCATGTTGCGGGTGTACTGCACATGGCCGGGGGTGTCGGCGAGGATGAACCGGCGGCGGGCGGTCGCGAAGTAGCGGTAGGCGACATCGATGGTGATGCCCTGCTCGCGTTCGGCCCGCAGTCCGTCGGTGAGCAGTGCCAGGTCGGGGGTGTCCTGCCCGCGGTTGCGCGAGGCGTGCGCGACGGCCTCCAGCTGGTCGGTCAGGATCGACTTGGAGTCGTGCAGCAGCCGTCCGACCAGGGTGGACTTGCCGTCGTCGACGGAGCCGGCGGTGGCCAGGCGCAGGGTGTCCACGGCCTCCTCGACGGCTGGTGCGGCGTCGAGGGAATCGAGGATCGTCATTAGAAGTACCCTTCGCGTTTGCGGTCTTCCATCGCGGCCTCGGACATCTTGTCGTCGGCGCGGGTCGCGCCCCGCTCGGTGAGCCTGGAGGCCGTGATCTCGGCGATCACGGCCTCCAGCGTGGTGGCGTCGGAGTCGACGGCACCGGTGCAGGACATGTCGCCGACGGTGCGGTAGCGGATCAGCCGCCGCTCGGTGCGCTCCCCCTCGGCCGGGCCGCCCCAGTCGCCCGCGGTCAGCCACATGCCGGCGCGCCGGAACACCTCCCGCTCGTGGGCGAAGTAGATCCCGGGCAGTTCGATGTCCTCGCGGGCGATGTACTGCCACACGTCGAGTTCGGTCCAGTTGGACAGCGGGAACACCCGGACGTGCTCGCCGGGGGCGTGGCGGCCGTTGTAGAGCTGCCACAGCTCGGGGCGCTGGCGGCGCGGATCCCACTGGGAGAACTCGTCGCGCAGGGAGAAGACGCGTTCCTTGGCGCGGGCCTTCTCCTCGTCGCGGCGGCCGCCGCCGAAGACGGCGTCGAACTTGAGCCGCTGGATCGCTTCCGTCAGCGGCACCGTCTGGAGCGGGTTGCGGGTGCCGTCGGGGCGCTCGCGCAGCCGCCCGTTGTCGATGTACTCCTGGACGGAGGCGATGTGCAGCCGGAGCCCGGAGCGGGTCACGGTCCGGTCGCGGTGGTCGAGCACCTCGGGGAAGTTGTGGCCGGTGTCCACGTGCAGCAGGACGAAGGGCACCGGGGCCGGGGCGAAGGCCTTGCGGGCGAGGTGCAGCATGACGATGGAGTCCTTGCCGCCGGAGAACAGCAGCACGGGCCTCTCGAACTCGCCCGCCACCTCGCGGAAGATGTGCACGGCCTCGGATTCGAGGACGTCCAGGTGCGTCAGCGGCGCGAGCCGGACGGCGGTGGTCACAGCAGTCCCCTTTCGGACAGCAGCGCCCATACCGCGTCCGCGGATTCGTGGCTGCTCTGGTGGTGGGTCTGAAGGCGCAGGTCCGGCCGGGCCGGCTGCTCGTAGGGGTCGTCGACGCCGGTCAGGCCGGAGATCTCACCGGCGGCCTGCTGCGCGTACAGCCCCTTCACGTCGCGTTCCGAGCACACCTCGACCGGGGTGGCGACATGAACCTCCAGGTAGGCGGTACCGCGGGCGGCGTGGCGCGCCCGCACGGCCTCGCGGCTGTCCTCGTACGGCGCGATCACCGGGACGAGCGTGATGACTCCGTTGGCGGAGAGCACGTCGGCGACGAGGCCGATGCGCTGGACGTTGATGTCACGGTCCTCCCGTGAGAAGCCGAGCCCGGCCGAGAGGAACCGGCGGATCTCGTCCCCGTCGAGCACCTCCACCCGGCGGCCCGCGGCGCGCAGCCGCTCGGCGAGCAGTCCGGCGATGGTGCTCTTGCCGGAGCTGGGCAGGCCGGTCAGCCATACGGTCGCACCGCAGGTGCAGCTCGGGCAGGGCGGGGCCGCGGGGGCGGACGGCGGATGCTCCTGGGTCACTGTCATGGTCACTCTCCTGACGGGCTCGGCCTGGTTCTCAGGCCCGGGTCCCTGCGGGAACGGATGCGGGAGTGGGGGACGCGCTCGCGGGTGCGGGTGCGCTCGGGGCGGGCCGGGGCGCGCGGTGGCGGCTCCGGTCGGCCCGGCGGAGCGGGGTGCGGCTGACCTGCTTGGCCGTCTCCTCGTCGATGTGGACGGCCAGGCCGGCCACGGTGGGGTGCTGGAAGAAGGCGCCGAGCCGGATCTCGGTGGCGCAGGCGTCGCCGATGCGGGCGGCGACGCGGGTGGCGAGCAGCGAGTGGCCACCCAGGTCGAAGAAGTTGTCGAGGGCGCCGACCCTGGCCACGCCGAGCACGTCCGACCAGACGGTGGCGATGGCCCGCTCGGTCGGGGTGCGCGGGGCGACGTAGACGGTGGCCGCCGCGTCGCGCCCGGTGCTGGGTGCGGGCAGTGCCTTGCGGTCGAGCTTGCCGTTCGCGCTCAGCGGCCAGGCGTCCAGGACGAGGAAGTGCCGCGGGATCATGGACTCGGGGAGCCGGTCGTTCAGGTGGGCGCGGAGTTCGGGCACCAGGGCGCTGCGCCAGACCGTCTCCAGCGGGTCGTTGGAGTAGGCGCCCCAGCCGCGGTCGGGCGCGGTCATGGCGAGCTCGCGCACGGGGCGCAGGGCGCGGGCGGCCGACCGGGTGATCAGCACGTCGAGGCGGCCGGGCCGCTCGGGGTGCAGGGCGGGGACCACCTGGTAGCCCAGTTCCGCCACCCGCTCGGCCAGTTCGTGCGGGTCGAGGGCGTCCGTGCCGTCCTGGCCGGGCAGGTCGGCGGCGAGCCTGGCGTCGGTCACGGCGGCGACGAGCACGCTGGTGGGCTGCTCGGCGCGCAGCCGGCCCACCAGCTCGGTGACGGGTGCCAGGGGCCACTCCTCCAGCGGTTTGCCTTCTCCGGCCGTCGGCCCGTCCTCGTCCAGCGGTCCGCCGGTGCCGGTCGCCGGTTCGGCCCCGGTGAGGTGCAGGATGGCGTCGTAGCGGTACTTGACCAGCTCGTTGCGGTGGCTGCCGCGCTTGGCGAGCAGGGAGACGCCTGCGATCTCGGGCCGGTCGCCGGCCAGTGCGGTGAAGAATCCCGGGTCGACGCACAGTTCGGCGTCCCGGCCCACCCGGTCGGCGACGGCCCGGTCGAACTCGGGTCCCTCGGGGAGGTCCTGGTCGTCGGCGCGCTGGAGGGAGGCGTGGAAGGTTTCGAGCAGGGCCTGGTTGCGTACGTCGCCGACGATCACGGCGCCGCCGGGGCGGACCACGCGCAGGGCCTTGGTGAGCACCTCGGCCAGGTAGTCGGCGGTCGGGAAGTACTGGGCCACCGAGTTGATCAGCACGATGTCGAAGCTGTCGTCGGCGACCCCGTCGAAGTCCTCGGCGGACCGCCGGAGCAGTTCGACCTTCCCCGCGCCCTCGGGCAGCAGCGGCAGTTTGGCCTCCAGGTCGCGGATGGCGACCTCGGACACGTCGATGCCGCAGTAGTACTCGGCGTGCGCGGCGATCGGGAACATCAGCAGGCCGGTGCCGCAGCCGATCTCCAGGACCCGGCGGTGCGGCAGGGCCAGGACCCGGCCGACGACGGAGTCCACCCAGGAACGCATTTCGTCGGCGCGGAGCGGCTCGCCGGTGTAGGAGCTGATCCAGCCCGAGATGTCGAAGGTCGGGTCGGCGGTCTGCTGTTCACCGGCCTGGTAGATCTGGTCGAAGACCTCGCTCCACCGGTCGACCTGGGTCTCGTGTCCGCCCGCGGTGTGGGCGTCGCCCGTCGACTTGGTGAGGTAGGCGACGAGTTGGGGGGCGCCGTCCGTGTCGGGCACGGCGGTGACCAGGGCCTGGTCCACCGCGGGGTGGCCGACGAGCGCGGTCTCGATCTCGGCGGGCTCGATCCGCTGACCACGGATCTTGATCTGGTGATCGAGACGCCCCAGGTACTCCACCGTCCCCTCCGCCCGCCACCGCACCAGGTCACCCGTCCGGTACAGACGGCCGCCCGCCGTGAACGGATCCGGCACGAACCGGTCCGCCGTCAGCCCCGGACGCCCGTGATACCCCCGCGCCAGCGGCACCCCGCCGATGCACAGCTCACCGGGCACACCCACCGGCTGCACCCGCAGCCCCGCATCCAGCACGTGGATCCGTGCACCGGTGATCGGGGTGCCGATCGGCACCCGGCCCCCCGGTACGGGACTGCTCACGTGGTGGGCGGTGACGTCGATGGAGGCCTCGGTGGGCCCGTACAGGTTGTGCAGTTCGGCGTGCGGGAACAGCCGGTGGAAGGTGGCGCAGACCTCGGAGGTGAGTTCCTCGCCGCTGCACACGACGCGGCGCAGCGCGGGCAGCGGGCTCCCTTCGGTGTCTCCTGCCGCCGCGGTGGCCAGGGCGGTGTCGAGGAACACCTTGAGCATGGACGGGACGAAGTGGGTGGTGGTGACGGAGGCCGCGGCGGCGGCCCGGGCCAGGTAGCCGGGGTCGCGCTGGCCGCCCGGGTCGGCCATGACGATCCGGGCGCCGGCCAGCAGGGCCCAGGTGAGCTCCCAGACGGACACGTCGAAGCCGATGGGTGTCTTGTGCAGGACACGGTCGGAGCTGTCGAGGCGGTAGCGGTCCTGCATCCACAGGAGCCGGTTGGTGATGGCGTGGTGGGAGTTGGCGGCTCCCTTGGGCCGGCCGGTGGAGCCGGAGGTGTACAGCACGTACGCGGGGTTCTGCGGGTCTACGGGAACAGCCGGGCGGGTCACGGGCAGAGCCGCCAGCTCCTCGGCCAGGTCCTCGGTCCGTACCACCTCGACA
>NZ_JBHXRV010000063.1:0-45157 GCF_042716745.1 Streptomyces sp. NPDC058663
AGGAAGGCGCACTGCCCCCGGGAGACCACACCCGCCAGGTCAGGTTCCTTCTCACCGTCCTCAACGGCCTCTCCGTCGAACGCGCCCTGCCCACCCGCGAATCCGTCCTCGCCGCCGAGACCGAAACCCTCAACGCCGCCGTCGACCACATCCTCACCACCCGCCCCGTACCACCCGCCGGACCGCCCCGCCCGTGAACCGAACCAACCACCCCACAGCACCGGTTCACCCGGCGGGCAGGCGTGCGAGAGCACGGTGAGAAGGGCACTGACGCGTGGGAACCAGGGTGGTCGGCGGCGACCCGCGCGATGAGTACGTTGCCGCCAAGGAGTCCTTCACCGCGACCGCAGTGACACGGCACCAAACGACGAGGGAGACATCGACCATGGCATGGAGCACCCGGGAGATGGCGGAGTTGGCCGGTACCAGCCTCAGGGCCGTACGGCACTATCACGAGATCGGCTTACTCGAGGAGCCGGAGCGCCGCTCCAACGGATACAAGCAGTACGGCGTCAGCCATCTCGTCCGGCTCCTCCGGATAAAGCGCCTCACCACGCTGGGCTTTTCCCTCTCCCAGATCGCGGACATGCGTGACGGCCCGGATTCTGCACCGGACCCGCGTGATTTGCGGGCTCTCGACGCTGAGTTGGCCGCCACGATCGAACGGCTGGAACACGCCCGCGCCGAGGTTGGCGCCCTCATGCGCAGAACGGCCGCGAGCGATCTCCCTCTCCGCGTGGCGTTCGTGGACGAGAAGGCAGAGTTCCCTGACCCCGACCGCTCTTTCGTCACCGTCCTCGGTACGGTGCTCGGCCCCAGCGGCATGGGCGCCTACGCGGACTTGCTCGCTCAGCAGCCGCAGCCGGTCGCACGCGAACTCGACGAGCTTCCCGCCGATGCGGACGAGCAGGCGCGCCATAGTCTCGCTGAGCGTCTCGTGCCGTACGTCCAAGGTCTCCGGGTCAGGCACCCCGGGCTGAACGACCTCGCCTCGGACGCCCCGCGCGGCCGGCAGCACGCCGGTCGCACCATCGGCAAAGCCATTGCCGATCTCTACAATCCGGCTCAGATCGACGTCATGCGGCGTCTCCATGAGCTCCTGTCCGGTCCGGGCGGCCACGGTGACCGCCCTGACACCTCCACCGGCCCGTAACGGCCCTTCCGGGAGGCAGCCGGCGACCCGAATGAGCTGGGAACAGATGCCATGTCCGCTGTCGTCGATGCTGACCAGCCGGGCGCGGTTGCCGAACTTCTCGCGCGGCATCTTCCCGCCCCGGTGCGGGGTCGTCGTGCCCTCCAGGCGGCCCAGGCGTTCCGGCGGCCGCGTCCCTCGGTGCCCTGGGCACCGCCGCCGACCGGCCTACATGGCGACCGACGCGGCCGACGTGCTCGGCCGGATCGGGCCCGACGCCGCGTCCGCGCTGCCGCCTCGACCGGATGGGTCCGACCGCCTCGACCGGATGGGCCCGACGGCCGCACCCGCGCACCCGCGCACCCGCGCACCCGCGCACCCGCGCACCCGCGCACCCGCGCACCCGCGCACCCGCGCACCCGCGCACCCGCGCACCCGCGATGAACTGTCCCGGCCCCACGGCAGCTACTACGGAGCGCGTCCAGCGACCGCGAACTGCGGCGGCTGTGCCGGGCGGTCCTGAGCCGTTTGTCCTGACCGGGTCGGCCCGCCCGGCCGTACGTCCGGGCACCGTACGGACTGTCGGCGGGAAGGCTTGTCCGGCAGGGGCGACTGGGCCGCGATCAGGTCGGTCGAGGCTGCCGCAGTCCCTGCAGGAGCAGTTCGATCAAGCGGCGGGGGTCGTAGCGGGGGTCGTCGTCGCGCCCGATGCAGAGGTTGCCGATGCCGCGCATCAGTTCGTAGGGCTGGATGCCGGGCCTGATGTCGCCGGCCTCGACCGCGGCGTTCAGTAGTTGGGCGCTCACGGGCTCCAGGCGGTCGACAAAGTAGGTGTGCAGTGTGGCGAAGCGGTCGCTGTCGGACTGCAGGGCGTCGGCGAGTCCGTGTTTGGTGACCAGAAAGTCGACGAAGAGGTCGATCCACTGACGCAGTGCGTCGAACGGGGATTCCGCACTGGCCAGCAGGTTCGGGCCGGCCTCGGCGCATGCCTCGATCTGGTGGCGGTAGACGGCGGTGACGAGGTCCGCCCGGGTCGGGAAGTGGCGGTAGATCGTGGCCATCCCGACACCTGCCCGCGCGGCGATCTGGCGGATCGGCGCGTCGACTCCGGAGGTGGCGAACACCTCGGCGGCGGCGGTGAGCACGGTCTGCTGGTTGCGCAGCGCGTCGGTCCGCTTGCTTCGGGCCGCCGCCTTTCCCGTGGGGCTCTCGGTGGGCATCGCTCTTTTCCTTCCGGCACCGTTTGACAAAGCGGAGCACTGTTCCGGATAGTAAGTGGTGCGGTGCTCCACTTCAGGTTATCCGAAGCGGGGCCGCCCCTCACCTCCCTTGCCCCACCGCCTGCGCACCGGGCAGGCGGCCGGCAGGGGCCCGCAGAAAGGGAAACTGCGCATCATGAGCACATCCGAAGCCACCGCCGACACCTCGGGCTCGCCCGTCCCGGTCCTGTCCTACAGCCCGCTGGCGCTGTCCGTACCCGGACGTCCCGTGGACCTCGAGGTACGGGTCACCGCGCCCGTGACCGGCACGGACCTCCCGGTCATCCTTCTCTCCCATGGGCAGGGACCTTCGAACAACCTGTCCTCGCTGAACGGCTACGCGCCGCTCGTCAACTTCTGGGCGGCGCACGGGTTCGTGGTCATCCAACCCACCCACCTCACCTCCAGGACGCTGAGCCACCTGGTCGCTGACGCCCCCGGGGCGCCCTTCTTCTGGCGCTCGCGATCGCAGGACATGTCGCACGTCCTGGACCGGCTCGACGTGATCGAGAAGGCCGTGCCTCTGCTCGCCGGGCGGATCGCCCACACCAAAGTCGCCGTCGCCGGACACTCCTTCGGCGGTTTCACCTCCAGCCTCCTGCTCGGCGCCCGCGTCACCGACCCGGATACCGGGGAGGAAGTAAGCCTCATCGAGCCCCGGTTCAAGGCGGGTGTGCTGCTGGCCGCGCCCGGCAGGGGCGACGTCCTCAATGGACCCATGGGCGACATGCTGCCGGTCTTGGGGACCATCGACTTCTCCACGATGACCACGCCCGCGCTGGTCGTCGCCGGCGACGAGGACGACTCCCGGCACTTCACCGATATGGGTCCGGCCTGGCACGCCGACCCCTACACCCTCGCCCCGGGTCCCAAGTCCCTGCTCACCCTGTCCGGCGCGGGGCACGCGCTCGGCGGGATCCCCGGATACGACGCCGCCGAGACGACGGACGAGAGTCCCGAGCGGGTCGCTGCCGTCGCGCGCCTCACCGCTGCCTACCTCCGCACCGAGCTCTGCCCCGGCGACAACGCCTGGCAGACGGCACGCGACGCGCTGACCGGCTCCGGCCCCGGCTCGTTCGGACGAGTCGAAACCAAGTAGGCCGCCCGCCGGCACGTCCGGCACCGCACGGACGGTCCACGCCGTCGGGCGTGCCACCCGCGAGGTGACGAGTAGGGCAGATCGGCGGCAAAATCGGCTCCATGGAAGAGATAGACCCCCTCAGGACCCCCAACCGCAGTAACGACGAGGAAGAGTTGTGCCGTGTGTGTGGTGACGCCGGAGGCCCGTTTTTCGAAGACACCTGGCCGAGCTCGGCCATCCCTGAGATGTGGCGTTGACCCCCACCCGCGATATTCGGGTACCGGGTAGCGATGCTGCCGCACGTAGTGGTGCCTCGGCAGCCCGTACTCCAGTGAGAATTCCGGGAGCCCGGTCCGCGGGAAGTGGGCCCTGCCCGGTCCTCCCACGCTCACCCCGCCCTGCCCTGTCTCGTACGGTCTACTCCATGAACAGCGACGGTGTAGTGGTGGACGAGGCGGTCCGTGCGGCGTGGGACGCCTATCGCGTCCTGGAGAAGCGGACTCCTGCCAAGGAGCGCGAACAGGCGCAGCAGCGCGTGCAGGCCGCGATGGACTCTGTCGGGCAGGAGGAGGTCTCGCGGGGCACGGTGTTCCTGGTGGGGGTGCTGACCGGGTACCTGATTGCTGACCCGCCCGGCGACGGGGACAGGCTCGACCCGCTCAACGACCTGATCCCGGCGCTGATCCGTCGGCTGCCCTCCTTCCAGTTGGCCGATCCCGAGCAGGTACCGATGGCCACGGGGGTCCTCATGGCGGCGGCGATGGGCATGGACACCGTGGCCTGGCGCGACCGGTTCGGGAAGATCTCGCCGAAGGAGGCGATGGTGCACGGCTTCGTGCTGTGGCTGCTCGCTGATCTCTTCGACTCCCTGGCCGAGAAGCCGGGAACCATCGACGCGTTGATGCGCGAAACCTTCGCGGCCATGGGCACCGCTGAGCGGGACTGAACCGTGCTGCGCTTCAGCCGACGGCTTCGTCCTTGGTCCGCAGGAGGGCCTCTTCCTCTTCTGCGGCGATCTCCACCACGAGTTCGCTCGCGTCGCTCATGGCCCAGGGACGGCGTCGATCGGCACCCCGTACCTGCCGATTCTCCGCTCCTCCGGCGGTTCCGGATCATCGACGGAGCGCCACTGTCGAAAGTCGCTTCGCTCGGTGGGGCGGAGGTATCTGCCGACGGGCTCCCCGCTCTCCAGCGCCTCCGCAGTGTGGTGCAGGAGTGAGGTGATCGACTGCCACATCGGGTGGGAGGTGACGCTGACGGACTGGCCTTCCTTGTCGTGATCTCGTACGCGTGGATCAACCGGATCACCGGCTTCCAGATACAGCACACCTCCACCCCCGTCGCTCGCGAACGGCACGTAATGCGGGAAGTACGACGCCCACTGGCCCTGACCGTAAACGTCGACTTTCGACTCCCATTGAGTCAGGATCGCGGCCGTACCGAGGATGCTGTAGAAGGGCGCGAGGGTGAAGTCGCCACTGCCGTTGTGCCCGCGCAGGAGTTCACAGATCTCCGGGGGAAGCTGCAGACCCAAGCTCTCTTCAACCTGTGCCAGCTCCTCAGGTGCGGCCGGCGGGGCAAGCTCCTGGGCCATGTCGTGGTCCCGCGCCCAGTTCTCAATGCGCCACCAGGAATGACTTATGGAGTAGATCGTCACTGATGTCCATTCCTCACGTGCCCCCGCGGACCAGGTGGCACCACAGGGTACGAGCCCGGACCCACGTTGAGGGGCCCCCTGAACGGAACCGTTGCCGGTGCGGCCGACGGCTTCGGCGATTCATAACTCTGCCCGCGGAACCCGCGTGCATGATCGCGGCGTTCCGCGCTGGTGGATACACCTGGAGTCGAGCTGGTCCCCGCTCGGAAAGCAGCCGGCCTCGTAGTTCGAAGGCAGATCACCGCCGCAGTCAGCTATCGCAAACCCGCAGCTGAACACCTGGACTCCGTGTCCCGGCGCAAGGAAACGTGGACCAAGGCTTGGAAGCCCCAGCACTCACTCTGCACCGCAGTCATGACAGCAGTATTCCAGTGGTGCGCGAAGGCAGGGCTCAGGCTGCTGGGGTACGCGTCTGCTCCGCAGGTTGCGCCATACTCCACGAATGACTTCACCGATAGGCCCCGTGGTCCTTTTCGATGACGACTACTACATGTACGTCCTCCAGGACATAGCGTTCGCCGAGGCATGGTGGGAGATGCCCGACGAGTACGCCTGTGGGTTCGACGCGCTTGCCAGACCGTTGCGCATGACGGGCGAGCCGCACCGGGTCACCCTTGAGCTCCGCGGTGATGAACCGGCCGAGGCAGACCTGCGTCGTCTCGTCGCCGACCACTACCGGCGGTTCCTGCGGGGGCAGACGCCACCCCGAGCAACCGATCTCTCAGAGTTCATTGCGGGGCTGCCTGTCGAGGGCTCGTAACGCGAATCTGTTTCTTCTGGGGCATCGCTTGCCGAAGTAGATGCTGCCGACGCCAGGATGGGGCTGCCACCGGCCCAAGTGGAAGCGTGAGGACGGCGCACGCTGTTCGGGGGCGTCGTTGGTCGTCCATCCTGCCGCGCTCGACCTGCCGCATGCACTCGTGGAGTGGGTGTCCATGCTGATCCTCACCTGTGAAGGCGACCGACGCCGCAAGCTTCGTCCGTCCCGGCGCGCGCCATGGCGGCACTGGCGTACCTGCGCGAACACACCGCTCTGGCGAAGATCGCCGCCGGGTTCGGGAGGAGCGAGTCCACCGCCCATGCCTACACCAGCGCGGTCAGCCACCTGCTCGCCGAGCGCGCACCGGGTCTGCTGAAGACGCTGCGCGAGCACGATCCCGACCTCGCCCACCAGGGCGCCGGCCCGTGGCTGACCAATAGCACCGAACGCGGGCCCCTGCAGGAACTCACCCCTACCGAGAAGACGCACAGTCAAGCCCTGGCCGCAGCGCGAGCGCCCACCGAACGCGGGGCCGCGAGGTTGAAGTCCTGGCGAATCTTCCCTGCGGAGGGCATCGCTGCTGCGGCCCGGGTAAGCGGCCCGGCCCGGTTCGGACTCACCGGCGCACGTCCGGCCGAGGTACTCGACAGGCCAGGTCCCCCGCCACCGCAGGCCCCTGGGTGAGCCATGCCCCCTGACAGGCGATCGTGACCGATCAACGAAGAGCCTGACTGCTCGATCGGTCTCGTCGCCGCTGCCGATCCCGCTGCCTCGGAACCCGGGTACCGGAAGGCTTGACGCCGACCGCGTGCCGCCGTCCCATGGATACGACTGGAGGAGGTACAAGGTGGCCGACGAGGACAGCGACACCGAAGACCGGGGCGGCGATCGTCCGCGGAGCTCCGGGTCCTCGGGATTCGAGGACCGTTTCTGGCTGGTGGTACTCGCGCTGATAGTGGCGGTTCTCTTCCTGATCGGTCTCACGAGCGCGGACACTGGGCCGGCGAACCCGGGCGTGTACCCCGGTTGGCACTGAACGGACGAGGCAGTCGGCACGAGCGGCCCGCCACCTGAGGGAGGCGGCGCCTCCACCGGGTGAGGAGCTCTCCCTGACGGCCTCCTTTTTGCATGCCGCCGCCGAGTGCGGCCGACCCCTCGCGCGAAGCCGGCGGCCACGCAGAAGTCGTCATCGGCTTCGTACGGAGCGTACGGCCCGCACACCCGGCTTCCTGCTCCGAGCGGCCGCGCGCTTCAGGTCTGGTCGCGCCGGGAGCCCGTTTCGCAGTACGTCTTTGACCAGCGCACGCAGTTCGAGGGGGACGTGAAGCGAGTCAAGGAATTCATCGAGCCCCTCGGACTCCTACGCGGGTGTTCCCGCGCCGGGCGCGACATGGCATGCCGCGCACCTGGAACCCCGCTGGACCGCCGCCAGACCGGGCACCGCCGCGACGGGCGGGGGTCGGCGCGGCACCTGTCAGTCCCGGCGGGCCGTACGCCCCCATGGGCGGCTCAGCGCAGGACGGCCCGCCCGGGCGAGCGGACGAAATGCACGCGGAGGTGCGGTAGGGCGATTCCTGGCCTACATGCCCACTATCGTTGCCCTCCGGGGCAGTGGTACCTGCGTAACTCACCAGGCCGGATCGCAGGCGCCGTCGGCGCCGTCCCGACCGGCGGTCGGCACGCTGAGAGGAGCTACGTAACAGGAGCTGCGCAACAGGTACGTGAGTACGGGAGCGGCAGGTGCGGGAGAGGAGGATGTCCGTGCGTAAGGACAGGCAGCACATGGTGGTGACGGGGGCCCGTGCCAACAATCTGAAGGGGGTGAATCTTCGGATTCCTCTGGGTCTCCTGACCGTAGTTACCGGAGTCTCCGGTTCCGGAAAGTCGTCCGTCGTCTTCGGCACGATCGCGAGGGAGTCACAGCGGCAACTCAACGAAGTCTTCCCCGCGTTCATCCGCAACCGTCTCCCCCGTTACGAGCGGCCCGAGTTCGATCTGATCGAGAACCTGGCCCCTGCGATCGTCGTGGACCAGAAGCCGGTGGGCGGCGGCTCCCGCTCGACCGTCGGCACGATGACCGAGGTGAACCCGGTCCTGCGGGTGCTGTTCTCCCGGTACGGGGAGCCCAGCGCCGGGCCGTCCCACTTCTACTCCTTCAACGACCCGCAAGGCATGTGCCCGTACTGCGACGGCCTCGGCGAAACCCTCCAGCTCGACGTCGGCAAGCTGCTGGACCTCGACAAGTCCCTGAACGAGGGAGCGATCCGGCACGCCAACTTCGCGGTGGGCACCAACTACTGGAAGCGGTACGCGCAGATCAGCCGGTACGAGGAGGACCGTGCCCGGGAGAAGGGTACGGAGCCCGTGTTCGACCCGGACAAGCCGCTGTCGCAGTACACGACGAAAGAGATGGACCTCTTGCTGTACGGGGAGGGCTTCCGGACGATCCGCCCCGACGCCCTCGGCAACGTGGCCATCAACGACTACGAGGGGATCGTGCCCCGCGTCACCCGGCGGTTCGTGAAGCCGGGCCTGGAGGCGCTCAAGGACAAGGAGCGCAGGGCCACCGAACAGGTCGTCACCGAGCGGACCTGCCCCGAGTGCCGGGGCGCCCGGCTGGCGCGCGCAGCCCTGGAGTCGCGCATCGACGGCCACAACATCGCCGCCTACTGCGCGATGGAGATCGGTGACCTGATCACCACCCTGGAGGAGGTGGAGCACCGGTGGCCGGGTCCGGTCGTGCCCGCCGCGCTCGCCTCGCTGCGCCGCATCGCGTCCGTCGGCCTGGGCTACCTCACCCTGAACCGGCCCACCCGGACCCTGTCCGGCGGAGAGGGGCAGCGGCTGAAGGCGGTGCGCCACCTGGGGTCGGCGCTGACCGGGATGACGTACATCTTCGACGAGCCGAGTGTGGGGCTGCACGCCCATGACGTGGACCGGCTCAACCGGCTGCTGCTGGACCTGCGGGACAAGGGCAACACCGTTCTCATCGTCGAGCACCACCGTGAGGTCATCGCCATCGCGGACCACGTCGTCGACGTGGGTCCCGGCGCGGGCACCGAGGGCGGCGAGATCGTGTTCACCGGCTCCGTCGAGGAGTTGGCCGTCAGCAGGACGCTCACCGGCCGGCACTTCCGGATCCAGCCCCCGCTCAAGCAGGAACCGCGCACCTCCACCGGGAAGCTGCCGGTGCGCGGCGCCGACCTGCACAATCTGAAGGGCTTCGACATCGACTTCCCCACCGGGGTGCTGACCGTGGTCACGGGCGTCGCCGGATCAGGGAAGTCGACCCTGGTCAGGCATGTCCTGACCGCCCAGCATCCGCAGGCGATCGTGCTCGACCAGTCAGCGGTCGGCATGAACCCCCGGTCCACCCCGGCCACGTACACCGGTATCTGGGACACGGTCCGCAAGCTGTTCGCGAAGGAGCACGGGCTGGACGCGAGCATGTTCAGCTTCAATTCCAAGGGGGCCTGCCCGCAGTGCAAGGGGCGCGGCACCCTGACCACCGACCTGGCCTTCATGGACCCCGTCACCACCGTCTGCGAACTGTGCGGCGGGACCCGGTTCCGGCACGAGGTGCTGGAGCACCGGCTCAACGGCCGCAGCATCGCCGAGGTGCTGGACCTGACGGTGACCGAGGCCCGCGTCTTCTTCGACGACCCCGCCATCGTGCGCCGCCTGGACCCGCTGGCCGAGGTGGGCCTGGGCCATCTGACGCTGGGCCGTTCACTGTCGATGCTGTCCGGCGGTGAGCGGCAGCGCGTCAAACTCGCCGACCGCCTCCATGAACGCGGCAGCGTGTACGTGTTCGACGAACCGACCACCGGGCTGCACATGGCAGACGTCGGCAACCTGCTGTCCCTGCTGGACCGGCTGGTGGACTCGGGCAACACGGTCATCGCCGTCGAGCACGACCTGGACGTCGCCAAGCACGCCGACTGGATCGTGGACATCGGCCCCGGTGCGGGTGAACACGGTGGGCAGGTCGTCTTCACCGGCACGCCCGCCGACATGGCGGACGGTTCCCGCACCACGACCGCCCGGTACCTGCGGGCATCGCTTCCTGGCGCGGACACGGCCAGGGCGTAGCGATCGGGGCGGGGCCGGACACGGAGGGCTGCGTGCGTCACCCGGACACCCGGTCACCGAGGAGCGGTACCACCGGTGGCGGGCGTAGGTCTGTCGCCACTCCTCCGGCACAGCATCGGTCTGGAAGTACTTCCCTCACTCTGGCGGTGGCCGAGGTCCCGGCACATGGCCGGGGTCGTGGTGGTGACGGCTCTCCAATCGACGGCTGTCCAGTCGTACGAAGAAGCGGCGACAGCTGCGGAAAGCAGCGAGCTCGAAGGCGAGGGCGGTACTGGCGCGGGGGTAGCCCCGGGGTGTGACCGCGGTGGCGGCGGCGACCGGCCTTCCGCTGCGCCTCGCGCAGGTCCGTCGACGGCGCACTCCCGTATCCCCGCAGGACAAGGGCCCGGCGCAGGGTGAAGGCCCTCCGCATAGAGGCCTCCGGGGGTCCCGGGGCGAGAAGCCTGAGAACGTCGCCGGTACTTCAAGCCGTTTCCGGCGGCCATCGCGGAGCCGACCAGCCTTCGCGCCCCCGGAAATGGGCGGCACTGACCGGTTAACAGTACACAGATATCTGAATTCAGCATTTCGTGTACTGTCGTGATGTGCTGACTGTTGCTTCCGACATCGAGGTGCTGGCCCGGTTCGGCCGCGCGCTCGCCGATCCGATCCGCTGCCGCATCCTGCTCGCTCTAGGGGAGGCGCCCGCCTACCCCGCCGAACTCGCCGACGCCATCGGCGTCTCCCGCACCCGGCTGTCGAACCATCTGGCGTGTCTGCGCGACTGCGGTCTGGTCGTCACGACCCCGGACGGACGCCGCACCCGCTACGAGCTCGCCGACGAACGCCTGGGGCGTGCACTGCACGACCTGCGTGGTGCGATGGTCGCCGTCGAGGCGGACAGGACCTGCCCGGACGCCGCGGAAGAGGGATGCTGCTGATGACCACGCTATCCCTGGGCCCTTCCCCGGCCCGCCGTGACGCTCTCGCCCGCCGCATACGCCTACTGGTCGCCGCGACCATCGCCTACAACGTCGTCGAAGCGGTCGTCGCGCTCACCGCCGGCACCCTCGCCTCCTCGACCGCGTTGACCGGCTTCGGCCTCGACTCGGTCGTCGAGGTCTCCTCCGCCGCCGCGGTCGCCTGGCAGTTCTCCGCCCGCGACCACTCCCTGCGCGAGGCACGGGAGAAGACCACCCTGCGGATCATCGCCGTCTCCTTCTTCGCCCTGGCCGCCTACGTCGCCTTCGACGCGGTCCGCACCCTGACCGGCACGGGCCAAGCCGAGGTTTCCGTCCCCGGCATCGTCATTGCCGCCCTGTCGCTGGCAGTCATGCCGTTCCTGTCTGCCGCGCAGCGCCGCGCGGGACGGGAGCTCGGCTCGGCCAGTGCGGTCGCCGATTCCAAGCAGACCCTGCTGTGCACCTATCTCTCCGCCGTGCTCCTGGCGGGTCTCGTCCTCAACGCCGTCCTCGGCTGGTCGTGGGCCGACCCGGTCGCCGCGCTCGTCATCGCCGCCATCGCGGTGAAGGAAGGGCGCAACGCCTGGCACGGCAAGGGCTGTTGCGCCCCCGCCGTCCCGGCATCGTCCTCCGTCCCCGTATCGCCCCCCGTCCCCGTATCGCCCCCCGTCCCCGTATCGCCCCCCGTTCCCGCAGCTGAGGCCGATGCGTGCGGCTGCCACCCCGGATGCGTCTGCTGCACCCCGGGCGCGGGGAGCGGGCGGTGAACGCCTGGGCGGGGGCGGCGCTCGCCCTCCGTCCCACCTGATCGGAACGGTCTTCGGGACGACCAGCGCCCGTCCGAGCTCGTGGTGACGCTCGACGACAGTCCTGCTCCCGAGGACGAGGCGGTGCTCGCCGATCCGGTCGGTTTCGCGCTCCTTATCGACCTGCCGGATCCGGAACGTAGTGCCTGCCCAGGCAGTCTCCGCCACGCGGCCGCGGTCCTACCGGTGGGCTATGCTCTGTGGCCATGACTACCGGGACGGCATCGCGCCACACACGGATTGGCTACCCGGCACTCCTCTGAGCGCCGTACGGGCCTGTGCGGGCCCGCTGTTCGATCGAGAATCTTGCGCTGCCGCGCGGGCTCCGCCTCCGTCGTGTTGATCACAAGCTCTACACATCAACCACGACAGGAGACTTCATGCCTCTCAAGACGCTGCAGATTCCCACCAGGGACGGCCATGCCGACGCCTTCGCTGCCCTGCCCGACCACGGCGGGCAGCACCCGGGTGTACTGATGTACGCAGACGGCTTCGGCATCCGGCCCGTACTGAGGGATATGGCCCGCGAACTGGCCGGGCACGGGTACTACGTGCTTGTCCCCCACCTCTTCTACCGACACGGCCCCGCACCGGTGATCGACCTTCCCGAGCACATCGGTGAAGAGGTCCGGCCCGCGATCATGGCCCAGTTGATGCCGTTGATCGAGGCGCACACCACCGAACGCGTCCTGAGTGACGCCGACGCCTACCTCAGATTCCTGACCACCCGGCCCGAGGTCGCCGCCGGACCGGTCGCGGTGACCGGCTACTGCATAGGCGGGCTCCTGGCGACGCGTACCGCAGCGGCTCACCCCGGCCAGGTGGCGGCTGTCGCCTCGTTCCACGGACCCGTGGGCGCGGACGGGCCTGCCGCCCTCGCCGGCATCACCGCCCAGGCCCACTTCGGCCACGCCGAAAGCGACTTGACCCCCGAGGCCTTGGACGAACTCAACCGGGCACTGGACGCCGCGAAGGTCGACTACACCTCCGAAATCTATCCCGGCACCGTCCACGGGTTCACCATGTCCGACACCGACGCCTTCCACCCGGCCGGGTTGCAGCGCCACTGGGACCGCCTGCTCCCCCTTCTCGACCGCGCACTGGCCAGCAGTTGAGGCGTTGGAGCGGAAACCGGACCTGAAGGAGCACCGGCCTCGCTGAAGCCCTGGTTCCGGAGTCGCCTCGGCCGCACCCCAGCCCGAGGCGCATCTCGATCTCCGCCTCGGCCGCCCTCGGCCGCCCTCGCCGCCCAGCAGGTCACCCGGTACTTCGATGCGATGGGTCAATGGTGTGGCTGTCGTCATCGTCCGGGACCGCTGTGTCACCCTCCGCGTGGTGGAGCGGCAGCGTCGGCAGCAGCGATGCCGGTAGCAGGGGCAGGGCGAGGGCGGCGAGTCCGGCGAGGACCGTCAGGGTGAGTCCCGTCGCCGGAGCCGGCATTCCCTGGGCATGTCCCGTAGTTGGGGTCCCGGCGGACGCGGGCTTCAGCCTCATCATGCCGACGGCTACGGTGATTCCGAGGGACGGACCGACGTTCATGGCGGTCTGTTCGAGTCCACCGATCACTCCGGCGTATCCGGGCGGCGCCTCACCCACGACGGTTGCGGTGGCGGTGACCATGACAGTGGCAAACCCCGCGCCGAGGGCGGCACATGCCACGCCGATGGACGTCCACGGGCCCGCCGA
The DNA here is from genome assembly GCF_042716745.1 of Streptomyces sp. NPDC058663. NCBI lineage: Bacteria > Bacillati > Actinomycetota > Actinomycetes > Kitasatosporales > Streptomycetaceae > Streptomyces > Streptomyces sp. NPDC058663. The sequence goes on from NZ_JBHXRV010000063.1 coordinate 13,415, forward strand.
ACCGAGCTGGGCCAGGACCCTGTCCGGCAGCCCGTCCCGTACCTCCCGTACCGCGCTCCTGGCCGAGCACGCCGCCGCGGGCCTCCGGGCCGGCGGCCACCGGGGAGTAAAACCAGGTGCGGCCGGTCGCCGCGGTGGTGTGGGATGCGGGACATGAGGATCGTTCTGAACGAGCTCGGCGTCGATGGGTTGGCCGGGGTCCTGGATTCCCTGCGCGCATGGCAGGACGACCGCACGCCGTTGCAACTCCATCCGGGAGATCTCGGCTGGGCCTGGACGCTGGGTGCGGAGAGGCTGGCCCCAGCCGTCCGCACCTGGAGCGTGGACGGGCGGATCGTCGCCGTCGGGTACCTGGACGCCCCCGATGTGCTGCGCCTGACGACCGCACCGGATCTGCGGCAGGACGGTGAGCTGGCGCGCCGGCTGCTGGCGGACCTCGATGATCCGCTGCGCGGGGTCCTGCCGCCCGGGAAGGTCGGCCTGGAAATCCCCGACGGCGCCCTGCTCCGCGACGTTCTCCTGGAGGCGGGCTGGATCCTGGACGAGCCGTGGACGCCGCTGCGCCACGACCTCGCCGAGCCGGTGAAGGACTCCGGCCTGCGGATCGAGGTAGCCGGTCCGGAGACGGCGGGGGTGCGGACCGCAGTGCATCGCTCGGCGTTCGGCAGCCCGGCGTTCACCGAGGAGGTGTGGCACGTCCTCGCGGCGGGGCCGGTCTATGCCGGCGCCCGCTGCCTGATCGGTTACGACGACCAGGACAACGCGGTGGCCGCTGCGACAGTCTGGTCGGCCGGGCCCGGGAAACCCGGTCTGCTGGAGCCGGTGGGCGTGCACGCCGACCACCGCGGCCGCGGCTACGGGACGGCGATCAGCGTCGCCGCGGCGGCGGCGCTGCGTGAACTGGGTGCATCAAGCGCACTCGTCGCCACCCCGACCTCGAACGCCGCCGCAGTCGCCGCCTACAGGGCAGCTGGATACGAGCCGTCGTCCGAACGGCTGGACGTCAGTCGAACCGCCTGAGAATGATCCAGACAGCGGTATCGGACAGACCGCGTCGCCGACCCCCGCTGGACCCGAACGTCCTTGGAGGACAGGGAGTACGGATCGCCACCGACCTCCTCGCCTATACCGACGGATCCCGGGAATGACCGAGCCCCATGACAGCCCTCCCGGCTCCGGCACTTGGATCTCAGCACGTGCGACGTGCGCTCGAACCAGAGCGGAGGGCTGCGTTCGCACAGGAGGATCAAGCTGACGTCCCGTCGTGCGAACCGGGGGCCGAACGGAGGAGATCCCCGGCCTGCGCGTGTGCATGACCCGGGCAGCGGCCAGGCCTGGGGCATGGTCACCCTGCCGCGGTTCGCCCCGATGCTCGCCACTCCCGGCTCGTTCCCCGCCCTGCGGGAGGAGCACCTGTGGAGCGCCGAGGCGAAGTACGACGGGCAGCGCGCGGTGGTGTACCTGCCGGGTGACGGCACCGTGATGCTGCGCGCGCGATCCGGTGCCCCGATCACAGCCGCCTATCCCGAACTCGGACCTCTGGGCCACGCTCTGGGGAAGGAGGCGGCCGTGCTGGACGGCGAGATCGTTGCCCTCGACGCCCAGGGCCGGCCGGACTTCGAACGCCTGCAATCACGAATGGGGCTCGCCGGCGCTCCGGCCAAGGCTGCCCGCCTGGCCGCACAGAATCCCGTCCACCTGATCCTGTTCGATGTCATGTACCTGGGCGGCCGTGAGGTGACCCCCCTCCTCTACACCGAGCGCCGCCGGATCCTGGGGGATCTCGCGCTGCGCGGGGCGCACTGGTCGACCCCGGCCGCGGTGACCGGGCATGCCCGGGAAGCCTTCGCGCTGACCCGTGAGCACGGCTGGGAGGGGCTCATCCTGAAACGGACGGACTCACGGTACGAACCGGGCGTGCGCTCCCGCTCGTGGGTCAAGCTGCGTCACCAGCGGACCGCGGACTGTGTGATCGGCGGCTGGGTGCCGGTGCGGGGCACGTCCTCGCGCCTGCCGGGTGCGGTCCTGGTCGGCGAACCGCTGGAGGGCGGCGGTCTGCGGTACGCGGGGAGCGTCGGCACCGGCTGGTCGGAGCGCGAGCGCACCGAGCTGGCGCGTCTGCTGGCGGTGGCCGCCATCGCAGACTGCCCCTTCACCACGCTCCCGCCCGTGCCCGCGGCCCGATGGGTGCTGCCGCGACTGGTCGGCGAAGTCCGCTACGCCACCCGCACCCGCGCCGGACTCCTGCGCCACCCCGTCTGGCACCGCCTGCGCCCCGACCTGGCACCCGAACATCTCTGACGCCCCCCACCCCCGGCACACCTCTGCCGCCCAGGGACGGCCCGGCGCCCGTCTTACGAATGTGGCATTCTCTCGTGGCCGGGCCGGGCCGGGCCGAGTTGAGTTGGGCCGGGTTGAGTTGAGTTGGGCCGGGTGGGGACAGCCACTGCGGCACTGCCGTTGCCGGGGCGCCGGCCTTCGCCGGATCAGACCGGATCGCCTGGTCGCGGTCCCTTCCGGACCGCCTGCTCGCGCATCATTGCGGCGAGGGCCAGGAAGATCGAAAGATTCTGGACCATCTCCACGGGGAGCCTGGCCCACGGCTTTCCGTCGCCGTGCCGACGGATCTCCAGCCAGCCTTGTTCCACCGTGACCCGGCCGACCTCGCGCCAGCCGAGCCGGTGGTCGAGGTACCCGACACCGGCGGGATCGAGGTGGGCCCCGAAAAAGTCGACCTGTTCGCCCGCCTTCAACCGGTCCCAGTCCTGCGGCAGCCGTACGCGCGTGAATTCCTTGTCCAGCTCGTCGATGAACCGCGCGGCCCCCTTGTACGCGTCGTTCACCGTGATCTCGGCACCCTCACGGGGACGCACCCGGAGTTCGTGTGTGGTGGCGCTGGTGATCCCGTTCGTCACTGTGGTGCTGCGCCGCCGGACGCCGTCGATCTCGTCCCATGAGTATGCTTCGGGCACCTGCCCGGCGATCTCCCGGACGATGCCGTGCTGGTAGTGGCCCACCCAGACCTGTGCCTGCCGTCTCGTGAGTGCGAGGAAGAGCAGATACCCGGCTGCGGCGACGATGGCAGTTCCCAGGATGAGCAGCGGCAGCCCGTAGTACCAGGCGCCCTGGCTCCGCCGGCCCTCCACCGCGGCCGAAACCCCCAGAGAGAGCACCGGCAGTCCGACCAGTGCCGGCAGCAGCACCACGATCCACGGGAAGCGCTTGGGCTCGGTCCACACCAGTCCCTGGCGCGACCCGAGTTCGAAGTCCCGCGCGACTCTGTGCATGGTGGGTGGAACAGGGGTGGAACCACGATCCGACACAAGCCCCCCAAGGCCAGACAGCGGAGGGCCATTATCGGGGAGAGGAGCCCGTACGGGAAGGGCGTCCCGTCCCGGCACACCGGTTGTGCGAACGTTCGCCACACAGTCGCTGACCGTCGATGGCCACTGTCGTCCACCTCGGGTCTGGAATACGACCGGCGTCGCGGCCACTGCGAAGAACATGGGCTACGAGGTTGAAGTTGCCGTTGCGGCAGCTCCTACCGTCGTGACCAGGGCCGGAGAAACCGGCCCGGCGACACACACGTGCAGGAGTGGCGATGGACTGGCCGATCTCAGAGGTGGCCCGGATGTCGGGCGTGACCGCCCGGACACTGCGCCACTACGACGAGACCGGCCTGCTGCCGCCGTCCCGGATCGGCGCCAACGGGCACCGCTACTACGAGGAGCACCAGCTTCTGCTGCTGCAACAGATTCTCGTGCTGCGGGCGCTGGGCGTCGGGCTGCCGGAGATCGGCCGGATTCTGGCCGAGCAGGTCGACGAGGTGGACGCCCTGCGCGAACACCACCGGCGACTGCTCGCGGAGCGGGACCGGCTCGATGCCCTGGCCGGCACCGTCTCCCGCACGATCGCCGAACTTGAGCAGTCCAGGAAGGACGGCAACCCCATGACCATCCACCGACCGGAGAACCTGTTCGAGGGTGTCCAGCCCTCCCAGTACGCGGAGAACATGCGCGACTTCCCGGAGCTCGCCGAGGAGGTCGGACGGCGCGCCGCCGCGATGAGCCAGGCCGACGCCGACGCCGGGCACCGTGAGCGCACCGCGCAGATGATCCGGCTGGCCGAACTCATGGCCGCGGGCCACCCGGCCGACGCCGAACCGGTGCAGGCCGAGATCGACGCCCAGTACCGGGCGCTGACCCAGCTGCGTGCCGTCTCCGTCGAGGAGTACCGCGCCATCGGACGCGCATGCGTGGACAACGACGCCTGGCGCACCGCCTACGAGGCGATCGCTCCGGGTCTGTCCGCGTATCAGCGCGACGCCATCGAGGCCTACGCCACCACCGGGCTGGACTGAGACACGGCGCAACCGCCATCGACGGGCCGGACCGCGATGGCGGTTGCGCCGTGTCACGGTGGGCCGACGATGTGCGCCCCGAGGACCGCTGCGGCCGCCCCGACAGGGTGCTGCCCGTTCTCGGGCTCCGGCTCACTTTCCGTGGAGGGCTGACTGAGTGTGCGGTCAGTGGTGTGTAGTGGGATGGCCGGACTCTGCTGCCGTGACCTGGGAGTCCGCCTTGATGCCCGTGTATTCGTCGTTGACTCATGCCTTGGTTGAGGCTCTGGTCGATGTCCTGTGGTTCGTCGAGCGCAGTGAAGATGAACAGATGGATCCGGACGACGCAGTCAAGGTCATGGAGGGCGTCGCCCACTTGGTCAGCAAGCTGTCGAGCGATCAGCAAAACAAATTGATCAACCTGCTTGGAACGATGGCCGATGCCGAGTCCGACCCGGCGCGGCGCGAGTTTCTGGAGGGGTTCCCGGAAGGTTTCGGGCTCCTTGAGGGTGGGGTCTGACCTGTGCTTTACGAAGAGAGCAGGACGCATTTGCGGAGAAGGACGAAGCCGGCCCGGCCGAACATCTGGTGTTCGAGCATCTTGATTCGGTTGACGTGGCCTTCGACGACGCCTGAGCTCCAGGGCAGGGTGAGGCCGGCGATGACCGCACCGCGGTGACGGTCGATGCCTGCGGCGAGGCCGGGGGGCGTCTCGCTCCACGGTGCACCGGACCGGGGCGCGGGCGGAGAGGAAGGCACCGGGCAGCTGGTCAAGTGGAAGCTCGAAGGGGAGGGTGTGGTGGGCTGGCCCCTTCGGTTCTCCGTGAGTTGTGTGCGGACCGCCCGCCGGGTCGCGCCGGGGGAAATAATGCGGCTACTTGTCAGCCCTGCAGTAGTGGGGATGCGGAGGCGGGAGTCCCGGGTGCCGCCGGGGTCCTCCGCGAGCATGATGGACATGATGACCCGCTTGCCGACGGGCTCCCGCTGGAGCGTGAAGGTCTGGCAGAGGGCCACTACGATCTCCAAGCCGTGCTGACCGATCCGCGTCGGGTCCGGCGGCAGTACCAGCGGCAGCGTGGTGCTGCTGTCCCACACGGTGACCTGGACGGCTCCGTCCTCGACCGTCAAGGACAGCAGACACGGCCCGGGCGCGTACGTGCGGGCGTTGGTCACCAACTCGCTCACCGCGAGCTGCACCATGCCCATCGCCCGAATGAGACACCGCCAGCCCGTGCTCGGCCGGGACGGACCCGAGGAACTCACGCACGAGAGCACGCGCCTCAGCGATCTCCGCACTGCCCTCGAACGCGGCGGACACGGCTATCGGACGGGATGCCAGGGGGGGTGTGCAGGGGTTGGAAAGAGGGCGGAGGTATGGACCTGCCGGAGGTTCGTCCGCCGGACCGGGAGCCCCGTGCGGACGGATGCCGGTGCGGCGGGCTGCGTGCCCTGACCTGGCCGTCAGCCGTTGGCCGGGGTATGACCGTGACTCGAGGGAGCTCTTCGGGAGGCTGCCGTGAGTCCGACAGGGGCCCATCACTGCGCGGGCGGCTGCGGGTGGTCTGTCAGGACGGCCAACAGGACGAGGAGCTGCCAGGAAATGAAGGAGTACACGGCGAGCCGTTCCCACGCGCCGTCGTCGAGGAGCACGGGAGCGCCGGTGGTCATGTTGACGACGAGCATGGCCGCGGCCGCGACGCCGAGGGAACCCAGTGTGAGACCTGACTTCCGTATCCAGCCTGCCCGCGGGCAGGTGCGGAGCACGTACGAGGCGGCGAGGACGGCGGTGTTTCCGCCGAGGATGGCCATGGCCGCGCCGATGACGTGCGGCAGGGGCGTGCCGTCGTCGGACAGGGGTGGGGCGGAGGGGAACAGGGCAACGAGGGCGAGGCCCGATCCGTGGACGAGGGACAGCCACACAAAAACCGACCGCCCGCGGCCCGGGGTGAAGGCGTGGCTCGCGCACAGGGCCGCGAGGACGAACAGCAGCCCCTGATGGGCGAATCCGAGGTTCATCACGGGAGCCAGCGGCGAGGAGCCCGCACGCGGTGACGGCGGCGCGTGCCCCAGGGGCGCTTCGCCCATGGCACCGAGGTCACTGATGTAATCATGCAGGTAGCTGTAGTCCGCGACCGCGCGTGCGGTGATCGCCTCGGAGAGCAGGTACCAGAGGCCTCCCAGTGCCCACAGCACACCGGCGAACATCAGGAGCTGGCGGGCCGATCGGTCCATGGCGCTCCTCACGAAATCTTCTCGCCCCACCGTCCGCCTGGCGGCAACCGGCCCCCGAGTGAGCGCTTGGCTGTGAGCGGACAGTGTGACAGTTCTTGCTCCAGGAGACCGCCGGACGTCTGGCTGCCCGTGTCGGGTTACTGGTCCGATGGTGTGATCAGCAGCGATCCATGCGTGACGGAGCGCAGCGGATGAGCTGCTTACTGGCAGGCGCGTACAGGTTCGGAGGCGCGCCGTCGACTTGAGCAACTCCGCAACTCCGCAACGCCGGTAGGGAGGCCGGGGCCCGTACGGAGAGCGGTCCTTCACGGCTGTCTGAGGCCCGGGCGGCCTGGCCGCCGTGATCTTCCACGACCACCACGGCGGCACGAAGATCCGGGAGATCCGGGAGATCGAGCGCAAGTACCACGTGTCGTGGCGGACGGTCCGCGTTCGCGGGCACGTGACGTACACGCGACGGAAGTGCCCCGCAGTTCCCCTCCCTCACCAGGGAGGGAGGGGAACTGCGGGGCCCGGGCCGTTCAGGCCCGTGTGGTGGGCTGTCTGCGTAGCCGCACGAGCCCGTGGTTCCCACACCCCGCACTCGACATCGCCCAGCCGAGGACTTCGGTCAGCCAGGCCAGTGCCTCGATCGACCACTCGCGGACCGTGCAGTCGACCTGGCCGAGGAACTCCAGCGGTACGTAGGGAGATCCTCGGAATTCGACCGGCCCCGGGGCGGGGCGGTCACTTACTGCCAGTACGGCTGCGCCACCGAGCCATGTTTGAGCCGTCGCGGCCACACAGGCCACGTCCGCACTCTCGCCACCCTGGCCGGCCGAGGCGTACAGCTCGATGCCGGTCACTTCCGACCGGTCCGGGTCGGAGAACTCGAACCAGTCGCGGTCATGGGCGAACTCCATCGGGTCACGGGGGAACCGGCCCAGCGGGATGAGGAAGTCACCCTCATCGATCCGCGGTGTGCCGACCTTCCTGAGAACCCGGTCGAGCACGGCCCCGATCGGCTGCAGCGGAAGTCTGCCCGGTGCCGATTCGGCAGTGTCGACCTGCAGCCAGATCAGTTCGGGTGCGTCGGAGCTTCCGGTCCACGAGTCGCCCGCGTCGTGATGGCTCCAGCTGACCCGGGGTGATTCCCTCGCCCCGTGGAACTCCGTCAGGCCCTGCATGACGCCCTGTCTGACGATCAGGCTGAACGCGTCGTCGTCCCGGCCGTCCGCGTACAGCCGGTCGGCCCACCCGTGAAGTTCGATCGAGCCCGTGAGGCTGACGATCAGTGTCGAATCCATACCGGTCAAAGGAATCACCTACCGACTGGGCCCGGGGCAGGCAGGGGTCCGACTGCGGCGCCACGGCCGAAGACCGAACCCCGCTCCGGCAGTGAGTTCTGGCACGTCAAGTGGTTGTTCCATCTGCTCATCCTGCCGTTGCACAAGTTCGGCCGCACGCACATATGCGCGCCGGCTCCGCGCTCTGATTCTCTGGACCGGAGCGACGAGCGGCGCTGGTCCCGGTGACGTTGATTCTCGGGTTCTGGCTCACATTCCGTGAATCCCCCGCTGAGTGACGTTCGTCGGGCGGACAGCACCTCGGGAAGCTGCCTGAAAATGATCCGTCCCCAGTGCGGTGGGGCTGACAGTTCGGCCCGTGGAAGACGTGCTGCTCCGGCTGGAAGAGTTGCTGTTCCCGTCAATCGCAGGTGTGGCCGTGCTGTCGGTCGACGTGAACGATGAGGCGGTACGCATCGAGGCCCGAAGTACGGTGGCCGGGTCCGGGACGCCCCGTTGGACGGGTTCCACAGGGTTTGGTCGCCCAAGTCGTAGTACTGGCTCACCTCAGCCTCTCACTGCTGGTCATAGGGGGGCGACATTACGGACCGTCAGCCCTCCACGGAAAGTGAGCCAGAGCCAGAAGTCGCGAACAAGTCCCTGAGCGCGAGGTGGGCGAGAGAAGGAAGCACGACGAGGATGGTGCGGGTCTCGTGTGTGATCTGGGTCAGTGGCTGTCCTAATTGAGTTCTAGGGTCGTCACATCGCGCAGGACCACACGAGAGGACGAGACCGATGAGTCACACCGCACCTGAGGGTTACACGAGCGTTGCACCGTGGGTGGTCACCGACGACACCGGCGCACTGCTCGACTTCATCACCGCTGCGTTCAACGGCGAGGAACTCGCACGGGTGCCGGTCGAGGACGGCACCGTCGGCCATGGCGAGATCCGCGTCGGCGACACCGTTGTGCTGGCTTTCGACCGGCGGCCCGACTGGCCGGTGATGCCCTCGCTGCTGCGTGTCTACGTCGCGGATGCGGACGCCGCCATGGCGGCTGCGGTCTCGCACGGGGCGCAGGTGATCACCGAGGCCGCTGACAGCGCGTGGGGGGACCGCGGCGGCCGGGTGCGGGATCCGTTCGGCAACATCTGGTGGGTGATGAGCCGGGTCGAGGACGTCTCACCGGACCACGCCTGGGAGCGCATGTCCGAGCCGAAGTACACCGAAGCCATGCGCATGGCCCAGGAGACTCTGGATGCCGCATTGAGTGGCCGGAGGTCAGGGGTGGCAAGCGCCCCGCAGCGCCCGGCCCACGAAGATCGGCTTCCGACCTGACCGCATACGACGGGAGTTGAGACCGGCCGGGGTGCCTGGCTGTGACGAAGGTATTGGTATACGGGTTCTCGACCGGAATCGCCTGCGGCGACGGGTGCTTCGTGTGCTGGTCCACCGTCGTCAGTCATCTGTCTGCCCATGCACTCTGAGTCGCCTGGCCGGTCGACTCGTCGTTGCCAGAAAGACGGAGCCAGTCGGCACACGTGAGGCAAGTGCCCGACCCGGTCAACGGCCGGACACCGCGGCCTCCCCCGCACGCCGCCCGCTCGCCGGCCGTCCCCCCTCCACAAGGCACCAGTGGGCCCATGGGGCCCACTGCTTTGGCCCGCTCGGCCCAAGCGCCAACCGCCGACGCGTTGCGAGGCTTTGCGTGACCACGTGACCACGTGGTCACGTGGTCACGTCCGTCCGCTGGAGTACCAGCGGCAGCGTCAGCACCGGGAGGCAGCATGTCCGGCACCATCACCGTAGGACTCGACGGAACCGATCACGCACTGTCAGCAGCAGACTGGGCGGCCGAGGAAGCGATCCTCCGGGGCGGGAGCCTGCGGCTGGTGCACGCCTGGGCGTGGCGTCCCGCCGACGTGGCATACGTCGGAGACCGCCCGGCGGAGGAGCGCGGAATACGCAACGTGCTCAACGAGGCCCAGGCCCGCGTGGCCAGGAAGTATCCGAATCTGGGCGTCACCACCGAGCTGCTCGTCGGCGACCCGGTTCCCACTCTCCTCACCGAAGCCGCCCGTGCCGGGATGCTGGTCATGGGTTCACGCGGACGCGGCGCTCTGGCCGGATTTCTGGTCGGGTCCGTCTCGCTGCAAGTACTTCGCCAGGCGGACGGACCGGTTGTCATGGTCAGGGAACCCAGTTCTTCCGTGCCCGCGCGGCACCCGGAGGTCGTGGTCGGCGTTCAGGAGCTCGGGCATGTCGGCGCTCCCCTCCTGGAGTTCGCCTTCGCTGCCGCGGCAGAACGCCGCGCGTCCCTGAGGGTCGTCCATGCCTGGAGCGTTCCCACAGCCCTCGCTTGGAGTCCCGGTGTGCTGTACCTGGTGGAGGAGGCGGACGGCCTGGCCCAGATCAACAAGGAGGTCCTGGCGGACACCCTCAGGCCGTGGCAGGAGAAGTATCCCCAGGTGGAGGTCATCGAGCAGTTCGAAATCGGCTCGGCCGCCGAGGTCCTGCTCTCCCACAGCGACCGCGCGTCCCTCATGGTCGTCGGGCGCCGCAAGCAAGAGAAGGGACTGCGCCGCATCGGGGCTGTCACCCATGCCGTCCTGCACCACGCGTCCGCCCCCGTAGCGGTCGTACCGCACGACTGACGGCAACGGCGCCCGACGGCGCCCCTCCGCATCATCCACCGGAGGGGCGCCCGGCCCGGTGCTCCCCCGACGCGGGCCCGTCGGCCGGCCCGCCCGCGCCGGTGTCCGCGCGCCGGGTCTCAGCCGGTCCAGGACCAGTCGACGACCTCCGGAAGGTCCGTGCCGTGCTCCCGGATCCAGCTGTGGTGCCGCATACGGATGTCCTCCCACTGCTGCCTGAGCGCCGCGGCCCGCACCGCGAGACCAGGAACCCGGTCGATGACGTCCATCGCGAGCCGGTAGCGGTCCAGGTCGTTGCGGACCACCATGTCGAAGGGTGTGGTCGTGGTGCCCTCCTCCTTGTAGCCGCGGACGTGCAGCTGGGCGTGGCCCGTGCGGCGGTAGGCGAGGCGGTGGATGAGCCAGGGATAGCCGTGGTAAGCGAAGACGACCGGCTTGTCGGTGGTGAACAGGGCGTCGTACTCGGCGTCCGGCATGCCGTGCGGATGTTCCGCCGCGGGCAGGAGGCGGGCCAGGTCGACCACGTTCACCACGCGCACGCCCAGCTCGGGCAGATGACGGCGCAGCAACTGCGCCGCTGCCAGCACTTCGAGTGTGGGCACGTCTCCCGCGCAGGCCAGTACGACGTCCGGTGTGCGGTCCTGGTTCTCCGTGCCGGCCCACTCCCAGATGCCCGCGCCGCGCGCGCAGTGGCCGCGGGCCTCCTGAAGGGTCAGCCAGTCGAAGCAGGGCTGCTTGCCCGCGACGACCACGTTGACGTAGTCCCGCGAGCGCAGCACGTGGTCGGCGACGGAGAGCAGGGTGTTGGTGTCCGGGGGCAGGTAGACCCGTACGACCTCGGGCGACTTGTTCAGGACGTGGTCGACGAAGCCGGGGTCCTGGTGGGAGAAGCCGTTGCTGTCCTGGCGCCAGACGTGCGAGGTCAGCAGGTAGTTCAGGGAGGCGATGGGGCGGCGCCAGGGCAGCCGGCGGGTGGTGCGCAGCCACTTGATGTGCTGGTTGACCATCGAGTCGACGAGGTGCGCGAAGGCTTCGTAGCAGGAGAAGAGACCGTGCCTGCCGGTGAGGAGGTAGCCCTCCAGCCAGCCCTGGCAGGTGTGTTCGGAGAGGATCTCCATGACGCGGCCGTGCCGGTCGAGGTGTTCGTCGACCGGAAGGGTCTGTTCCTGCCAGGCTTTCCCGGTTGCTCCGTAGACGGAGTCGAGCCTGTTGGACGCGGTCTCGTCCGGGCCGACGAGGCGGAAGTCGCGCCGCTCGGCGGTGTTCTCCATGAGTACTTCCAGGAGGTCGCCCAGGACCCGGGTGGGCTCGTGCGTCGTCGCACCCGGTTTGTCGACCTGCACCGCGAACTGTTCCAGCGGCGGCACCGGGAGTGCGCGCAGCAGGAGCCCGCCGTTGGCGTGTGTGCTCGCGCCGAGCCGGAGCGCTCCCTGCGGTACACCTTCCAGGACCTGCGTACGGGGCCTGCCCCGGTCGTCGAAGAGTTCCTCGGGCCGGTAGGAGCGCATCCACTGTTCCAGCTGGGCCAGGTGCTCGGGGTTCTCGCGTACGCCCGGCAGCGGCACCTGGTGGGCGCGCCAGGTCCCCTCGACGGGGAGGCCGTCGACTTCTGCGGGTCCGGTCCAGCCCTTGGGGGTGCGCAGCACGATCATCGGCCAGCGGCGGCGTTCGGTGGCCCCTTCGTCACGGGCGGCGCGCTGAATGTTGTTGATCATGGCGAGCGCGGTGTCCATGGCGTGCGCCATCGCGCTGTGCACCTGGAGCGGGTCGTCGCCCTCGACGTGCAGGGGGTCGTGGCCCAGCCCGCGGAGCAGGTCGTCGAGTTCGTACGAGGGGAGCCTGGCGAGCAGCGTCGGGTTGGCGATCTTGTATCCGTTGAGGTGCAGGATCGGCAGGACCGCGCCGTCGTGCACGGGGTCGAGGAACTTGTTGGAGTGCCAGGACGCCGCCAGCGGCCCCGTCTCGGCCTCGCCGTCGCCGATCACGCAGGCGACGAGGAGGTCCGGGTTGTCGAAGGCGGCGCCGTAGGCGTGCGAGAGCGCGTAGCCGAGTTCGCCGCCCTCGTGGATCGAGCCGGGGGTCTCGGGTGCCACGTGGCTGGGCACGCCTCCCGGGAAGGAGAACTGGCGGAACAGCCGTGCCATTCCCTTCGCGTCCCGGCTCACTTCGGGATACGTCTGCGAATAGGTGCCCTCCAGCCAGGAGTTGGCGAGGACGGCGGGTCCCCCGTGTCCGGGGCCCCACACGCAGAGGGTGTCCTTGTCGCCGGCCTTGATGAGCCGGTTGAGGTGGGTGTGCACCAGGTTGAGGCCCGGTGACGTCCCCCAGTGGCCGAGCAGCCGGGGCTTGATGTGCTCGGGGCGCAGGGGCTCGGACAGCAGGGGGTTGGACATCAGATAGATCTGGCCGACCGCGAGGTAGTTCGCCGCCCTCCAGTGCGCGTCGAGCGCTGCCAGCTCCTGCGGGTCGAGGTAGGCGGCGGACTCCTGATCGGGCTTCGGCATCGCGTAGTCCCTTCATTGGCGGTGGACACGTGGGACCGCCGGGCACGCGGGACAACGGCGCGGCTGACGGGGCCAGTGTCTCGACCCTGAGCCTAGGGCCGCCCTCCCGCTCGGAACGAGGGGCCGATCGGCCCTTCTCGGTTCCGGGAACTCCGCTCTGCTCGCTGTGCGGCACCTGGGTGCACCGGACGCGAGGGGTCAGTACGTGGCCGAGCCGCCCTCGGGGGGGACCACGATCAGGGGGCAGGTGGCCCGGTGCAGGAGCACGTGGCTGACCGAGCCGACGAGCATGCCCCGGAAACCTCCGAGTCCCCGTGATCCGACCACCAGGCACCGGGCGTGTGCTGCGGCACGTGCGAGGGCACGCGCCGGGTGCCCGTACTCCACCTGGTGCTCGATCTCCACCTGGGGGTATTTCTCGGCGCAGCCCGTGGTCGCTTGCGCGAGTTCGGCCCGGGACCGGTTCTCGACGTCGTCGTCCTCGACGCCCGCCAGCCGGCCGGAGTGGTGGTGGCGGACCACCACCGCCTTCAGACGCGACCCGGTCAGCGCCGCCTCCTCGAAGGCGAACATCATGGCTTCCTGGGCATTGGCCGAACCGTCGACGCCGACCACGACCACGTGCGAACCGGCGCCCGTCGGCCGGGGCCCACGTATCACCGCCACCGGACATCCCGCGTGCGAGGTCAGGGTGACGCCCAGCGGGGAGACCGAGAGCACCTGCTCCGCCATGTTCAACGGCCTGGCTCCCACCACCAACAGACTTGCTTCCGGGCCCTGTTGGACCAGCACGCGGGCACGTGGTCCGTCAGAAGTGCGTGCCACGATCTCCAGGGCCGGGTGGTTCTTGTGCACGAGCTCCGCCGCCTCGCGCAGCAGCATCTCCCCCGCCGCACGGAAGCGCCCGCTCCAGGTGCGCTGAGGGTGCGCCCCGTGCGGTTGCGGTTCCGCTCCGGGAGGCCACTCGAGGGCGTGCACCAGGCGCAAAGGCAGGTTGCGCAGCAATGCTTGCTCCGCGGCCCAGGCAACACCGGTCCTGCTTGCCTCGGACCGGCTCACCCCGGCGACGACGGGCTTCGGGCCATGCGTGCTGGTGGTGGCGTGAACGGTGGTCATTGCGGGACTCGCCTTCAGTGGGCAGCGACTGCTTCCGGCCGTCCTCAGCCTGCTGCCGACGAATCTCCAGGACGAGGGGCCAACAGGTACCCGCAGGGGGCCGAAGGTCCCGCAGGAGCGCGCTGTGCACGGGGACTTCGCTTCGCCGCCCTCACGACCGGTGCGTGATCGTCCCGCCGACGGCCGCTCGCGCCGCCGCGCTGCCGTACCGTCGCGCGGGCCACGCCGCCGCGCCGCCGTGCCGAGGCGTGGGCCGCACCTGCGGGATGCACCCGCACTTCGGCCCCTCCGACTGCGCTGTCGGGGACCCCGAACAGTACGGTGAAGGCAGAGGGCCTGGTTCGATCCGCTTTGTCAGCAGTGTCGGTCGGAGGAAGCCATGAGCGGGGATGGACACGACGGTTCCGGGGAGCATGTGCCCAGGCTGCGGCTCGACGAACTGCTGGGTGAGCTGCAGGTGCGCATCGACGCGGTCCGGGGCACCCGGGACCGACTGCACAGCCTGCTGGAGGCCGTGTTGTCGGTCGGTCGGGAACTCGACCTGCCACAGGTGCTGCGCAGCATCGTCGAGGCCGCGGTGGTGCTGGTGGACGCCGAGTACGGAGCGCTGGGCATCGTGGGCGAAGACCGGACTCTGTCCGACTTCCTGACCGTCGGCATCGACGAGGCGGCGCAGTCGGAGATCGGGGCTTCGCCCAGCGGACACGGACTCCTCGGGGAGTTGATACGGCACCCGGAGCCGCTACGGCTGGCGGAGCTGTCGGATCATCCGGCTTCGTCCGGTTTTCCGGCGCACCACGCGCCGATGCATTCCTTCCTCGGTGTACCCATCCGGGTGCGCGACGAGGTGTTCGGGAACCTCTACCTCACCGAGAAGCGCAGCGGCAGGACCTTCGACGCCGAGGACGAGTCCGTCCTGTCGACCCTGGCGGTGGCCGCCGGCGTGGCCATCGAGAACGCACGGCTGTACGAGGAGACCAGGTCGCGCGAACGGTGGCAGCGGGCCAGCGGGACTGTCACCAGCATGCTCCTGGCCGGTGCGCCGAGCGCCGAGGTGATGGAGCTGATCCTCGACGAGGCCCGGAGAATCGTCTGCGCCGACATGGGGCTGATCGCTGAGCGCGTGCCGGGCGAGGAGACGCTGCGGCCTGCCCTCGCGGTCGGACTGGGCAGAGAGGAACGCAGCGGCCTGGTGCTGCCCACGGGGCACGGTTTCGTCGCAACCGCCCTCGGGGCGGCGGATCCTGTGGTCAGCGCCGACATCCAGCACGATTCCCGCACGGGCGGAGGCGAAGCTCACTGGGCAGGGCTGGGCCCCGTGGTCGCGGTGCCGCTCGGCGTCGGCGGGAAGCCGCGGGGGGTACTGCTGCTGGGACGTGCGCCGGGCGGTACCCCCTTCGGCGAGGTGGACACCGGGCCGCTGCTCGGTTTCGCAGACCAGGCGGCGCTGGCGCTGGAGCTGGCCGAGCGGAGGCGGGAAGCCGAACAGATCACGCTGCTCCAGGACCGGGACCGCATCGCCCGTGACCTCCACGACCTGGCCATCCAGCGGCTCTTCGCCGCCGGTATGACCTTGCAGAGCACCCAGCGCTTCGTGGATCACCCCGAGGGTACGGAACGGCTGACACGGACCGTCGACGATCTCGACGACACCATCAGGATCATTCGGTCCACGATCTTCGGCCTGCGCACCCACGGCGGGGGCGGACGGGAGAGCGACGGCTTGCGCAGCCGGGTGTCCGAGGTGGTCATCGCCTCCGCCACGTCCCTCGGATTCCCGCCCGCGCTGCGCATCGAGGGGCTCGTCGAAACCGACGCCCCCGGCAGCATCGCCGATCACGCGGTCGCGGTGCTCGGCGAGGCGCTCAGCAACACGGCCCGCCACTCCGGAGCACGGGCGGTGGACGTGCACCTCCGGTGCGCCCGTGGCGACCTGAGCCTCACGGTGACGGACGACGGCTGCGGGGTGCCGGAGGGCGCCGGGCTCAGCGGCCTGAAGAACATCGAGGAGCGCGCCGTCACCCTCGGCGGAACGCTGACACTCGGCGAACGGCCGGAGGGCGGCGGCACGCGGCTGGTGTGGCGGGTTCCCGTGAGCGAGGACGGGGCCACGCGCGAAAGTTGACCGCCCGGCGCCCGTTCCCGCAGCAGGCCGGAGGGCAGGTGAGCCGGAGCGGACTTCTACGCCGAGCGGTCGGTGGAGCCGCGCTGTTCGAGGTGGGTGGCCAGAACTGCCGCCTGGACGCGGCGCTGGACGCCCAGCTTGGCCAGCAGCCGGGAGATGTGGTTCTTCACCGTCTTCTCCGACAGGTAGAGGTCCTTGCCGATCTCGCGGTTGGTGAGCCCTTCGCCGATCAGCGCCAGTATGTCCCGCTCTCGGGGTGACAGGCTCGCAAGCTCGGGTGCAAGAGCCGGGCCGGACGAAGGGCCCGCGCGCAGGGAGCGCATCAGACGGGCTGTCGTCGACGGATCGAGCAGCGACGCGCCGGAAGCGACCGTGCGGACCGCCGCGACCAGGTCGGAGCCCCTGAGCTGCTTGAGCACATAGCCTGCCGCCCCGGCCATGATCGCGTCGAGCAGGGCTTCCTCGTCGTCGAACGACGTCAGCATCAGACAAGCCAGCTCCGGCATCCGGCTGCGCAGTTCGCGGCAGACACTGATCCCGTCACCGTCCGGCAGGCGTACGTCGAGAACGGCCACGTCCGGACGCAGCGCCGGCCCGCGCACCAATGCCTGCTCGACACTGCCCGCATCGCCTACCACCGAAATGTCCGGCTCGGAGTCCAGCAGGTCGGTGAGTCCGAGCCGTACGACCTCGTGGTCGTCCAGCAGAAATACCCGGATCGGGTTCTGTTCCGTGAAGATACGCGCCTCGGCCATGACGACCCCTCATTCACTGGTGCCTACGGACCACATGCCGCCTGTGATGACGACCCTCGTCCCTCTGAACCGTACGCACCAGTGCCGACCGGGCCCGTCCTCCGAGTGCAAGCGGCCGACGCCTGCCGACCTCCTGCGAGCGCGTGGGGGCGCGGCCTTGTCCGGGACAGCCGGCCCGGAGCGCTTGCCACCCCGGCGCGAGCACCGCGGAGCTGGTGGGCGGGGCCGGGTGGTGTTCAGCACGCACACTGCCCGGCTGACGGGTTGTCAGCCGGGCACGTTCCGGGCGGTGGACGGTGCGCGTCCGGGTCAGCGTGGGTTGGCTGCCCTCAGCGCTCCGGTTGTCTCTGTCGGGTCGTTCAGCAGATGCCGCTGTCAGGTCGCTCAGCAGCTGCCTCTGTCAGGTCATTCAGCAGGGGAGAGTGGACTTTCCCGCCGCACCGGTGGCGCCGGTGGTGCCGTCCGAGGTGGACGTGGCGGCGGTGCCGTTGCCGCCGGGCTTGCCGGGGCAAACCGGGCTGGCCGCACCGCCGGCGCCGCCCTGGCCGCCCTTGTAGCCGCCTCCGGCTGTCGCGGCGCCTCCGTTGCCGCCCTTGCCGCCGGCGATACCGACGCCGGCGTCGCCGACACCGCCTACACCGCCCTGGCCGCCCTTGCCGCCCAGTGAGGCACCGCCGCCGGTACCTCCGGCCCCGCCGTTGCCATTGGCGCCACCCGCGCCGCCCGTTCCGCCGGCGCCGCCGACGCTCGCCGTGCCGGTGGCGTTGCCGCCGTTGCCCCCGTTGCCGCCGTTGCCGTTGGCACCGGCAGCGCCACCGGTGCCGCCGAGGCCACCGAGCCCACCGCTGGTCCCGACACCGTTGACGCCGTTGGCACCGGGCAGTCCCAGGAGCCCCAGTGCGGAGTGGGCCCGGGCACTGCCTCCACCGGACTGGGCGGAAGCGAGAGCCGGAGTGAAGGTCAGGCCGGCGACGGCGATCGAAGCGATCAGGAAGGTCCGTGCGGTGGCCGTAGTGCGCAGGAAGCGCATGGGATACATCCTTCGTTTTGCCGCCGGGGAAAATCCCCGGCTGACAGGTATCAACGTAGGCACACCCACCACGCTCCGCGCCCCAAGAATACTTAATTGTCTTTAAATAGACTGATCCCTCAATCTTTGGCCTTAAATTCCAAAAGGTTACTCTTAGCCGTTTTTTTGGTATTCAGCAGCTTTCGCCAGGATTGGTGTTTCGAGACCCCTTGGTGGGGAACGGCGCATTTCTCTGCACCGTGCCGGGTTCGCAAGAGATCCGGGATAGTGCGGCTCATGCGCACCGGCCGGCAGTTCGCGGGGCCAGGAACGGGCGGGAGCCGTCGCGGTGCGACAGCGCCCACCCGTCTGCTGGGCCGGGGACAGGGCCGCAGATTGCGCCTCACACCCAGAACGGGCCTTCGTGCGGGAACGATGATGCAGCGGGGCAGGCCGACAGAGGGCCGGCGGGGGTGCCCGACTGCAGTAACCAAATCCGGCCCCGGCGCCACCCCTACGGTTGACCGATCCGCGAAACCCCCCAGTGAGGGTCCGCTCCGCGCAGCGCAGCACCCCGCCTGCGGGCCTGTAGCGGAGCGATTACCCGCAGACCACCCCGCCCCACCGGCCCCGCAGCACGGGAGCGCTGCGTCTTCCGGCCGCGTAACGGTGGCGCGACGTCGCCGGACACCCGGGCGAGACGCGGAGGCTGTAATTCCATGACGCTGTGAGGGGAATTGCCGGATTCTCCCGACGGGCACGGTCAGGGAGTCGCGAAGGGGAGGAAGGTAAAAGCGGTGGCCGCCCCCGGCCGCCGCCCTGGCGCAAGGAGGTCTTGGGATGCATGCTCTGCCCTCACAGCGCCGGCACAGGGCGATCGAGGAAATCGTGATCGCCGTCCGGGAGGGGCACGAGCACCGGATCGCGGTGCTGCTGGAGAAGTTCACCGAGGACGCCGACCTTCCCTCCCTCCTCGCCCTGCGCCAGGCTCTCGAAATCAGCCGGCAACTCCCGCCCCCAGCCCGGTAGGACGGGGCGGCGGGAGTGCAGAAACCGGGCTGCGGTGTCCCGGCCCTTGCAGGAGGGGGCCGGGACACCGCGCAGCACGTACCCGTTGCCGGTGTGCGGTTACCTGCCCCGGGGTGGCGGCAGCCGTACCGGAACAGCCATACCGGAGAGTGGCATGTACGCCTGGTGCCGCGCAGGTTGACGCCGTGTTGCGAAGTGGGGCCGGGTGGTGGCTGCAGCTGAGGGCGGATTCCGGCCGCCGCCGGGTTCGCTGCGGCGGCGGCCGGGCGCGAGGGCCCTCCGGTGGGCCTGTGCCTCGCGCAAATGCCCTCGCGTGCAGGCACGGGACAGCGGGAGGTGCCCCGGCCCGCGGTGAGGGCGGGGCTGGGTCCGCGCACAGGATGGCAGCGGCTCCAGCTGGCCTCAGCGGGGTGTTGCGGCCCGGGGGCTGGGAGCCGATGAGTGCGGGCGTAGCCCGACGTCTGTCACCCAGGGTAGAAAACAAGGAACGGCAGCGGAAGCACGCGGGCAGGCTTGGCCAGTTCCCGCCCATGCGGCCCATATCATGCCAGGCGCCCTCGGCCCGTCTGCGTAGGGAGCAGCCCCCTTCACGAACGTCTCCTGCGCCCCCGTGGTGACGAGTTGGTGCGGTCGAGGTCGATGGCCTGGTCGGTGGGGCGAGGACGCAGGTCCTTCCGACGGCGCTGTTCCCAACGCCCCTGGGTGCCTGGTCTCCACTCGTTGCTTCTTCACCGGCCGGCTTCGCTTTTCTTGATCAATTTCAGGTAGGGTCCGGCTCGCCTGAAGAACAGACAGAACGACCGTGGGGGAACGGGACGATGAAGCGCTGGGCGAAGTGGGTGGCGGTCGGAGCGGTGGGGGTGCCGCTGGCACTCAGCGTGGTCGCCTGCGCCGCGGGACAGTCCCTGGAGGACGCCGCGAAGGGTACGTGGGACTGCACGATCGCCGCGGGCGGCCGCGGCATCTCCGCGACGGTGGCCGTCGGAGACGGGACCTACCGGGTGAGCGACGGCGGCCGCGACGGCAGCTCCGGGACGTGGCAGCTCTCCGGCGGGAAGCTGGAGGTCAAGGGCGACGACGGCCCGTACCACGTCAGCGGTGTGCCCGGAGAGACGAAAGAGCTGATGGGCATGGAGTTCGGCGAAGGCGGTGGCGAGAAGCTGTCGCCGTGGAGCGTGGGATGGAAGGGCGACACCGTCACCTTCCCGTACCACGGCGCCAAGGTCACCTGCCAGAAAATGTAGGTCTGAGGGACCAGGTGCCGCGGTGACCGGTGCCGGGGCGCGAGGTTGGCCGCCGTGGGCCGTGGCCACGTCCCCGAGCCCGAGCCCGTCCTGATGTGTTCGTCGACGACTGCTACGTGCCAGGGCAGGGTCCGACGATGACCGTGAGTGCGTGTCGCGGCCGATCCCGGTGGAGAGCCGGCGCGTCCCGAGACAAGTGGGACGACCCAGGCTGGTCGAGCGCACCGACGGAAGTGGTGTCCTACCTCCGTGGACGTCGGCTTTCCGCCTGGCGCGCAGCGCTGCCACCCGCGTACGACTGCCGCGCGTGAGCAACACGCGGAGGAACTCATAAGATCGTCGGGCTCAACGCTTACCGCCGGAGGGGGAACAGTGCTGCGGACCAGGAGGACAGTTCAGGATCTTTGCTGGGTTGCCATGGTTGCGTTCCTGTTCGGGTGCGGTTCCGGGGCGGACGCCGGGGAGCACAGCCCCGCCCCGAGCGACACGCCTTCGGCACAAACCACCAGACTCCTGGGACAGGCACAAGTACGGGCGGCGCTACCGGACTTGACTGATGTCCCGCCGGGCTGGGAGAAATCCGGCACGCTTCGTGTCCAGGGGGCTCACGTCGAAGACGGCGGCATGTTGGCCTTGGCCGCCCAGGGTTACGCTGCGACCGATCTCGAAGGCGTTGTCGGGTTCGGAATCCAGTCCTTCCAGACCCGGGCCCAGGCCATCGACAGGTACACGCAGAAGAAGTCCCAGATGGCAGGCGCCCAATTCGGGCCTGCACAGATCCCGGACGTGGACGCAGCGTTCACGGCCTCCTACTGCCTGGGCAAGAAGCACTGCAGTACCTCGATCAACCTCCGGGTGGACTCCGTGTACGCCTACGTGAACATCAACACGGATGGTCCGGCCGCAGCCGATGCCAGGATCCTGAACTCTGTCACCCGCATGTTCGTCCAGCGCATCCGGCAGGCCCAGGATGGTCTGTCACCCTCGGCAAAGGCGGCGTGATGCCGCAAGCAGCTCACTTCCCGCGATCGCTCCGGAGAACGTTGAGCCAGAACCCACCCCCGTGAACGAAGCCTTCCGTACAGGACACGTTCGGGTGTGCGGGGTAGTCGGCTGCCGTGTGCACCGGCCCGCCGACCATCGGCAACAGCCACCACCGGGCTCTCTGGCCACCCCTCCCCCACGCCACCCCCCAGCGCGCCGCCGCACACTGGCAATTCACGTAGCAAGCAGCGCAAAACCTCACCGGAGGAGACACCGGCACGATGTCCGCCACACACGCACTCTCGCGCGCGCTCACCGAGTTCGCACGGTCCTTTGGCGGCCGCGAGGGCCAGGGACTACGTCCGCTTCACCTCTCCCTCCTGGAAGGCACTGCCCCCGAAACAGCGCACACGGTGCTGGAAGAGGTCATCCGGGAGGTGGCACCTGACGCGACTTCGACGGACATTGATCTCATTTCTGACCTCCCCTGGCCTGCGGTTGCCCAGGCCGCCCTCACCGCCATTGCCGGTGCGACGGGCGCTCGGGAAGGGGAGACCGCCGTTGTCCTGGACCTGGCGGACGAACGGCAGCGCGAATGGTTCATCACCCTCGTGCCCCACACCATCTCAGCGGAGATCTGGGGGCCGACGGGATCAGGTATCTCCTTCTCGGCGAGTGACACCGGATCGGCGGTCGGGTGGGAGTTGCCCGCTGAGCGGTGGGAGGGGGTCCGCACGCGGCTGCGGCACCGAGGCATCGATCCCGACACCGCGACACAAAGTGCCACCAAGGCTGCCCCTGCCGGAGACCCACAGTAATTCGAAGCAGCGCAAGCCCTCCAGCACAGGTCACCCGCTCACCACCTCCTACCCCCACCGAGGGCCGGCCTGGCCGCACACGCTCAGGCGCGCACCGTGCCCACCACGGTGACCAAGCCGCCGGACAGGACCACGTGTGTACGACTCGAAGGTCGGATTGCTCGGGAGGAGCACGTCACCGCCGTTGGCCGCGAGCTCCTCCTCGGTCGCCAGGCTGGTGCCCAGCCAGAGCAAGAACACAAGCGGAACAGGGCTTACCAATCTCCCCAACACCTCGATTCCGCCTCCACCACACCTTGGGGGCCATCCCCCATCTCTGCTAGCTTCCCCGTTTGACTCCGAACTGCCGTGACACAAAGGCAGCTACGGGACATCAGGCATGTCTTCAGACATGGGAGGCCCCATGAACAGAAGCGCCACCGTGCCCCTCGGCGCGGCCTTACTCCTTCTCCTCGGCACGGCCGTGCCCGCCGTCGCGGGATCCCCCGGCGACGCCGCGGCCGCCGACGGGGCAACGCTGTACAGCGACAACACGGTCGACGTCTCCTACCGCCAGGTCGCCCCCGGCGACGCGGCGTGGAGCCAGGTCCCGGCCGCCCTACGCGGCAGAGCGACGGAGGGCTCGTACGTCGCCCGGCTCCAACTCGAGAACGTCTCCGATCACCCCGTCTCCAAATGGTCGCTGACCTTCGAACTCTCCGACCGCATCACGGAGACCGCAGCCGCGAAGCTCGCCGCCCCCCAGGACGCGCGCACGACGCTCCAGGGCGTCGGCCCCACGAACACCCTCCAGCCGGGCAGGACCGAGACCGTCTGGTACCGCGCCGAGCCCGGCGCCGAGACCGACACCCCGACCTGGGCGTCCTTCGCCAAGCACGGCATCTCGCCGACGAAGGACACCGACGGCGACCGCCTCCCCGACGACCTGGAGGTGCGCGCCAAGCTCGACCCCAAGTCCGAGGACACCGACGGCGACGGCCTCTCCGACTTCGCCGAGCTCGGCTACCGCTTCAGCAGCCCGCTCAAGGCCGACACCGACGGCGACGGCACCAAGGACGGCGCCGAGGACCCCGACAAGGACGGCCTCACGTCCGCCCGCGAGCTCAACCTCCGCACCACGCCCACCCGCGCCGACACCGACCAGGACGGCCTGACGGACGCCCGCGAGCTGAAGCTCCGCACGGAGCCCACCAAGACCGACACCGACGGCGACGGCGTCCAGGACGGCGAGGAGATGAGGCTCAACGCCTCCCCCCGCGCCAAGAACTCCGCCTTCGACGTGACCCGCCGCGCGGACGGCGGCACCACCGCCGCCGAGGCCACGCTCAAGGGCCTGCGCGCCAAACAGGTCGGCGGCTTCCAGGTCGCCGAACTCCCCGCCGCCCAAAGGGAGTTCCCGGGGTCCACTCCGGGCTACCTCGGCGGCTTCCAGGTCTCCGCCCCCGCGGACAGCGCCGCAAGGCTCACCTTCCGCCTCGACCCCGACCGTACGGAGGGCACCGCACCGGCCCTCTACCGCTACGACGAGAAGGCCCGCCACCTCGTCAAGCAGTCGGGGCAGCAGCGCAGCGGCAACACGATCACGGCCACCGCCGACGGCTCCGCCAAGTACGTCGTCCTCGACAGCCACGCCTTCGACAAGGCAGGCCCCACGGCCCCCGGCAAGCGAATCCTCTCCGACGGCCCCGGCGGCGGAGAGCCGGGTGACCCGGGCGACCTGCCCCCGACCGACCTGCTGATCCATCAATCAGCCTTCCGCGAGGGCCGCCGCAAGGCCCCCGACCCCCAGCACCCGCCTGTCCCGGCCGATCCGCGCGTCGCCGACGACCTCACCTTCAACGACTACAACTTCGACGAACTCACCGACCTCGGCTGGGCGTTCTGGGTCGCCCGCATCACGCCCGAGTCCTTGATGTGGGCCGAGTTCAACGACATCATGAACTTCGGCAAGCTCGGCGCCGACGCCGACTACGCCCAGTCCGTCGACGACCTCCGCGACGCCTTCCGCTACGGCCGCGGCGGCCAGAGCGCGGGCACGGTCACCGTCGACGACAACTTCGACCCCGGCCGCTACCTGTACCGCGGCTCCGGCACGGCCCTCTCCCGCGCCGTCGGTGCCTCGCCGCAGGAGAAGACGTACACCGACAAGGCCAGCCAGATCATCAAGCAGTCCCTCGTCGACAACAAGGGCCGCACCGATCAGCTCAATGTCCAGGAGGACCTGTCGAAGAACTTCCTCTTCCAGGAGTTCCTCCGCCAGGACGTGAAGTACCCGGTGTACGACTTCTCGCTCTGGGACGCCAACCAGCGCGCCCTCTCCATCGCGATCCACCAGTTCCACGGCCACACGATCGCGCTGAAGGACTACAAGGTCGAGGACAACTCCTTCTCCGGCAAGCTCGTCTTCCACTCCTACGACCACTTCGGTCTCGACCCGGACGACGAGATCACGGAGTACGGGTTCATCGACTGGTTTACGCTCCAGCACTATGACCGGTTCGACGGGAAGTACCCCCCGCCGATCGCGCAGGCGGACATCGAGATCCCCATCAGCGGCACGTTCTGACCTCACCGACCTGATGCCGAACAGGCGCTCACCGGGCCGGGTCCTGGTCGTCACGCTGCTCGTCGTGACGGCCGGGTACCTGGTCTGGCGGGTCGCCGTCCTCGCGGGCCTGGAAGCCCACTTCGGCAGCGGGTTCGACGAGCAGCGCTTCAACCGGCTGCAGCAGGAGTACGACCGCCGCGAGGACGCCTTCGCCAGGGCCGACGCCCGGATGCGGAAGCTGATCGCGGAACACCCCCGCGCCGAACGCATCGACTGGAGCCAGTACCGGACCTGCGTGCGCGAGCCCGGCCGCCCCTCCGACACCTGCACGACGACGCCCCTGCGCGACCAGAAGGTGTACGACGCCCTCCGGGGCGTCAGCGTGATCCTCTACCAGTCCAAGGACGAGGGCCGCACGTTCTACCGCTTCTACCACGAGGACCCCCCGCGCTACACGATCATGCGTGCTCCCGAGGACACCGCGGAGGAGGCCGAGGAGTACGCGGACGCCCACGGCTTCCGCTCCACCCGCCCCCTCGGGCCCGGCTGGACGATCCTCGGCCCGATCGACGACATCGGCCGTGAGGAGAAGCAGTTCCCGTAGGAGGGCTCGCGGAACGCTTCGCCGGGAAGAAGCAGGAAAGCAGCAGGGAAGCAGCAGCCACGAGAGGAGGCGCCCCATCGCCGAAGTGGCGAGCGGGCCGACGGATACGGGCGGGCTCGCTGCCGTGCTGAACAGGTGACCCCGCGGGTGAACGGCGATGTCAGGCGGTCGTGGCCGCGCGGATTCCGGCGGAGTCGACGATCTGCTCAAAGCGCACGATCTGCTCGAAGCGCACGGTCTGCCGGAAGCGCATGACCTGCTCGAAGCGCACGGCCTTCCCGCCGCGCACGACGAAGCAGTGCGCGACGCGCATGTCCATCGACTTGTCCGTAGCCTTGTTGACCGGGCCGTAGCGGCCCAGCACGACGACCCGTTCACCGTCGACGGGGATCGGCACACGAGCGGGCGCGTAAAGGCCATGTGTAGGGTCGGCCAGATGGAACAGCACGGTCCGAACCACACACCCGATCCCGAACTGCCCCTGCTCACCGGCGAGCAGGCCGCACATCTGCGCGAGGATGCCGGCGGCGGGGAAAGCGCGCAGGAACTGCTGCACGGCGTGCACGCCCGGCTGCTGCCGCACAACGCCCTTACCCCCGAGGCAGGCGCCGCCCTGGGTTACGCGCGCCTGATCGCCGATGATCTGGTCTTCGCCTACGCCCTCGACCGGCCTCGATCCGTTCGGATGCTCACCGACCAGGACGTCGAACGAGTGGGTGACCCGCAGGCGTTGGCCGACGCCGCGCGCAGCAATCTGATGGACGTGCCCGTCGAGCACGAGGAGATACCCCTCGAAGGGGGTGCGGTCCTCCAGTCCGTCTACGGTGACTCACCGTTCGTCGCGAGCAAGGCGCTGTACCTGTCACAGCTGCACCACCGGCTCACCGGCGCGAGCCTGCCGCAGGCCGGCGCACTGGTCGTCGTCCCCACCCGGCACCTGCTCGCCTACCACCCGCTCGCCGACGCGACGGTGGCCGAGGCGATCAACTCCCTTGCCGCCTACGCGCTCGGCGCGTACGAGGACGGGCCGGGCTCACTGTCCCCGCGCGTGTACTGGTGGCACGAGGGCCGGCTGACCTGCCTCACGCGCTTCGACGAACAAAGCAGGACCTTCTCCCTGCAGCCACCGCCGGAGCTGATGGCGCGACTGCGCACCCTCGTCCGCCTCGACGAGGCCGGACGGATCACTCGCAGCACTGCACCGGCAGCCGCTGACGTGCCCCGGCTGCTGAGCGCTGCGGGCGAAGCGCTCGACCGGCTACCGCAGGAGACGACCGGGCTCCACGCGGCCTTCACGCAGCTCGTGGAGTTGGCGCATGCGCACTGCGCCCAGGACCCCCGCGCCTCGACGGTCGAGACCTGGGACGCCTGGGCCACCGCGGTGCAGCTCGGCTCCGCGCTGTTCACCGGCTCCGAGCCACAGACCTGCGCGCTCGGCGAGAACCTGGAGCGTCCGCTGCCCGCCTTCCCGGCGCAGCCGCCCGCCGACGCCCGCGCTTGGCTCGATGCCTTCTACCTCGCCGTGATCTGTCGTCAGCAGTCGCGGATCCAGCGTCTGGCCCGGGTTCCGATGGAGGTACTGCGCCAGGACGGCTGCGCCGACGCGTACCTGCTGCACTGGATCGACGCCCTGCAGACGTACGTGCGGCCCGACAGCTCCATGGACGAGGTGGTGGGAAAGCTGTCCGCGGCGATGCAGACGTCCTACGGCGACGCGCTGAGCCACGCGCCGGTGGAGTTCGTCGACGCTGTCGAGTACCAGCCGGTGGCCCTCCTCCACCGGCTGCTCGCCCGTGATCCCGAGGCTTTCGCCAAGACGCTCGACGAGGCTCTCACCGGGCATGCGGCCTACTGGGGCGCTTCCACGGCCCCGCGCGCCCGCGTCGCACTGGGTCCGCTGGCGATGGCGAGCCTGGCACACGACTTCGGCTTCCCCCTCGCACCGGAGCAGCAGTATCTGCCGGAGTACCTCCGCAACGGCGAACGTGTCGAGGTAATCCCGGAGTGACAGTTGGCCGGCGCCGCCCCCGGCGGCGCCGGCTGCGCGGACATGACGGAATCGAAGTGCCCGAGTCGCACGTAGTCGCGCCGCTGTGCTGTGCACCTCCTCGAAGGCGGCCCTCACGGTGTTCCGCTGTGACCGTTGATGTCGGTCACGGGGCGGAGATCAGCTCTCCCGTCAGTTCAGTTCATGCGTTACACGACCTGCGGACACCGGCGTCCGCGCCGGGGCCGAGGGGGAGCGTCAGCTCGCGACCGGCTGGAGTGCTGCGGACAGGCTCTGCTTGACGTACCGGCTGGTCTCGTCGGCGAGGATCTCGGGCAGGCCGGTCTCGATGCCGCGCAGAGCGTGGGCCGCGGCATCGGCGGCGGCGGTCTTCTGATCGGCGGGCACGTCGGCGGCCATCTCGGTGTCCATGTAGCCGACGTGCAGCGCCGAGACGGTGCCCCTCGGCGAGTGGCTGCGACCAGTGTCTTCGCGCCGTTCCAGAGCCCGGCCCTTGTCCGGGGCACCCCGCCCTGACCGGGGCCTCTCCCCCACGCCCGGACGAGGTCTCCCCCGGACGCCCCGGCCGTGCCGACTCAGGCGAGGTGCTTGCTGAAGAACTCGACCAGCTTCGCGACGGCAGCAGTCACGTACGGGTCGCGGTCGTACAGGTCGACGTGGGTGGCGCCCTCGACGAGGAACAGCTCGGCATCCCCGGGGCTGCCGGCGACCGCCTTCTCCGAGAACCCACGGGTCACCGCCTCGGTGCCGGCAATCATGAGCAGCGGGCGCGGCGCGATCCTGGCGACGTCGGCGAAGGAATCGAACTGGTCGAGCAGGTCCACGCTGCGCACGACCATGTCACCCGTGGATCGCCACCCGGCGGCGAGCGCGGGGCCTGCCGGCGCGCCCGGCGGCGAGCGCCGGCCCCTGGCCTACCAGTCTCCGTCCTCCACCGGCTCGCCCTGTGCGTCCTTGAGCGGCCGGACCTGCTGCGGTGCGGGCGCATGCCACGGCTCGTGGTCGTCCCCGATCCAGTCGCCGACCGGCTTGACGTCCTGGAGCGGTTCGGCGGGCGACAGGTCGTGGGCGTCCTGGTCGTAGTAGTCGTACCAGGGCAGGCCCGCGCGCGTGTACGCGGCCCGGTCCACCGGGGAGGGCGGCGGGGCCTCGCCGGTGATGCGGCGCCACTCCGGCGGCGTCACCAGATGCACAAAGACCCGGCCCGCCGGCCGCTCGGCCCAGTCCGACGGCGGCCGCTCGTCACGGTAGACCTCCTGGCGCATGGTCCCCCCGACGCCGAGTCCCATGGCCGGTGCCACCGGGGCCGCGCTGGGAGCGGCCGGGGCGGCACCGAAGGCGGCCGGGGCGGCCATCGCCATCGGCGCGCCGTAGGCACCGCTTGACCGCGCCGCACGGCGCGCGAGTTCGGCACGGCGTCGTTCCTCCTCCCGCCAGCGCGCCAGCTCGGCGTCGTTCAGCGTGAAGGTCTGCAACTGGACCCCGCCCCACACCTCCTCACCGGTGACCTGGCCCTCGACCGTCGCCCCCATGCCGAGCGGCACGGCGACGAACTGACGGACCGTGCCCGTCCCGGAGTTGATGCCGTCCAACCAGGGCTGGCGCGGCAGCACGACGTAGTTCTGCGGATCGCGTGAGAGCCGGCCGCACCACGGCTTACCGGAGACCGCGCACACCTTGCCGACCCCGACCTGGAGCGCGGCCGGCTCCCTGGTACCGGCGAAACTCAGCCACATCGCCTCGCGCAGATACACCGGCAGCATCACACCGCCGCGTGCCCGCCACGCCTCGGGCACGGTGTCGGCGTAGTCGGCGATCCGGCGGACCGGGAACTCGCCGAGCCCCGGTGGCAGCGGATGGGTGCCCGTCTCGGGCAGCCGCAGGGTCCGGATGAAGCGCACCGACGCACCGCCTGGCAGCAACAGCCGGTTCCCATCGATCCGCACGCTCAGTTCGGTCATTCCTGCGCCCCCTGCTTCCGGCTCCTGCTCGTCCTGCGGTGGTCGCCCGATCTGCACCCGGCCGGGGCGGCCTCCGTCGTCCTCAACGAGTACGCCGCGCGGCCCCGTCCCGGTTCCACTTCCGCCGCCGGGACCTCATCCGGTCGCGGAACCCGGTCAGCCGCGGCATGCGTTCACGCTGCTCACGCGTGTGCCGGTCCAGTTCCTCCAGGAGCCGGCGCGAACGGTGCTCGGTGTCCATCTCGTCGATCATGCGGTTGACCTCGGTCAGCACCGCGCCCTGCAACTGCCACTGCCGCGGGTCGCGCCGGACGTCGTCGAGGAGCAGTCCGGCCAGCTTGTCCCGGGTGACCGCGGCCTGCCGCAGCTCGGCGGAGAGCCGCTCCTCGGCGGACTCGGCGTCATCGCTGGCGCTGGTGGTGACCAGTACCGCGAAGCTGACCACGGCGTCGGCGATCTCGGACAGGAGCTGCTCGATCGTGGCACCCGTCTCGGGCGGGAACAGCGGCTCCGGTTCCCGTTCCTTCGCGAGGTCGGTGAAAGTGCGGGCCAGCACCCGCATGACCACCGTGCAGATCTCCAGAGTGTCCAGGCCGGAACGCAGCACCACCCGGTGCAACAGCCCCTCGCGCACGCGGGGGTTGAGCCGCAGACTGTCCTCGGCCTGCCGGAGGTCCTCGTCCACCTCGCCGATCTCGTGGTCGAGGCGGCGGGCCTCGTGCAGCCGGGCCGCCGCCTCGTGGAACGCCGTGCTGCCCGCGGCCTCCTCGCCCATCCTCAGCATCAGCTGCCGCACCCGCCTGGCCAGTCTCTCGATCGACTCGCCCGCCTGCTCCACCCACACCGGGGGCGCGAGCACGAAGTTGAAGGCGAGACCGACGATCGCACCGATCAGCGTCTCCACGACCCGCGCCCATGCCAGGGCCCCGTGCGCGGTCACGCCGAGCACCAGCATCGCGCTGATCGCCACCTCGGCCACGAACTCGTGCACCCGCACCAGGTGTCCGACGGCCAACGCCGCGACGATCACCAGCGCCAGACTCCACCAGCTCAGTCCGACCAGCTGGCTGAAGGCGATGGCGACCAGGACACCGGCCACCACGGCGTTCACCCTGCGGATGCTCATCTTGAGCGTCGCGTACAAGGTGACCTGGACGACCAGCAGAGCGGTGAGGGGCGCGGTGAGCGGCGCCGCCGACTTGTCGGGGGTCAGCCGCACCGCGATCACATAGGCGATCGACGCCGCGGCGGCCGAGCGCAGCGCCTGAACGACCATGGGGTCCCGGAGCCACTTCACCCGCCGCAGAGCCGCTGCGGCACTCTCACGTACATCGTGCATCCTCGGGCTTTTCCCCTTCCCCGAGCGCCTC
This sequence comes from Streptomyces sp. NPDC058663, assembly GCF_042716745.1. NCBI lineage: Bacteria > Bacillati > Actinomycetota > Actinomycetes > Kitasatosporales > Streptomycetaceae > Streptomyces > Streptomyces sp. NPDC058663. Next base: position 43,980 of record NZ_JBHXRV010000063.1, read on the forward strand.
GAACGTATCCGGACAGGACGGTAACGAGGCAAAGGTTAACGAGAGGGGCCTCACGCCCCGCACGCCGCCGTGCATCCGCAAGCGTCAGGCACCCGGCCGTCGGGCGTTCGCCTGCCCCGCATGGGAGTTGGGTGCCTACGAGGCAGGCCGGCTACATCGGTGCGTGATCGGCTCGTCCGTTCGCTTGTCCTGCAAACGGGTGGTGAGGCACTCGGGGGCACGGCCCGGGGCAACACCTTGTGGGGACCCGCGGCCTCCGAGCCGTCACCTCCGCCAGAAAGGGAACGTCATGCGCCGTATGGCCGCCACCGTCGCACTCCTGGGATTCCTCTCGTTCAGCGGGATCCTCACCGGCGCCCCCGCCCTTGCCGTCTCCACACCCGCCCCTGCCGCCAACTGCACCCGCGACGGGTACTGCAACTTCCAAGACTGCTTCGACAAGTGCGCTGAGCAGGGGAAGCCGTTCGTCTACTGTGACGCACAGGGCAGGTGCCACTGCGACCCTCCCCCCACGGTCTAATTGGATCTCAGCATGTGCGGGGTGCGAGGACTCCGCCGCAGACGTGACGGGGGCGAGCGGTGCGGTTTCGCGGTCCGCGCGCCGCGCCGCTCTGCCGACCGCGAGGAACTCAGCGACGCCGTCTTCGCGAGCGAAGTGCGACGCCCTCTTCGAGCGAAGTGCAGCGCATGGTGACGCCGACGGAGGACCGCACTGTCCGGGCGGGCCCCCGGGAGTCCCTCGTGCTCTTCTCCTCCATGAGTGCGTAGCACTTCGCCAGGACCCGAGGGCTGCGCGAAGCCCTGCTGGGTGGCGCACACGGCAGGGACCTGCTGGCAGCCCCCCTCGAACGCCTCCACCCCGCCATCGGCGCGCTCATCACCCGCGCCCAGCAGTCGGGCTGCCTGCGCGACGACGTCGAGCCGACCGAAGAGGTAATTCTTCGCAGTGGGGGACCGGTGCGGTGGGGTGGTTGGTCCGGTTCACGGGCGGGGCGGTCCGGCGGGTGGTACGGGGCCGGTGGTGAGGATGTGGTCGACGGCGGCGTTGAGGGTTTCGGTCTCGGCGGCGAGGACGGATTCGCCGGTGGGCAGGGCGCGTTCGACGGAGAGGCCGTTGAGGACGGTGAGAAGGAACCTGACCTGGCGGGTGTGGTCTCCCGGGGGCAGTGCGCCTTCCT
>NZ_JBHXRV010000064.1:0-44741 GCF_042716745.1 Streptomyces sp. NPDC058663
CGCCCCGCCCCGCCCCCCCCCGGCCCCCGCGCCAGGGTCCCGCTCCGTCCCCGGGGTGGTCCGCTGCGCGGGGCCTCCCCCCCCCCCGCCCCTCCCCGAAACCGGGGCTCCGCCCCGGACCCCGAGGTGGCAGCCCGGCCACCGCCAGAGGCCATGTGCGGCTCGTACGTGGCTGGCCGCGCAGTTCCCCGCGCCCCTAAAGGGGCACGGAGTGGCAGGCCGCGCCCACGCGGCGGAGCCGCACAGTGACACAGCCCCGCGCCCCTGACGGGGCGCACCTCAGCCGCCCGCGCCCACGCGGCGCAGCCGCACAAAGACACAGCCCCGCACCCCTGAAAGCGCACCCGCACCCACCCCCTCCGACCCCCGTCCCGCTGGAGCCCACGTTGGCCACAGGCACCGACCCCTCTCCCCGCGCCGCAAGCAACGGCACCGGCACCGGCACCGGCACCGGCGTGCACGGCCCCACCCGTGCCGCCATCCCCGCCCGCCACCTCCGTACCGACCGCTGGTGGCTCTCGCCCGCCCTCACCGCCGCCGGGCTCCTCGCCTTCGTCGTCTACTCGACCTGGCGCGCCTTCTCGAATTCGGACTACTACGCGGCCCCGTACGTCTCGCCGTTCTACTCGCCGTGCCTGGCGGAGAACTGCGTCCCGATGAAGGGCGGCCCCAACTGGGAGATCTTCGGTAGCTGGTGGGGCCTCTCCCCCGCCCTGCTGGTCCTGATCTTCCCGCTCGGCTTCCGGCTGACCTGCTACTACTACCGCAAGGCCTACTACCGGGGCTTCTGGGCCTCGCCCCCGGCCTGTGCGGTCGCCGAGCCGCACAAGAAGTACAGCGGCGAGACCCGCTTCCCGCTCGTCCTGCAGAACATCCACCGCTACTTCTTCTATGCGGCGCTGCCGGTCGCCGGAATCCTCACCTACGACACCGTCCTGGCCTTCCGGGACCAGGACTACGAGTGGGGCCACATGGGTCTCGGCACCCTGGTCTTCCTGCTCAACATCACCTTGATCTGGGTGTACACCCTCTCCTGCCACTCCTGCCGGCACATCATCGGCGGCCGCCTCAAGCACTTCTCCAAGCACCCGGTGCGCTATCGCCTCTGGGGCTGGGTCGGCAAGCTGAATGACCGTCACATGCTGCTCGCCTGGGCGTCGTTGATCAGCGTGGCGCTCGCCGACTTCTACGTGTACCTGATCGCGTCCGGCGCTTTCGACGACCCGAGGTTCTTCTGATGACGCAACTGGAACGGCAGGACTGGGACGTCGTCGTGGTCGGCGCGGGCGGCGCCGGGCTGCGCGCGGCGATCGAGGCCCGCGAGCAGGGCGCCCGTACCGCGGTGATCTGCAAGTCGCTGTTCGGCAAGGCCCACACGGTGATGGCCGAGGGCGGCATCGCGGCCTCCATGGGCAACGCCAACGCGGGCGACAACTGGCAGGTGCACTTCCGCGACACCATGCGCGGCGGCAAGTTCCTCAACCAGTGGAGGATGGCGGAGCTGCACGCCCGTGAGGCCCCGGACCGGGTGTGGGAGCTGGAGACCTGGGGCGCCCTCTTCGACCGCACCCCCGACGGCCGCATCTCCCAGCGCAACTTCGGCGGGCACGAGTACCCGCGCCTCGCCCACGTCGGCGACCGTACGGGCCTGGAGCTGATCCGTACGCTCCAGCAGAAGATCGTGCAGCTCCAGCAGGAGGACTTCGCGGCCACCGGCGACTACGAGTCGCGGCTGAAGGTCTTCCAGGAGTGCACCGTGACGCGGGTGCTCAAGGACGGTGACCGCGTCTCGGGGACCTTCTGCTACGAGCGCGAGTCGGGCCGCTTCTTCATCCTGCGGGCCCCCGCCGTCGTGCTCGCCACGGGCGGCATCGGCAAGTCCTTCAAGGTGACGTCGAACTCGTGGGAGTACACCGGGGACGGACACGCGCTGGCCCTGCTCGCGGGGGCGCCGCTGCTGAACATGGAGTTCGTGCAGTTCCATCCGACGGGAATGGTCTGGCCCCCGTCCGTGAAGGGGATCCTGGTCACCGAGTCGGTGCGCGGCGACGGCGGGGTGCTGCGCAACTCCGACGGCAAGCGGTTCATGTTCGACTACGTCCCCGACGTCTTCAAGGAGAAGTACGCGGAGTCCGAGGCGGAGGGCGACCGCTGGTACGAGGACCCGGACAACAACCGTCGGCCGCCCGAGCTGCTTCCCCGCGACGAGGTCGCCCGCGCCATCAACTCCGAGGTCAAGGCCGGCCGCGGCACCCCGCACGGCGGCGTCTACCTGGATGTGTCCACCCGGATGCCGGCGGAGACGATCCGCCGCCGGCTCCCTTCGATGTACCACCAGTTCAAGGAGCTGGCGGACGTCGACATCACGGCGGAGGCGATGGAGGTCGGCCCGACCTGTCACTACGTGATGGGCGGCATCGCCGTCGACTCCGACACCGCCGCCACACGCGGGGTGCCGGGACTGTTCGCGGCCGGGGAGGTGGCGGGGGGCATGCACGGCTCCAACCGGCTCGGCGGCAACTCCCTCTCCGACCTCCTGGTCTTCGGCCGCCGCGCCGGACTCCACGCCGCCCAGTACGCCGCCGGGCTCGCCGGGCCGCTCCGGCCGGAGGTCGAGGAGGCCCAGGTGGACGCCGCCGCCGCGGAGGCCCTGCGTCCGTTCAGCGCGGAGGGCCCCTTCAGCGCACAGGACACCGCGCAGGACTCGGTCACTCCGGGCCGCCCGCCGGAGAACCCGTACACCCTCCACCAGGAGCTCCAGCAGACCATGAACGACCTGGTCGGCATCATCCGCCGGGAGGCGGAGATGACGCTGGCCCTGGAGAAGCTGGCCGAGCTGCGGGTGCGGGCACGGCGCGCCGGAGTGGAGGGCCACCGCCAGTTCAACCCGGGCTGGCACCTCGCCCTGGACCTGCGGAACATGCTGCTGGTCAGCGAGTGCATCGCCCGGGCCGCCCTGGAGCGCACCGAGAGCCGCGGCGGCCACACCCGGGAGGACTTCCCCGCCATGGACTCCGCGTGGCGCCCGGTGAACCTGCTCTGCCGCCCGGCCGATCCGACCGGCGGTCTGGCCGCCACCGACCCGGTGCGCGGTCAGATCGAACTGGTGCGGACGACCACCGAACGCATCCGCCCGGACCTGCTCGCCCTCTTCGAGAAGGAGGAGCTGGTCAAGTACCTCGCCGAAGAGGAGCTGCACGAGTGACCACGTCGTCGTCTGCCAAGTACGTCGCCCATTTCAAGGTCTGGCGCGGAAGTCCGGAGGGCGGCGGCCTGGCGGACTACGAGGTGGCGGTGAACGAGGGCGAGGTCGTCCTCGACATCATCCACCGCCTCCAGGCCACCCAGGCGCCCGACCTCGCCGTCCGCTGGAACTGCAAGGCGGGCAAGTGCGGATCGTGCAGTGCGGAGATCAACGGCCGCCCCCGGCTGCTGTGCATGACCCGCATGTCGACCTTCACGCCCGCCGACACGATCACCGTGACCCCGCTGCGCGCCTTCCCGGTCATACGGGACCTGGTGACGGACGTGTCCTTCAACTACGAGAAGGCCCGGGAGGTGCCCGCGTTCGTGCCGCCGGAAGGGGTCGCGGCGGGCGAGTACCGGATGCAGCAGGTGGACGTGGAGCGGTCGCAGGAGTTCCGCAAGTGCATCGAGTGCTTCCTGTGCCAGGACACCTGCCACGTGGTGCGCGACCACGAGGAGAACAAGGCGTCCTTCGCCGGGCCGCGCTTCCTGATGCGGATCGCCGAGCTGGACATGCATCCGCTGGACGCGGCGGCGGAGGTCGGGCTCGACCGGAAACGGACCGCCCAGGAGGAGCACGGACTCGGCTACTGCAACATCACCAAGTGCTGTACGGAGGTCTGCCCGGAGCACATCCGGATCACCGACAACGCGCTGATCCCGCTGAAGGAGAGGGCGGTCGACCGCAAGTACGACCCGCTGGTCTGGCTCGGCAACAAGATCCGGCGGCGGACGGAGTAGCGGGCGGAGCGGGAGGGCGGCTCGGCGGCGGGGGGAAGGTGACCGCGGTGCGGACGGAATAGCTCCGGGGCCCGGTGCGCTGCTCTCTGCATGACCATGTGGAGCAGTGCAGAACTCGACCTCGGCAGCTATCTCTCCCGGATCGGGTACGAGGGGGACCGCGCCCCCACCCTGGCCAGTCTCCGGTCCCTGCATCGCGGGCACGTCCTGTCCATGGGCTGGCACAACCTCGCCTCGTACCTCTACGGCGAGGCCCCCCTCGACCTCCCCTCCCTCCAGGCCAAGATGATCACCGGCCGGGGCGGTGGTTACTGCTACGAGCACGTGACCCTGTTCGCGGCGCTCCTGGAGGCGTTCGGCTACCGCTTCTTCGCCGTGCAGGGGCGGGTCGTGATGGGTGCCCCTGCGGACAAGCTGCTGCCGGAGACGCACGCGATGCTGGTGGTGGAGTCCGAGGACGGACGGCGCTGGCTGTGCGACGTCGGGTTCGGCATGAGCATGCTGGAGCCGATGGAGCTGGTGGAGGGACCGGAGGGCGTCGAGGTCCGCCAGGACAGCGGGACGTACTGGCTCCGCCACCAGGAGGTCACCCCGGGCGCGAGGGGCTGGGCCCTGCTCCAGCCCGCGACGGACCCGGACACCGACCGCGAGGGGAACGGCTGGATGGTCCGGCACACCACGACGCTCACCCCCCAGTACCCGGTCGACTTCCGCACCGCCAACCACTACATCGCGACCAGCCCCCACTCCCCCTTCACCAACCGGCTGTTCGCCCAGCGCATGCGGCTCGACCGGATGCACGTCCTGGACGGGCTGAAGCACTCGACCTTCCGCCACCACACGGGGCAGCCGCCGGAGACCCGCGAGCTGGCGCCGCAGGAGGTGCCCGGAGTGCTGGCGGAGGTGTTCGGCATCGAGCTGAGCGAGCAGGAGGCGAAGCTGCTCGTCGACCGGCTGTCGGAGCGCTGAAGGGTACGTCCCCCGGAGCGCGTGCGGGCGGGCCGAGTGCGGGCGGACTGAGCCGCCGGGGAGGTGTGGGGCCCGGGAGAGGGGCGGCCCCACCGCAGGTGCGGGAGCCCCCAGGGGCCACCCGGGGTGCGGCTCGCCCATACCGGACATAGCCTCCCCCATGTGACGCCTCCCGAGAGTCGTACCCGGATATCCGGTCCCGCCAGGTCCCGGCCCGCCGCCCTCGCGGCCGCCCTCTGTGCCGTCGCCGCCGTCTGGTCCCTCCCCGGGGCCCAGGTCACCCACGCCGCACAGGTCACCCAGGGCGCACAGGCCTCCCAGACCGTCCACGCCGTGCCGCGTGCCGTCCCCGCCGAGGAACCCGGGCCCCTCTCCACCGACGGGCAGATCACCGACCGGGCCGGTGCCCTCGGCAACGCGCGCGGGGAAGTCGCCGAGGCGCTCGACCGGCTGTACGCCACCCACCGCCTCCAGCTCTTCGTCGTGTACGTCCGTGACTTCTCCGGACGTACCGCCAGGAGCTGGGCCGATGCCACCGCTTCCCGCAACGGACTCGGCCGTGACGACGTCCTGCTGGCGATCGCCACCCGCGACCGGCAGTTCGCCTATTCGGTGGACGACGCGTCCCGCCTCACCGACGCCCAGCTCGCCGAGGTCTCCGGTACCGCCGTGAAGCCCGCCCTGCGTGAGAACGACTGGGCGGGCGCCGCCATCGGTGCCGCGAACGGGTACGCCGCCGTCCTCTCCGGCAGCCCCGTCCCCACCCCGACGATCACCCCGGGCCCCCGGGACCCGGACTCGGGAGCCGAGACCGAGCGGGGCTTCGCGGGCGACCTGGTGCTCCCCGTCGTCGTGGTCGGCGGCGGCGGAGCGCTCGCGGTCTACGCGTTCGGCCGCAGGAAGCGCCGGGCCGGCGCCGCCCCCGGTCCCGGCCGCCCGCCCGGACCTGCCACGCCCGCCCCCACCCCGCTGCCCGAGCTCGACGGCCGGGCCAGGAAGGCCCTCGTCGGGACCGATGACGCGGTACGCACCAGCGAGGAGGAGCTGGGCTTCGCGACGGCCCAGTTCGGCGAGGAGGCCGCGCGGCCGTTCAGCGAGGCGCTCGCCGCCGCGAAGAGCGAGCTGACCGCGGCCTTCCGCATCCGTCAGCAGCTCGACGACGCCTTCCCCGAGGACGATCCCACCAAGCGGCGGATGCTGGAGGAGATCCTCGCCCGGTGCGCGGAGGCCAATGCCCGTCTCGACGCGGAGTCGGCGAACTTCGACCGGCTGCGCGAGCTGGAGCGCAACGCGCCCGCCGCCGTGGAGGCGGCGGAAGTCTCCTTCCGGGAGCTGACCGGCCGTACGAGCACCGCCGAGGCCACCCTCACCGCGATGACCGGCCGCTACGCGGACTCCGCCGCGGCCCCCGTGGCCGGGCACGTCGAGCAGGCCAAGGACCGCCTCGTCTTCGCGACGGCCGCCCTCAACCAGGCCCGGCAGGCCCTGGTGGCCGGGGACAACAGCCAGGCCGCCGTCTTCGTACGCGCCGCCGAGGGGGCCGTCGACCAGGCGGGCACCCTGGTCGACGCGGTGGAGCGCAGGGCGCTCGAGCTGGCCCGGGCGGCCGGGCAGCTGGAGGGTGCGCTGACCGAGACCGAGACGGATCTCGCCGATGCCGGCGGGCTGCTCGGCGGTACGACGCCGGGCACGAGCACCGCGGACCTCCAGGGCCGTATCGCGCGTGCCGAGGCCGTCGTACGCGACGTTCGGGAGGAGGTGCGGGCGGGGCGGTACGACCCGATCGACGCGCTGCGCCGGGTCGAGGAGGCGGACGCCGCGCTCGACGAGGCGCTGGCGGGGACGCGGGAGCGGGAGAGTTCCGCGCGGCGCGCCCGGGACCTGCTCGGGCAGGCCACGCTGACCGCCCGGTCCGCGATCGGCGCGGCCGCCGACTACATCACCACCCACCGCGGTGCCGTCGGCAGCCAGGCGCGCACCCGCCTCGCCGAGGCCCAGCGCCGGCTGGAGCAGTCCGCCGACCTGGCCGGGCGCGACGACGCCCAGGGCGCCCTGGCCGAGGCCCAGCAGGCGGACGCGCTGGCCCGGCAGGCCCAGGACCTGGCGGAGCAGGACGTGCGCGGATTCGGCGGCCCGTACGACGGAGGCGGCATTTCCGGCGGCCGGGGCGGTGGCCTGAACGGTGCGGTCCTGGGCGGCATCATCCTCGGCGGCCTCCTCAACGGGGGCCGGGGTGGCGGAGGTTACGGCGGCGGTTTCGGGGGCGGTTTCGGGGACGGCGGTTTCGGGGGCGGCGGTCCCGGTGGCGGTTCCGGCGGTGGCCCCGGCAGTTTCGGCGGCGGCGGCACCCGGGAGCGGCGGGGCGGCGGCGGCCGGTTCTGACCACACACCCACACACCCACGCACCCCCCACCCCCCACCCCCCAAGGAGCCCCGATGTCCAAGCAGTCCATCCTCGGCCGCGTCACCCAGCTCGCCAAGGCCAACATCAACGCCCTCATCGACCAGGCCGAGGACCCGCAGAAGATGCTCGACCAGTTGATCCGCGACTACTCGGCCCACATCACCGAGGCGGAGGAGGCCGTCGCCACCACCATCGGCAATCTGCGCCTGCTGGAACAGGACCACCGCGAGGACGTCGACGCCGCCCACGAATGGGGCGGAAAAGCCATGGCGGCCAGCAGGAAGGCGGACGAGCTGCGGGCGGGCGGTGCGGGCGAGGAGGCCGACAAGTTCGACTCGCTGGCCAAGGTGGCCCTCCAGCGGCAGCTCCAGGCGGAGAAGGAGGCGAAGACCGCCGAGCCGACGATCGCCGCGCAGAGCGAGGTGGTCGCGGGCCTCAAGGACGGGCTGACCAAGATGAAGGGCAAGCTCACCGAGCTGACCTCGAAGCGCGACGAGCTGGTGGCACGGGCGAAGTCCGCCCAGGCGCAGAACACGATGATGGACGCCGTCAAGAACATCAACGTCCTCGATCCGACCAGCGAGTTGAGCCGTTTCGAGGACAAGGTGCGGCGCGAGGAGGCACGGGCGATGGGCAAGCAGGAGCTGGCGGCCTCCTCGCTGGACGCGCAGTTCGAGGAGCTGGACGGCCTGGGCGACACCGCGGAGATCGAGGCCAGGCTGGCGGCACTCAAGAACAGGTGACCCCGCCGATTGGACGCCGGGGCCGCCCCAGCCCCCTTGGGCGCCGGCGCCGCTCTCACCCCTACCCCCCAGCCCCCTTGGGCGCCGGGGCCGCCCCCCGGGGGCGGAACGGGCGGGCAAGGGGGCGGCCCCCCGGCGGAGCCGCGCCCGCGGAGGGAGGCCCTGCGGGGTGCCCGGCCGCAGGGTCAGCCGGGCGGGCCCGGCATCACGCACGGCCCCCCGCCACCTCAGTACATGCTCAGCAGCTGCTCCACGCTCAGCTCGGCAGGGCCCGTCGGCTCCCCGTCGGGCAGGGCCAGTTCGAACCACACCGTCTTGCCCCGGGGCGTGCGCCTGGCTCCCCAGGCCGCGCTGAGCAGACCGACCAGCTGGAGTCCGCGGCCACCCTCGTCGGTGTCGCGGGCACGCCGCCGCCTCGGCTGGACGAGGCCGGCGTCCCACACCTCGCAGACCAGGGTGCGGTCGCGCAGCAGCCGGAGCCTGACCTCGCCCTCGCCGTACCGCAGGGCGTTCGTCACCAGCTCGCTGACCAGCAGCTCCGTGGTGTCCACGAGCTCTTCGAGGTCCCAGGAGACCAGCTGGGCGCGGGCCAGTTCGCGGGCCCTGCCCACCGAGCGGGGTTCGCGCGGCAGCCGCCAGTCGCCGACCGCCTCGGCGGGCAGGCCCTGGATGCGGGCCATCAGGAGGGCGATGTCGTCCTCACCGTGCCGGGTGTCGAGCGTGGTCAGGACGTGGTCGCAGGCGTCCTCCAGGGGCCGCACGGGGCCGCTCATCGCGGTCCGCAGGTCGCTCAGGCCCTCGTCCAGCGGGTGTTCGCGGGACTCGACCAGGCCGTCGGTGTAGAGCGCGAGGAGCGAGCCCTCGGCCAGCTCGACCTCGACCTCCTCGAAGGGCTCGCCGCCCACCCCCAGGGGCATCCCTGGCGGTACGTCGAGGAGCAGGGGCTCCTCCCCCGGCTCGACCACTATCGGCGGCAGGTGGCCGGCGTTGGCGAACGTACATCGGCGGGTGACCGGGTCGTAGACCGCGTAGACGCAGGTCGCGAGGTACACCTCGGACAGGTCGGCGTCCCGGGACTTGTGGGCGGCCCGGGAGGCGTGCTGTGCGCCGCTGGGGGTGCCGAGGCCCCGGGCGATCTCGTCGAGCGCGGAGAGCACCTCGGCCGGTTCGAGGTCGAGCAGGGCCAGGGTCCGTACGGCGGTGCGCAGTTCGCCCATCGCGACGGCGGCGCGCAGACCGCGTCCCATCACGTCGCCGACGACCAGTGCCGTGCGGTGGCCGGGCAGCTCGATGACGTCGAACCAGTCGCCGCCGACCTCGGTGGCGGTGTTGCCGGGGAGGTAGCGGCAGGCGATGTCGAGTCCCGCCGCCTCGGGGTCGCCGGGCGGCAGCAGGCTGCGCTGGAGGATCAGTGCGCGCTCGTGCTCGCGGCGGTAGAGGCGGGCGTTGTCCATGCAGACGGCGGCCCGGGAGGCCAGCTCGGTGGCCAGCGCCCGGTCACGCTCGCCGAAGGTCTCGCTGCCCTTGGTACGGGAGAACTGGACGAGTCCGATGACGGTGTCGTGCGCCACCATCGGCACGGCGAGCGTGGTGTGCACCAGCTCTCCGTCCTCGCCGGTCACCACCCTGGCCCGCCCGGTGCGCAGCGCCTTCGCGCACGGGGTGCCGAACGGGTAGCGGTGGACGGCTCCGACGGTGATCTCCGCCGGGTCCTCGCCGGGCCCCACACAGCCGGGCGCGGCCAGCGGTGCGTCGGAGACGGCGCTGGCGAAGGCAACCCTGCGCAGTTCGGCACTGCCGTCGGTGACGCCGGGCGGCGCCTCGTCGCCGGTCAGCAGCCCCTGGTAGAGGTCGACGGAGGCGAGGTCGCAGAAGCCGGGGACGGCCACGCCGAGGAGTTCGCGGGCGGTGGTCTCCAGGTCGAGGGAGTTCCCTATCCGGGCGCCCGCCTCGTTCAGCAGGGCGAGGTTGCGCCGGGCGTCGGCGGCCTCGCGGGCGGCCCGGTGGCGCCGGGTGACGTCGGTGGCCAGGCCCGCGACCCCGACGGGGCGTCCTGACCCGCTGTGCACCCGGTAGAGGTTGACCGACCAGTGGCGGCGCTCGGTGGAGCCGGGTTCGGTGCCGGTGATCTGGATGTCGGTGATGGACTCGCCGGTCGCCAGTACGCGGGCGAGCGCGTCGGCCACCCGGTCCGCCTCGGGCGGGGCCAGGTAGTCGTGCACGGTGCGGCCGCGGTGGTCGTCGGCGACGCCGCCGAAGACGGTGGCGAAGCGCCGGTTGGTGCGCTGGACCGTGAGGTCCGTACCGAACAGCAGGAAGCCGAAGGGAGATTGACCGAAAATGGCCTGTGAGGCGGCGAGATCCGTTTCGATCCGGCGGAGGGCCGTGACATCCACCACGAGACAGAGTGCTCCGCGCTCCCCGGCCCGGGTCTCGCTGGGCATCACATAAATCTCGGCCAGCCCCTCGGCGCCGCCCGCGCTGCCGTCGGAGCCCGGCATCCGGAACGGGACGAGGCCCGTCCACTCCTTGCCGTCGAGGATCTCGGCCATCTCGTGATGACCGCGCGCCCGGTGCTCCTCGGGCACGAAGACCTGGACCGGGTCGCGGCCCACGACGTCGCGGGCGGCGATGCCGAATAGTTCCTCGGCCCGGCTGCTCCACTGCTCGACCAGACCGTCGGCGCCGAGCGAGAAGGTCGCCAGCTTGATGTAGTCGTAGACCGACCCCGGCGGACTGCTCTGCCACAGGGCACGCCCGGGGGTGGCCGCACCCGCCGCTCGCGGATCGCCCGCACCTGCCCCACGTCCAGCACCGGCACCCGCATCCGCCCCGGCAGCACCGTAGACGCCCGGGACCCCCGGGGCACCGTCGGCACTGTGCGTGCCGGAAGCGTCGAAGGCGCCGGCTGTGGGCCGCCGCCCCTCCGCTGGTATCTCGTTCACACGACCGTCCCCTCCAGCTCACCTCACCGGAACCGGCCTTGACCGCAGTATTCAGCACTACGGCCCCAGCTGGCACGGCGTTCACGATCGCGGCGTACTCCTGGCGCTCTCTGGGCCCTTTTCGGCCTAGTTCGTCACCTGAATCGACGTCCTGCCGGCTGCTGCCGTGATCGTGTCAGTCCCTTCACACTTCTAACCGGGCAGGGCCAGCTCGAACCACACCGTCTTGCCGGTCTTTCCGCGCCGGGTCCCCCAGCGCTGTGCGGAGCAGGCCACCAGCTGCATTCCGCGCCCTCCCTCGTCGTCGGGGCCCGCCGACCGCTCGCGGGGCGGATCCGGAAGCGGATCCGAGACCTCCACCCGCAGGACGGCGGGCGCGGCACCGGCGGTTCCGGCGGTGCGGGCCGGGGTGGCGAGCCTCACCAGCCGAACACCGATGGGCCCGGACGCGTGCCGCAGGGCGTTGGTGACCAGCTCGCTGACCAGCAGCACGCTCACGTCGACGACCTCGTCGAGGCCCCAGCCGTGCAGGGTGTCGCGGACGGCGTGCCGAGCGGTGCGGACCGCGTTGGGCTCGGCGGGAAAAGTCCATTCGGCGCAGGCGCCTTCGGTGTCCAGCACGCCGACCACATCCCAGAACAGCAGCGGATCCCCAGGAGGTGCGTCCATTTTCAGGGGGTTAATCAGCACATACCCGATATCGACCTCGGACTATCCCGGCAGTGGGCGCACTGTGGCACGAACGGCGTACGGACTCGCCCGTGCGCCGCCCCCCGTTGCCCCGTTCAGCCCCGCAGCAGTCGTACGGCTTCCGCGACCGCGGGGCGGTCCTGGTCCAGCCAGTCCACCGCGTCGCCCTCATCGGGGCGGAGCCAGCGCAGCTCGTCGTGATCCTCCAGCGGGCGGGGCTCACCGGAGAGCAGTCGGGCCGTCCACACCTGGAGCACGTATCCGGGTTTCAGCGGCCACTCGCCGGGGATCCGCTCGACGGCCTCGGTCTCGACGCCCAGTTCCTCGCGCAGCTCACGCACCAGCGCCTGCTCGGGCGTCTCGCCGGGCTCGCACTTGCCGCCGGGCAGCTCCCAGCGGCCGGCCAGCTCGGGCGGTGCGCTGCGCCGGGCGGCCAGCAGCCGCCCGTGATGAAAGAGGGCTCCGCCCACGACCAGTCGATCCGTCATGGGCGGAGCCTAAGGGGGCGGCCGGCACCGCCCCAAAACGCGGCTAAGGCCGCTTCGTCACGGCCTGTTCGATCAGATAGAGCTGCTTGTGTCCGCGGCTGTCGAGCTGGTCGGCCCGCTGCTCGGCCTCCGCGCGTGTCGCATAGGCGCCCACGCGGTAGCGGTTGCCGTTGTCGTCCTGCCGCACCACCAACCACGGAAGCCGGTCGCCACCGTCATTCATCGCGCGCCTCCGTCCGCCGGCGTACACGCCGTCAAGGATCCCCAGGAAACCTCAGTACGCATATGCCCGAGCGTACGCCTGACCTTTACTCACCGGATATGGCTTTTCACAAAGAGGCACCGATCTGGCCAAGAAACGCAGACGGGTTGACGAACCCGCGACGAAACGAAGGGGGCACATCCCGTTGGATGCGCCCCCGAAGGACTTCAACCTACCGCTGTGGAACCCGAGTTGACCCACGCCTCACACGTTCACTCCACGTGCCCGCACCGCCCGCTCAACCGGCCCCGCTGCACACACACGTCCCGCCGTCACTTCACCGGCAGGTGGTAGGCGACCCGGTACCGGTCGGCGGGGACCACCAGGTCCGCCGTCTCGACCGCGCGCCCCGAGGCGTAGTACGTCCGCTCGATGACGAGCACCACATGTCCCGGCACCCCGCCCAACTCGGCCAGCTCGTCGGCGAGTCCGGGCCTGGCGCCGACCTCCTCCGCCACGTTGTCCACGACGACGTCGATGGCGGCCATCCGCTCGACCACCCCGCAACCGCCCAGCGGCCCCTCCTCGGGCAGCATCACCGGAGTGCGGCCGGTGACCGCCAGGGGCTCCCAGGAGGTGGAGAGCATCATCGGCTCCCCCGCGTCCCGGAAGACGTACCGCGTGCGCATCACCCGGGCGCCCGGTTCGATCCCGAGCCGGTCGGCGATCTCCTCCGGCGCGTCGGCCTGCTCGCTGCGCGAGTCCCAGGTACCGCGGGCGCCCTCGGCCGCCTGCTCCTGCCGGAACGGCGTGGTGGCCCCGGCACCGCGGTAGGCGGCACGGGCCACGCTGCGCGGCACCGGCCGCTCCCTCACGTACGTCCCCGAGCCGGACCGGCCCTCGACCAGGCCCTCCGCCATCAGGACCTTGCGCGCCTCCAGGGCGACGGTGTCCGAGACGCCATAGACCTCGCGGATCCGGGCCTGCGAGGGGAGCCGGGTGTGCGGCGGCAGCTTCCCGTCGGCGATCTGCTCCCGGAGGTCCTTCGCCACGCGCAGATAGGCCGGCTGCTCACCGAATGTCACTGGCCACTCCCATCAGGTTGACAGACAGCAACAGCCTGGCAACCGTGGGTTGTTGAACACAAGCAAAGGCCAGAGTTTCACTCGATGTGATGATTCGGCTTTACGCAGGCATGTTCCCCCCGGTAAGGGGCTCGGCGGGTTACACCTCTTCGCCCGCTCCGGCCCCGTCCCCCTCGGAGCCGCCGCCAACCCCACCGGTGCCGCCGGTCCCGCCGGACCCGCCAGTTCCACCCGACCCACCGGTGGCACCCGACCCGCCGCTGTCGCGGAGCGTTCCGGTGAGCTTTTCGCCGGCCTCGTCGCCGAAGACGCAGGTGACCCCGCGGTCGCCGAGCCGCCAGCCGTTCCTGTCGGGCATCAGGTAGTAGGAGTCCGCCGCGCCCGTGGTGCCGCCCGTGTAACTCGCCTCGGCGGTGGCGCACCGCCCGTCGGCGATCGTGCCGATCTTCTCGTCGCCGGGGTACTCCGCGGAGTCGGCCATGTCGAAGGTGCCGAACACCTCGCCGTCGTGCGGCTTCGCGCAGTCGATGATCTCGACGTCGTACGTGGTGCCCTCCAGCGATCCGTCGGGGGTGTCGAAGCACTGTCCGATGCGCAGGTCCTCGACGGAGTGGGAGCCGCCGCGCGCTCCCCGCTCGAAGCCCTCCTTGAACGCGGACAGGCCGCCGGTGAGCAACCCCAGCAGGACCAGTACGACGCTGAGCGAGGACAGTACGATGCCGGCGACCGCCATGCCCTTGCCCGAGTCCCCGCGCTTCTTGATCTGCGACAGGGCGACGAGGCCGAGGATCAGCCCGAGCGGCGGCACGCAGCAGACGATGCCGGTGACCAGGGAGGCGATGGCCAGGCCGTTCGTCTTCGGCGCCGCGGGCGGCATGCCGTAGGGCGAGGAACCGTAGGGCGGGCCGCCGTACGGCTGGCTGCCGTAGGGCTGTGCGCCGTAGGGCTGCGTGCCGTACGGGGACGGGCCCGGGGGCGCGCCGTACCCCGGCTGCGGTGCGGACGGCGGGCCGTGCGGGCCCGGCTGCTGCGGCTCGTTCCAGGGCTGCTCGGGGGGCGGCGGGGGTATCGCCATCAGTACGGTGCTCCTCGTCGGCGGTGCGGGGGGTGCCGCGCAGATCGTACGTGGCGGGCCCCGGGCCGGACCGAATGGTTTGTCGCGCGCGGGCGGACGGGAGAGCGGCGCGCGCTTGCGGGGGGCCTGGACGCCGGCCCCTCCCGTACGTGCCGGGAGCGCGGGGGTCGGTCCGCTTCGTACGTGCCGGGAGCGCAGGGGCGGTCCGCTTCGTACGTGCCGGGAGCGCGAGGGACCGTCGCCTCGCGCGCCCCCGGCCCGGGGTGATGTCGGAAAACCGCGCGCCAGGAGTGCCTCCGAACTGCTGGACTGTGCACATGACTTCGCAGACCGCACAGCACGACAAGGCCACTCTCCTGCACTCCCTGCACCGCAGGCCCGGTGCACCGCTCCTCCTCCCCAACGCCTGGGACGTCGCCAGCGCCCTGGTCATCGAGCAGGCCGGGGCCGCCGCCGTGGCCACCACCAGCGCGGGCGTCGCCTGGAGCCTGGGCTCGCCGGACGGTGACGCGCTCGACCGGGACCGGGCGCTCGACCTGATCGCCCGGGTCGCGGCGGCCGTGCGGGTGCCGGTGACCGCCGACATCGAGGGCGGCTTCGCGGACACCGCCGAGGGCGTGGGCGAGACGGTCGCCGCGGTGATCGCGGCGGGCGCGGTCGGGGTGAACCTGGAGGACGGGCTGCGCACACCGATGGAACAGAGCGGCCGGATCGCCGCCGCCAGGGCGGCCGCCGACAAGAGCGGCATCCCGCTCTATCTGAACGCCCGCATCGACACCTTCCTGTTCGGTCTCGGCGCGGAGTCCGACCGCCTTCAGGAGACCGTCGGGCGGATGCACGCATACGTCGGGGCGGGTGCCAGCGGCGTCTTCGTCCCCGGGGTCACCGACCCGGAGACCATCGCCGCCCTGGTCGCCGCCGTCGACGTACCGCTGAACGTGCTGGTGGGCCCGGGCGCCCCCACCGCCGCCGCACTGGCGGAGCTGGGGGTGGCGCGGGTCAGCCTGGGCGGGGCGGTGGCGGGTGCGGCGTACGCGGTGGCCCGCCGGGCCACCGAGGAGCTGCTGACGTCGGGTACGTACGACTCCGTCGCGGGCGCGGTGCCGCACAACGACCTCAACGGCCTCTTCCGGAAGTGAGCGGCACCCGCTCGGCGGCCCCTGGGCGGGGCTGCCGGGCGGGGCTGCCGGGCGGGGCTGCCGGGCAGGGCTGCCGGGCAGGGCTGCCGGGCGGGAGCCTGCGTGGCCGAGGCGGCGGGCGGCCCCGCACTGCTCGCCGGACGGCCCCGCGGTCGCTAGCGGGCGCCGAACACCTGGGTCCAGTGCGGGCCGCCGGAGGGGCCCGCGATCCCCATGCCGACCTCTTTGAAGGCGCAGTTCAGGATGTTGGCGCGGTGACCCGGGCTGTTCATCCAGGTTTCCATGACCTTCGCGGGGGAGGACTGGCCGGCCGCGATGTTCTCCCCGTAGGTGCTCCACTTGTATCCGGCGGCGGTCACCCGCTCACCGGGGCCGTCGCCGTCCGGGCTGGTGTGGTCGAAGTAGCCGCGCGCGATCATGTCCTGGGAGTGCCGCTGGGCGGCGGTGGCGAGCAGGCCGTTGCTGGTCACCGGGGAGCAGCCGGCCTTCGCCCGTTCCGAGTTGATGAGCGCGACGACCTCCTGCGCGGGCCCGGCAGGGGCGGGCGCGGGCAGCGGCGCGGGACGGTCGGGCTTCTTGGCGGGCTTCGGCTTCGCGGCCGGCGGCGGTACGGGCCTGGCGGCGGACTTGGTGGGGGCCGGGGTCTTGCGGGTGGCGGTGGCGCTCGGGGTTGCCGAGGCACTGGGCGACGCGGTCGTGGGCGAGGACGAGGACGAGGGCGCGGGACTGCTCGCCCCGCTCGCGCTGGGCAGGGCGGGCCCGGCGGTCCGGGCGGCGTCCGCCACGGAGGTGCTGGGCGCCGTCTTCGTACCGCCCGAGAACAGCTGTACGGCGCCGATCCCGCCCCCGACGAGCAGCAGCACGGCCGCACCCCCGACAACCTGCCGTCTGCGGCGGGTGCGCCGACGGCGCAGGTCGGTCCGGCTGGGACGGCCGTCGGTGGGGGCCACGAGCACGGAGGCGGTGGTGGCGTCGGATGCCGGGGCAGGAGCCTGGCCGTAGACGTCGGCGCCCGAAAGGGCGCCAGCAGGGACATCGGCTCCGAAGGGGGCGCCGGCGGGGATCTGGCCCTGAGCGACGGTCGCGGTCGATCCGGTCGCGCGCATCTCGGCGTCCTGCCGCACCGCCAGTCGCACCAGCTCCACGAGCACTCCCACCACCGGCACCAGCCCGAAACCGGCCAGCAGCCCTTCCGCGGGAACCAGCCCGCTGCGGTGGCCGGAGCAGACCCCGCACTCCTTGGCGTGCCGGGATATTCGCTTGCGCCAGAGCGCCGAGGGCACCCCGTCCCAGGGCCCGAGCACCTCCCGCAGCCGCTCGCACGGCGGTACGGCGGTCAGCGCCCGCACCACCACCCGGGCGGCCTCCAGCTGCGACTTCACCCGCTGGATGCGTACGGCGGTGTGGTCGGGCGCCAGTTCCAGCGCGGTCGCCACCTCGGCCCGGGTCAGCTCCCCGGCCGCCTCCAGCCACCACAGGGACAGCAGGGCCCGGTCGTCGGCATCGAGCCACCGGGTGGCCTCGACGGTTTCCTTGCGCTGCCCGGAGAGGCCCATCCGGACGATGGTCAGCCCGACGAAGTCGGCGTCGGGGTCGGCGACCTCACGGCTCTCCGGCAGGGGAACGCCACCCGGCTGCTGGTCCCGCTGCCAGTGCCGGCGCACCTCGTTCATGGCGATGGCCACGAGCCAGGACCGGAAGCTCTCCGGTATGCGGAGCGAGGGCAGCCCGTCGAGGGCCCTGAGCATGGTCTCCTGCACGACGTCGTCGACATCGGCGTGCCCGTTCAGCGCCCGGCCGACGATGTTGTAGACGAGCGGCAGATAGCCCGCCACGAGCGCGTCCTGCGCCTGCGGGTCACCGCTCTGCGCCGCCACGATCGTCGCGACTCCGTGTTCCCTGTTCACGGTTTCCCGCCCCTTCTCCGCCTGCTCGGTCCGTACGGCATCTTGCTCCACCACATGGGAGACCGCGCGCGGAGTGCGCCATAACAAAAATCACCCGGCGACTTCGGGAGACCCTCCGGCTCAGTCCTCGTCGCCCTCCCCCGGCGCCGCCAGCGCGGCGTCCAGCCTGGCCCTGGCACCCTCGAGCCACCGCCGGCACACCTTCGCCAGCTCCTCGCCGCGCTCCCAGAGAGCCAGCGACTCCTCCAGCGTCGTACCGCCCATTTCGAGCTGCCGTACGACCTCGATCAACTCGTCCCGCGCCTGCTCGTAACCGACTTCGGTTGCGGCGGCTTCGTCCGTAGTGGCCATGCGATTCACCTTAGGTCCGAGGCCCGAAAGCACCTGAAAATCCGAAAACGCCTGAAGAGGGGAGGGAAAGCCTCCGCCTGAAAAGGAGGAGAGGGAGCCCCCCTCCCGCTCACTCCACCACCCGCACCGTGAACTCCCCGTCCGCCACCCGCGCCCGGAGCTCCTCGCCCCCGGTGACCTCGTCCGCCGCCCGCACCACCGCCCCGTCGCCCTTCTGGAGCACCGCGTACCCCCGCTCCAGCGTCGCCGCGGGGGACAGCGCCACCACCCGGGCCCGGGTGTGCGAGAGCTCCGATTCGGCCCGGTCGAGCAGGTGCCCCAGGGTCCGGCGGCTTCTCGCCACCAGTGCGTCCACCTCGGCCTCCCGCTCGTCGACCATCCGCTGCGGCCGCTCCATGACCGGCCTGGCCAGCGCGGACGCAAGCCCGCGCTCCTCCCGGTCGAGCAGCGCCCGCACCGTGCGCAGCGCCCGGTCGCGCAGTCCCTGCACCCGGTCGAGCTCCTCGCTCACGGCCGGTACGACCTTCTTGGCCGCATCGGTCGGCGTGGAGGCCCGCAGGTCGGCGACGAGGTCCAGCAGCGGGGAGTCCGGCTCGTGCCCGATCGCCGAGACGACCGGGGTGCGGGCCGCCGCCACGGCACGTACCAGCTGCTCGTCCGAGAACGGCAGCAGGTCCTCCACGCTGCCGCCGCCGCGCGCCACGATGATCACGTCGACCTCGGGCAGCGCGTCCAGTTCCTGCACGGCCTGCACCACCTGGGGCACCGCGTGCACTCCCTGCACCGCCACGTTCCGCACCTCGAAGCGGACGGCGGGCCAGCGCCGCCGGGCGTTCTCCAGGACGTCCCGCTCGGCGGCCGAGGCCCGCCCCGTCACCAGCCCGACCAGCTGCGGCAGGAACGGCAGCTGCCGCTTGCGGTCCAGAGCGAACAGCCCCTCCGCGGCCAGCGACTTCTTCAGCTGCTCCAGCCGGGCGAGCAGTTCCCCGATGCCCACCGGCTTGATCTCCGCGGCACGCAGCGACAGCTGGCCGCGCGGCGCGTACCACTCGGGTTTCGCGTGCACGACGACGCGCGCCCCCTCCGAGACCACGTCCGCCACCGCGTCGAACACCTGCCGGTAACAGGTGACGGACACCGAGATGTCGTGCGACGGATCGCGGAGGGTCAGAAACACCACCCCGGCCCCGGGCCGCCGCGAGAGCTGGGTGATCTGCCCCTCCACCCAGATCGCACCGAGCCGGTCGATCCAGCCCCCGATCAGCCGGGAGACCTGGCCGACCGGCAGAGGAGCGTCCGCTGACGTCGCGTTGAGAGCCATGTACGAAGGCTAGCCGCGACCACCGACAGAGCCCCCGCGTCCACCGGTCCCGCCCCCGCCGGGCCCGCGTGCGCCCTTCACACCGCCCGCACCGCCCGAACCACTGACCCCACCCGGACTGTGCACCCCGTCCACCCCACCCGCACCACCTCGTCGGCCGCGCTGCGCAAACAGCACCACCAGGCCCCCCACCAGCCACACCGCTCCCACCACCTGCGCGGTCCTGCTCGCCTCCACGATCACCGCGAGCGCGATCAGCGCACCGATCACCGGGGCAAGCACATGCCGCCACCAGACCGGCGGCCCCTCCTCACGGCGTACCGCGAACCAGCCGACCACCGACGCGTGCAGCAGTACGAAGGCGGTGAGCGCGCCGATGTCGACGACGGACACCAAGTGGTCCATGCCGTCACCGCGCCGCGCCGCCCAGACCGCCGCCACCAGCGTCACTACGGCCGCGAGCCCGAGTGCCACGCGCGGCACCCCGGACTTGGCGTCCACCCGCGCCAGCACCTTGGGCAGCCGCCGCTCCCGCGCCATCGCGAACAGCAGCCGCCCCGCCGCCGCCTGCCCGGCCAGCGCCGCGAAGGCGGCACCGATCGCCTTGCTCACCGCCACCAGGTCGTGCAGCCACGCCCCGACGGCCCCGTCCACCGCGTCGTAGAAGGCGGTTCCCTGCTTCGATGGGTCGGCCGCGAGGTCTGCCGCCGAAACGGGCCAGAGCAACGCCACCAGGTACGTCTGTACGACGAAGAGCACGCCGACCAGTGCCAGGCACATCAGCACCGCCCTGGCGACCTTTGCGGACCCCCCTGTGACCTCCTCGGCGAAGGAGGCGATCGCGTCGAAGCCCAGGTAGGACAGCACCGCCACCGACACGGCGCCCAGCACGGCGGCCAGTGAGAACGACCCGAGCGAGCCGTCGCCGGTCAGTGGCGACAGCCAGTCCCGCTCGGCCCCGTTCTGGGCGAGCACCACCGCCGCCGCCACCACGAAGACCAGCAGGACGGCGATCTCCAGCGCGAGCACCGCGAAGCCGACCCGGGCCGCGGCCCGTACGCCCCGCATGTTGAGCGCGGTGGTCACGACCACCGCGATCGCCGTCCACACCCACTGCGACACCGAGGGCACCAGCGCGTGCAGGGCGATCCCGGAGAAGAGGTAGGCGACGGCGGGGATCAGCAGATAGTCGAGCATCGCCATCCACCCGGCGATGAATCCCCACCGCTCGCCCAGCGCCACGCGCGCGTAGGCGAAGACGGAGCCCGCCAGGGGGACGACCCGCACCATCTGCGCGTAGCTGAACGCGGTGAACGCCATCGCCACCGTCGCGACGAGGTAGACCAGCGCGACGGCGCCGTGCGACTTGGCGTCGAGGGTGCCGAAGACCCCGACCGGGGCCATCGGAGCGATGAACAGCAGTCCGTAGACGACCAGATCCCGGAAGCCCAGACTCCGCTTCAGTCCGGGACCTTTACCGGCTGTCGCCCCCGTCACTCCAGTGACCCCGGCGCCTCCCTCCGCCTCCGCAGCGCCTGCCGTCCCGTCAGCGGTCCCCGCCATCGTTCCTCCGTACGCTCGTCGAGTGCCCGTCCAGTCTTGCCCCGGACGCGATCTTTGGCCTGTCGGGCACGGCCTTACGATGGGAGGCATGACTTCTACGCCTGCCCGCCCGTCTGCCAAGCGTGTGCTGCTGGCCGCTCCCCGCGGCTACTGCGCGGGCGTGGACCGCGCCGTCATCGCCGTGGAGAAGGCCCTTGAGCAGTACGGCGCGCCGATCTACGTCCGGCACGAGATCGTCCACAACAAGTACGTCGTACAGACCCTGGAGAAGAAGGGCGCGATCTTCGTCGAACAGACGGCGGAGGTCCCCGAGGGCTCCATCGTGATGTTCTCCGCGCACGGCGTCGCCCCGACCGTGCACGCCGAGGCCGCGGAGCGGAAGCTCGCCACCATCGACGCGACCTGCCCGCTGGTCACCAAGGTCCACAAGGAAGCCGTCCGGTACGCCAAGGACGACTACGACATCCTGCTGATCGGCCACGAGGGCCACGAGGAGGTCATCGGCACCTCCGGCGAGGCCCCCGACCACATCACCCTGGTCGACGGCCCCGAGGACGTCGCGAACGTGACCGTCCGCGACGAGTCGAAGGTGGTCTGGCTCTCCCAGACCACCCTCTCCGTCGACGAGACGATGGAGACGGTCGACGCCCTGAAGAACAAGTTCCCGAACCTGCTCTCGCCGCCCAGCGACGACATCTGCTACGCCACCCAGAACCGCCAGATCGCGGTGAAGAAGCTGGCCGAGGACGCCGAGCTGGTCATCGTCGTCGGCTCGAAGAACTCCTCCAACTCCATCCGCATGGTCGAGGTCGCCCTGGACGCCGGCGCCCCCGCCGCGCACCTGGTCGACTTCGCGAACGAGATCGACGAGACCTGGCTGGAGGGCGTCAGCACGGTCGGCCTGACCTCGGGCGCCTCCGTACCCGACGTACTGGTCGAGGGCGTACTGGAGTACCTGGCCGAGCGCGGTTACGGCGACGTGGAGACGGTGAAGACGGCCGACGAGTCGATCACCTTCTCGCTGCCCAAGGAACTGCGCCGTGACCTGCGCGCGGAGGCCGCCGCCCTCGGCAGCAAGTAGGTCCGTGCGCCCCGGCCCTTGGGTGACTGCCGGTGGTCCGTCGTAACGTGGGGGCCATGAACGTGTTCGGAGTGGACATCGGCGGTTCCGGCATCAAGGGCGCTCCTGTGGATCTGGAGCGGGGCGACCTGGCGGAGCCGCGGCACAAAGTACTCACGCCGCACCCGGCCACGCCGGAGAGTGTGATCGACGGCGTCAAGGAAGTCGTCGATCACTTCGGCTGGTCGGGCCCGGTCGGCATCACCTTCCCCGGAGTCGTCACGGACGGCGTCACCCGTACCGCCGCCAATGTGGACAAGGGCTGGGTCGACCTGGACGCCAGAGCGCTGCTGGCCGAGCGCCTCGGCCGCCCGGTGACCGTGCTGAACGACGCGGACGCGGCGGGTGTCGCCGAGATGACCTTCGGCGCGGGCGCCGGCCGCGACGGCACCGTCTTCCTGCTCACCTTCGGTACGGGCATCGGCAGCGCCCTCTTCCTGGACGGCAAGCTGGTCCCCAACACGGAGCTGGGTCACCTGGAGCTGCACGGCCACGACGCGGAGAAGCACGCCTCCACGAAGGCCAAGGAGGACGAGGACCTGAGCTGGGAGCACTGGGCCAAGCGCGTCACGAAGTACCTGAAGCACGTCGAGATGCTCTTCTCGCCGTCCCTGTTCATCATCGGCGGCGGAGTGAGCCGCAAGGCGGAGAAGTTCCTCCCCCTGATCGAGGGCGTCCGCGCGGAGATCGTCCCGGCCCAGCTGCAGAACAACGCGGGAATCGTGGGAGCGGCGATGGCCGCGGCGAAGCACTAGCGGGGCCGCCCGCACCCCGGCTCATCGCTCCGGGGCCGCCCGTACCCCAGGCTCATCACTCCGGGGCCGCCCGTACCCCAGGCTCATCGCTCCGGGGCCGTCCGCACCCTCCGCTAGTCGCTCCGGGGCCGCTGCCGCCGGACGGCCGCCGGCTTCGGACGCGTGCGCAGGGCGGTGGCGGCGGCCCGCGGAGGTACGGCGACGGGTGCGGCGACGGCGACGGGCTGTGCACTCACGGCCTGCTGCCGCCGCTTGCGCCCCATCAGCCGGATCTTCCGTACGCTCGAGACCAGCCCGGCGATGAGCGTGCCCCCGTACAGCCATCCGGCGTGCACGGCGAGGGCGGTCACCACGGCCATGAACCGGCTGCCGAGCCCGTCGCTGCCGCCCGCGATGGGTAGCAGCCCGCAGGCGAAGGCGATCGGCACGCTGATGGGCGCGGTCACCAGGTCGGCGGGCCGCACCCAGAGCGCGGTCAGCAGGCTCACCGGCAGGAACAGCACCCCGTAGACGACGGCCGAGCCGTCGAACAGCAGCTGGACCAGGCAGGCCAGCACGAACATGGTCGCCGCGGCGAAGAGCCCGCTCCCGAGTCCGGTCAGCCGTGGGTTGGGCAGCCGGCGCAGCGCGAGCACCACGGGCGCCACCCGCCGCTCCGGCCGGACCCCCGCCCGGCGGACGCGCGCGGCGGCGACCCCGCGCGCGCTGATCCGGTGCGGCTCGCGCTGCGGGGGGCGGGGACGGGTCTTCGGTTGCTCCACCGGACCAACGTAGGTCGCCGGACCGGCGGAATCCGGGCTTGGACACGCCCTTTGACTGAGCTTGGGCTTGAGTTCGATCCCATCCGGCCACGAACCGCCCGCACGGGACCACCCCCGGGGCCACCGGTCCACTCCCCGAGCCACTCCGGCCCACTCTCCCCCAGCCACTCCGGTCCGCCCCCGAGCCACTCCCCGCCACCCGTACGACACTCCACGGCCCCGCCCGTAAACTGGGGGATCGGTCGGCCCGCCCCGGGCCGCTACCCGCTCCTCTCTCTCCGCAACGGGAAGTCGCCAACGTGTCGCTCACGATCGGAATCGTCGGCCTGCCGAATGTCGGCAAGTCGACCCTTTTCAACGCCCTGACCAAGAACGACGTGCTGGCGGCCAACTACCCGTTCGCCACCATCGAGCCGAACGTCGGTGTCGTCGGTGTCCCGGACCCGCGCCTGGCCGTCCTCGCGGGCATCTTCAACTCGCAGAAGGTCCTTCCCGCGACGGTCGACTTCGTGGACATCGCCGGTATCGTCCGCGGCGCCTCGGAGGGCGAGGGCCTCGGCAACAAGTTCCTCGCGAACATCCGTGAGTCCGACGCGATCTGCCAGGTCATCCGCGCCTTCAAGGACGAGAACGTCGTCCACGTCGACGGCAAGGTGTCCCCCAAGGACGACATCGAGACGATCAACACCGAGCTGATCCTGGCCGACCTCCAGTCCGTCGAGAAGGCGGTGCCGCGCCTGACGAAGGAGTCCCGCCTCCAGAAGGAGAAGGTCGCGGTGCTGGCCGCGGTCGAGAAGGCCCAGAAGATCCTCGAGTCGGGCCAGACCCTCTTCTCCGCGGGCATCACCAAGGGCACGGAGCAGGGCGACCTGCTCCACGAGCTGCACCTCCTGACCACCAAGCCGTTCCTCTACGTGTTCAACGTGGACGAGGACGAGCTGGTCGACGAGGACTTCAAGAACGAGCAGCGCGCCCTGGTCGCCCCGGCCGAGGCCATCTTCCTCAACGCCAAGATCGAGTCGGAGCTGATCGAACTCGACGACGAGGAGGCCCTCGAACTCCTCCAGTCGATGGGCCAGGAGGAGCCCGGCCTGGCCACCCTCGGCCGCGTCGGCTTCGCCACCCTCGGCCTCCAGACCTACCTCACGGCAGGCCCCAAGGAGACCCGCGCCTGGACGATCCCCCAGGGCGCCACGGCCCCCGAGGCAGCCGGTGTCATCCACACCGACTTCCAGAAGGGCTTCATCAAGGCGGAGGTCATCTCCTTCGCCGACCTGGTCGAAACGGGCTCGGTCGCCGAAGCCCGCGCCAAGGGCAAGGCCCGCATGGAGGGCAAGGAGTACGTCATGCAGGACGGGGACGTGGTGGAGTTCCGCTTCAACGTGTGAGGTTTTCGAACAGTGGCCCCCTGGTCTGCGTTTCCGCAGTTCAGGGGGCCTTTTGCGTTCCAGTGCGGTGGAATTCCTGCGGAATGTTCAAGGGTGGGATTCGCGAGATGACCGGATAGATTCCCGCAGTTCAGGGGCACTATGGGGGCTGCGACTTGGCGCCGTTCGGAGAACGGACGCTGGATTCTGGCTGGACGGTGCTGTGCGGCGAGCAAGTGTTCGTGGGGCCGCACGGCTTCGCGGCTGGGGTGTTCCGGCTGACTGCGAGGCCCGGACGTAGATGCCGTGCGGCATCTACCGCCGGCACCGAATCCGACGGCGGAGCGTGGTGCGTCAGTCGGCCGTTCCCGGCTCCACGACCCACTGGCAGCGCTGCCCGGTGATGCCGACGATCATGTCGTAGTCGGCATCGTGGTGGAGGACGACTGCGCCGCTCAGTTCGGCGGTCGCGGCGACGAGCAGGTCCGGGAGGGACAGCGCACGGTGAAAGCCACGCTCGATGGCGGCACGCTGAATCTCCAGGGCGCGATCGAAGACCCGGTCGTCGCCGTAGAGGTAGTCGAAGCCCCGTAGCCATGCCGCAACGGCGGGGGCCTCGCTCTTTCCGCGAATGCTGTACATGAGTTCGTACTCGACGGCGGGGCAGATCGCCAGCAGTCCTCGTTCGTGGAGCGGGTCCAGGGCGGCAGCAACCAGCGGCAGGTGCCAGCGGGCGAGGGCCGACTTGTCGACCAGGAACGGAGCGTTCACTCAGACCGCCCTCGTGTCCTGGCCGGGGTCGATCACCTTCGTGTTCTCGACGATCTCACCGAAGTCGAGCTCACCCGATTTGACGGCGTCGATGAACTGCTGGCGGAGACGGCGCTTCACGGCATCCTCCAGAGCCGCACGCACGGCGGCTGCCTTGGTCTTCGTGCCGTATATCTCCTTGGCCTGCGCGACCATCTCGTCGTCCAGATCGATCATTGTCCGGGACATCCAAGACTCCCCTCAGAGAAACAAGCGACACCAAACGGTAGCACCGAATGGTGTCGTTCTCGTTGCGAGTCCTGCGGCAGGAGAGCAGGGCAGCGGCCGGGGGCGGCTGGTCGCCCCACCGTTCCGGCGGCTGGATTCTGGCTGGATCTACACCGCTGCTCCGGTGTTTCCGCAGGTCAAAAATCTGGTTCCGGTGTTCCGCTTCAACGTCTGAGCGGATGTAATAACACCACGTTGGCAGCCTGGCAAGCATGCAGGTCAGATGGGGTCGGCTCCTCCGAGAGTCGGCCCCTTGTGGTTTCCCGTGCTGGGATGGTGCTGAGTTTTCTGATGGCCCGTCATTGACTTGGCCTCGTCCGAGATGGCCGCGAGTGGTACGTCATTGAGTACCACTTGATGTAGGGAGTCAGTCCATGTCCATAACTGCGAGCGAAGCCCGCAAGGCTCTCTTTCCGCTGATCAAGAAGGTCAACGACGATCACGAGGCCA
Organism: Streptomyces sp. NPDC058663; assembly: GCF_042716745.1. Lineage (NCBI taxonomy): Bacteria > Bacillati > Actinomycetota > Actinomycetes > Kitasatosporales > Streptomycetaceae > Streptomyces > Streptomyces sp. NPDC058663. The sequence continues at coordinate 26,361 of NZ_JBHXRV010000064.1, forward strand.
TCGAGATCGTCTCCAAGCACGGCAACGCCGTGCTCGTCTCAGCCGAGGACTACGCGGCGCTGCGCGAGGGCTCGTACCTGCTCCGTTCGCCCACGAACGCACGGCGACTCCTCAAGGCGTACGAGAACGCACTGGGCAACATCAACGTGTCGGAGCGCGAGCTGATCGATCCGGACGCGGCAGATCCTCGTGCGGGTGCCGCGTGAGGCTTGTCTTCGAGGATCAGGGCTGCGAGGACTACACGTCCTGGCTCAAGAACGACCGCAAGATGCTCGCTCGGATCAACAAGCTCATCGCGGACGTCAAGCGTGATCCCTTCACGGGGATCGGCAAGCCCGAGCCGCTCAAGTACCACTTGCCCGGGGTGTGGTCGAGGCGGATCGACGACGAGCATCGCCTCGTCTACTTGGTCACGGACAAGGAGCTCGTGATCCTGGCAGCTCGCTACCACTACTGAGTGCTGCACCGCTGCTGCTCCAGCAGGTGGCACCGAGTGGCGGCCGCCAAGCACCGGCGGACTCGAACAGGTTCAGGTATTCCCGCATCAGCGTGCGGCAGAGATCCGGGGCCCTTTCCGGATGCCCCAGCAGCTGTCGGGTCCGGGCGGTCAACGCCGTTCGAGCATCGACTCGAAGAGGGGCTCCTCCTCGCCGGGAACGTACGGGAGGAAGCCGTGGGGGACGGTGCGGGCGGCCGTGGTGAGGAGGCGGTCCAGCACTTCCTGGTCGGTGGCCGGGGGCAAACGAAGTGCGGCGAGGAGACGGTCGCGGACGGCCGGGTGGTCCGGGTGGTCGTCGAGATAGTCGGCGTTGAGGGCGGGGGGCCGGAAGCCCGCCAGGGCGTCGTGCCAGGACGGGAGGACGATGGCCAGGGTCAGGGCCTCTGCCAGGGACTCGCCGATGAGGGCGGCCCGGCCCTCGGAGTCGGTGTAGAGCACGGGGCGGGGGCCGTCGGGAACGGCCGGTCCGCAGAGGTAGTGGGTGCCGCCCGCGTTGCAGCCGGCGACGGGCTCCACCGTGAGGCCGTTGGGCAGGGCGATCGACTCGATCGGGTCGGCGCGGGCCGGATCGAACTCGCCGTCCCAGGACAGGTAGGAGGCGACCTCCGGATGTGCGGCGATCCTGCGGAGCAGCGCGTCGTCCGAGAGGGCGGACGGGTTGAGGGCATGGGAGAGCGCGGGGGTCAGGGGATGGCCGGCCAGGACGTGGCGAATGGCGTCAAGTGGAACGGGGCGCCCGTAGTAGTCCTCGAAATGGGCCTGAACGCTTTCGGGGGACCTGTCGGTGAGGAGGCGGAAGAGGTGGCGGGAGCCGTCCGGGTCCTCGCTGCCAGGGGGGAAGGCGAGGCTCGTGCCGGTGCGCCAGACGGTGTCACCGCTCTCCCGCCACAGGCAGGCGGTGACCCGGGACGCGTCGATGTCCTCGTCGCGGAAGGCGGGGTCGTCCAGGAGCGGACGCAGCGCGGCCGGCACGTCGTCGATGACACCGGGCCACACCTCCTCGTCGTCCGTCGCGTACGGACTCATCCGCGACTCGTGGTCGAAGCCCCGTATGAGCACGCCGGCCGGGGTGAAGAGGACACAGAAGTCGTCCCCCGAGCCGTTCTCCATCAGGGCCGCCTCCTGGCCAGGACCCCGGGCGGCGTCGAAGGTGTACGGGCAGAACCGCGGATCCTCGCAGATCGCGGCGTCAAGGACGGCCAATGCGCGCAGATGGGCGCGGAGTTGGGCCGGGTCGGGGAGAAGGGTGGCGGTCTCGTACACAGTGCTCATGGCGCCATGGAAGCAGCCACCCGTGTGTCCGGGGCGGGCGGGCAGGCCCGGACATCGGCGCGGGCTGCCCCGGCGGCTTCCGCCGACACCGTCCGGCAGCTTACGCCGACACCGTCCGGCGGCTTCCGCCGACCGCATGTGGTCACGTGGTCCGGCCTCCGCCGTGAGTCCCCTCCGCCGTGAGCCCTCTTCACCACGAGTCCCCTTCACCATGAGTCCCCCACGCCGGCCCCGCCAAGATGTCCCCAACTCCCCGCTCTGGCCTGATTCCTGAAATGAATTTTGGGCCGTCGGGCGAATCCGTGACCTTCCCGGGACAACCTGGAGACCGTTTCGGCACCTCCCCTCAGGTGTCCGCGGCAGGGCGTCGCGGGCCGTGACCGAGGAGTCGCCGGAGCATGGTTCCCCCCACCCACAGGCGTGCACGGTGCGTCGTCTCCCTGCGTCGTAAGAGGGCCGGTACGGACGGAGGGAGGTTCGTTGTCCGGCGGCGGAAGAGCCGCGGGCCGGAGGGGACGTGCGCGGAGCCCAAGGTGCCGAAGGCCGGGTGGCGGCGGTGGGTGCCTTCGCGGCGGGTGGTGCTGTGGTCCTTCGGGGGCGGGTTCGGGCTGGTGGTGGCGGTGTTCACGGTCGGGTATCTCAGCGTGGACATTCCGCTGGAGAACAAGGAGGCCAGGCAGCAGGCCACCGACTACTACTGGGCCGACGGCAGCCACATGGTCAGCGTCGGGGCGGTCCACCGGCGTGACATCTCCCTCGCCGAGATACCCGACTCCGTCGAGCGCGCGGTCGTGGCCGCGGAGAACGAGGGGTTCTACGAGGACATGGGCGTCTCCGTGTCCGGCCTGCTGCGCGCCCTGAAGACCGCCGTCGGCGGTGGCGACGTGCAGGGGGGTTCCACCATCACCCAGCAGTACGTGAAGAACACCTATCTCACGCAGGAGCAGACCCTCACCCGCAAGGCCAAGGAGTTCTTCATCTCGCTCAAGGTGAGCCGGGAGAAGAGCAAGGACGAGATCCTGCAGGGGTATCTGAACACCAGTTACTTCGGGCGGGGGGCGTACGGAATCCAGGCCGCGGCCCGTGCCTACTACGGCATTCCGGCGAAGGAACTCGACCCGAGCCAGGCCGCCGTACTGGCCGCGCTGCTCAAGGGCGCGGAAGAGTACGATCCGGCCGGCAGCGGCAAGAACCACGAGCGGGCCGTCCAGCGCTGGGCGTGGATACTCGACCGGCAGGTGGAGACCGGGAAGCTGCCGAAGGCGCAGCGGGACACGTACACGATCTTCCCCGAGCCGTTGAAGCGGACCAGGCCCACCAGTCTCGGCGGGCAGACCGGCTATCTGGTCGACATCGCCAACAAGCACATCAAGAAGGCGTCCGGGCTGACCGACAAGGACCTCTCCCGCGGTGGCTACCGCATTCGCACCACCTTCGAGAAGGACGGGGTGCGGGAGCTGGAGCAGGCCGTGCAGCGCATGCGCGCCCAGGGGCTCGATCCGAAGAAGCGGCAGCAGGACCAGCACGTCGAGGTGGGTGCCGCGTCCGTGCGGCCCAGCGACGGTGCCGTGACCGCGGCGTACGGCGGCGAGGACGCGGTACGCCGCTTCAGCAACAACGCCGACACGGCCGGCGTCGCGGCCGGCTCCGCCTTCAAGCCGTTCGTCCTGGCGGCCGCCCTCAAGCACGGCACCACCAAGGGTTACGGAGTCACGACGAACAGCTATTACGACAAGAGCGGCATCCGCAACCCGGACGACCCGATGCTGCCGGCCCAGCTCGAACTGGACCCGCAGGCGACACTCGACCGCGCCTCCCGCACCACCCTGCGCGACGCCCTCGTCAAGGGCGGCGGGAATGTCACGTACACCCGCCTCGGCAAGGACGTCGGTCCCCAGAACGTCAAGGACACCGCGGTCGCGGCCGGTCTGCACGAGGCGAGCATGCCCCGCCCCGAGGCGGCGGACTTCCCCCGCGGCACCTCCACCCCCAGCGCGATCCGGATGGCCTCCGCGTACACGACCTTCGGCAACGACGGGCAGAGCGTCGAGCCGTACTCGGTCACCAGGGTCGAGCGGGACGGCCACGAGATCCCCGGGTTCGCGAGGCCGGTCCGCCGCTCCGCGCTGCCACCCGAACTCGCCCTGGAGGTCCACAGCACCCTGCTCGACGTCGGCGGTGCCGCGATGGCCCGCTCCTCGCTCTCCCCGGCCGACCGGCTGGCGCTCGGGCCGGTCGCGGCGGGCCGTACCGGCAAGGACGACCACCTGCAGTCGGCCTGGTTCGTCGGCCGGGCCAAGGACCTCACCACGGCCGTCGCCCTGTTCCGCACCAAGCCGGACGTGCCGCAGCTCCTGCCGATGCGCGACGTGGGCGGGCCGGGGACGGAGCACGGCAACGCACTCGCCCAGCGGGTCTGGGAGACCTACACCTCGGCGGCACTGCGGAGCGGGGGCCCGCAGAGCGACGGCCCCCGGAGCCCGTAATGCTGCCACCCGTGGGACTCGCACGGGTGGGGCGTGTGAACTGCGCCACGATCATCCGCGTTTAGTTGAAACTTAACCTAAAGCTGTTCTACGGTGAGGGCATCGCTTGATCCACTGCATTCCGGAAGGCAGCACGCATGTCCCTCGTTCTTGACCCCGCCGCCCAGGACCTCCTCTTCCGTGAGGCCCGCACCGCCAACACGTTCACCGACGAGCCGGTGACCGAGGAGCAGGTCCAGGCGATCTACGACCTGGTCAAGTTCGGTCCGACCGCCTTCAACCAGTCGCCGCTGCGCGTGACGCTGGTCCGCTCCCCCGAGGCCCGCGAGCGTCTCGTGGCCCTGATGGCCGAGGGCAACCAGCCGAAGACCGCCGCTGCCCCGCTGGTCGCGATCCTCTCCGCCGACAACGAGTTCCACAACGAGCTCCCGGCCCTGTTCCCGCACTTCCCGCAGGCCAAGGACGCGTTCTTCTCCGAGCGTCCGGTCCGCGAGCAGGCCGCACTGGTCAACGCGACCCTGCAGGCCGGATATTTCCTGGTCGGCGTCCGCGCCGCCGGTCTGGCCGCAGGCCCGATGACGGGCTTCGACTTCGCCGGTGTCCAGAAGGAGTTCCTGGACGACGACCACACCCCGCTGATGGTCGTGAACATCGGCAAGCCGGGCGAGGACGCCTGGTTCCCGCGCTCCCCGCGGCTCTCCTACGACGAGGTCATCACCACCGTCTGAGCAGGTCCCGGCCGTACCCCGAAGGGGCCGTCGCACCGATCCGGTGCGGCGGCCCCTTCGCCACGAACCGGAATTCGCTACGAACCGGAAGGCTTCGCCCCCGCCGGCGTGGCCCCCGCCGGCCCGGACCCCGCCGTCTCCGTCGGCTTCGTCCCGTCCGGCTTCGCTTCCGCAGGCTCCGCCTTCAGGGCCGCCGCCATCTCCCGCAGGCGCGCCTGCGGGGCCGTGCCCATGACGACCGTGGTCGCGCCCTTGTCGGTGCGTACCAGGGCGTCGTACTTCTCGCCCTCCCAGACCTGCCAGGTCACCCCGCCGACCGCTTGCGTCCGGCCGCTGTTCCTGGCGGAGAAGGTGACCTTCGGCACGTACTTGGCGGGGTTCTCGACGGACTGCTCGACCGCGACGTACTCCTTCTGCGGGTCGAGGTAGCCGAGGTGCCAGGCCTTGTTCTCGTTGCCGCGGTACGTCACCGAGGTCGCCCGCCACTCCTGGGACAGGCCCTGCGGCGCCATGATCGGGTAGGGCGCGGACCGCTGGGCCGTGCTCAGTTCGACCCGGTAGTCGACCGTCTTGAGCGGGTCGGCCTTCTCGTCGTGCGGGATGACGGTGTAGATGCCGGCGACGACGGCGCCGATGACCGCCATCGAGAGCACCATGTCCCGGACCTTCTGATTGCCACGCTTCGCTGCCACTCCCCCATGGTCCCCCATGGCCTTCCGCGCTCCGCAACGAACCCCCGCGAGGGACACGTCCGACAGACGGCACGTGCCCGATATGCCGCTCATACGTGACCCGCTCTGCTCATTTTGTCGATGTACGGATAGAGTCACAGGACCGTCCCCACCGTCCTGACCCCGGGTTCCACCCGGATCACGTCCCGGATTCTCCCGGCCGTCGCCGCCGTAGCCGTACAGAAAGGTGCGCATCCGATGACCGAGCACCAGCTCCCTTCGCCGCTCGAAGTTCCCGCCGAGGCCCCCGACCGCAACCTGGCCCTCGAACTCGTCCGCGTCACCGAGGCCGCCGCCATGGCCGCCGGCCGCTGGGTCGGCCGCGGCGACAAGATCGGCGCGGACGGTGCGGCGGTCAACGCCATGCGCACCCTGGTCTCGACCGTGTCGATGAACGGCGTCGTGGTGATCGGCGAGGGCGAGAAGGACGAAGCCCCGATGCTGTTCAACGGGGAGCGGATCGGCGACGGCACCGGCGCCGAGGTGGACATCGCGGTCGACCCGATCGACGGCACCACGCTGAACGCCAAGGGCATGCCGAACGCGATCGCCGTACTGGCCGCCGCCGACCGCGGGACCATGTTCGACCCGTCGGCCGTGTTCTACATGGACAAGCTGGTCACGGGCCCGGAGGCGGCGGACTTCGTCGACATCAACGCCCCCGTCTCGGTGAACATCCGCCGGGTCGCCAAGGCCAAGAACTCCACCCCCGAGGACGTCACGGTCGTCATCCTGGACCGTCCCCGCCACGAGGGGATAGTCAAGGAGATCCGGGAGACCGGGGCCCGCATCAAGTTCATCTCGGACGGCGACGTCGCCGGTTCGATCATGGCGGTACGGGAAGGGACCGGCGTCGACCTGCTCATGGGCATCGGCGGCACCCCCGAGGGCATCATCAGCGCCTGTGCGATCAAGTGCCTGGGCGGCACCATCCAGGGCAAGCTGTGGCCCAAGGACGAGGCCGAGAAGCAGCGTGCGCTGGACGCCGGCCACGACCTGGACCGGGTGCTGCACACCACCGACCTGGTCAGCGGTGACAACGTGTTCTTCGTCGCCACCGGCATCACCGACGGTGAGCTGCTGCGGGGCGTCCGCTACCGCTCGGCGACCGCCACCACCCAGTCCCTGGTGATGCGCTCCAAGTCGGGCACGATCCGCCAGATCGACTCCACGCACCGCCTCTCGAAGCTGCGCGCGTACAGCGCCATCGACTTCGACCGCGCGAAGTAGACGTGCAGTAGACGTACCGCGGCGACTGCCGCACGTCGCACGTCGCACGCAAAGGGTCGGGGCGGTCGCCTCCGGAATTCCGGAAGGGACCGCCCCGACCCTTTGCGTATGCGCGCGTCAGCCCGCTATGCGCTGCTCCCCCGCGCCGGGGGCGGCCTTGAGCTCCATCTCGCGCCTGCGCCGCCTGGCGAGCACCACCCGGCGCTCGGCGGCGGTCAGACCGCCCCACACGCCGTACGGCTCGGGCTGGAGCAGCGCGTGCTCCCGGCACGCGGTCATCACGGGGCAGCGGGCGCAGACCCGCTTCGCGGCCTCCTCGCGGGCCAGCCTGGACGCGGTCGGTTCCTTCGACGGGGCGAAGAACAGCCCGGCTTCGTCCCGGCGGCACACCGCCTCCGTGTGCCAGGGGCCGGCCTGGTCCCGCTGATCACGGACCGGCCCCGGCGCGCGCTGCGCGGGCACGGTGGCGACCTGCAAGGACTGATGCGGCGGTTGCAGCACGGTCTACTCCTGACGACGGCTTCGCGAGCGAGCGACGATGCGCAGTCCCTACCCGCTGTGCGCACGCCTATGCACAGGGTTTCGAACCGTGTCCAGTACGCGTACGGCGTGTCGCCCTGCCGGAAGCCGGCGTTCCGTCAGTGGCCGAGGTGCTTGCGCAGGCGATCGTGCAGGTCGGCGATGAGCTTGCCGCGCTTGGGCTTGGCCTCGATGTTGCCGAAGACCGAGATGCCGTTGACGACCACCACGGGGGCCTCGGGGTCGGCCGACTCCAGGGTGCGGACCTCGAAGTTGCCGAAGATCCCGCTGCCGTTGCCGCGCAGGGTGATGTTCTCCGGGACCCGCACCTCGACGTTGCCGAAGACGGAGGTGGCGTTGATGGTGGTGAGCCGCTGGGCGAACAGGGCCTCGGTCAGGTCGATCTCGACGCTGCCGAAGAGCGAGAAGGCGCTGATGCGGGGTGCCACCCGCCAGCGGCCCTTGCGGGTGGAGCTGCTGAAGACCGCGACGAGGTTCTCGGTGGGCTGGGCCGGGGCGCCGTTGTCGTAAGGGTCGTACGCGGCTGCGGCGGCGGGCTCCGGACGACCGCCGGGGGCGGGCAGGTCCCGTACCAGCGGCTCCAGTTCGGCCACGGTTTTGGCGCGGTAGACGGCGTCGATGCGCTCGCCGTGCTCCTCCGCGTCGAGGCGGCCCTCCGCCATCGCGTCGCGCAGGATGTCCGCGATGCGGTCGCGGTCCGCGTCGGAGGCGCGCAGCGCGGGAGCCGCGGCAGGCTCCATGGCCGGAAGGGGCGGCTGGGGCTTCTTCTCTAGGTCCACCCGCCCAGCGTACCGACACGCGATAGATCGCGACAGGGGATGGAGGAGGTTCAGGTACGGGGCGGAGGAGGTTCGGGGTACCGGGCGGAGGGGGTTCGGGAATACGGGTGCGGGTGAGGCGGACCTCACCGGTCCGTCGTCGCGCCCGCGTCATACGCTGGGGGGCGCGCCGCGCCAATGGAGGTGTGTGCCGCTGTCTGCCTGCCTAGTGAGGAATGGCCGAAATGCCAGAGTTTGCGTACTCCGATCTGCTGCCGCTGGGAGAGGACTCCACGCCGTACCGGCTGGTGACCGCCGAGGGTGTCTCCACCTTCGAGGCCGACGGGCGTACGTTCCTCAAGGTCGAGCCCGAGGCGCTGCGCACGCTCGCCGCCGAGGCGATGCACGACATCTCGCACTACCTGCGCCCCGCGCACCTGGCGCAGCTGCGCCGCATCATCGACGACCCGGAGGCCTCCGGCAACGACAAGTTCGTCGCCCTGGACCTGCTGAAGAACGCGAACATCGCGGCGGCGGGCGTGCTGCCCATGTGCCAGGACACCGGCACGGCGATCGTGATGGGCAAGCGCGGGCAGAACGTACTCACCGAGGGCGAGGACGAGAAGGCCCTCTCGCACGGCATCTTCGACGCGTACACCAAGCTCAACCTGCGCTACTCGCAGATGGCCCCGCTGACCATGTGGGACGAGAAGAACACCGGCTCCAACCTGCCGGCCCAGATCGAGCTGTACGCGACCGACGGCGGCGCGTACAAGTTCCTCTTCATGGCCAAGGGCGGCGGCTCGGCCAACAAGTCCTTCCTCTTCCAGGAGACGAAGGCGGTCCTCAACGAGGCCTCCATGATGAAGTTCCTGGAGGAGAAGATCCGCTCGCTGGGCACGGCCGCCTGCCCGCCGTACCACCTGGCGATCGTGGTCGGCGGCACGTCGGCCGAGTTCGCGCTGAAGACCGCGAAGTACGCGTCCGCCCACTACCTCGACGAGCTGCCGGGCGAGGGCTCCGCGACCGGGCACGGCTTCCGCGACCAGGAGCTGGAGCAGAAGGTCTTCGAGCTGACGCAGAAGATCGGCATCGGCGCCCAGTTCGGCGGCAAGTACTTCTGCCACGACGTGCGGGTGGTACGTCTCCCCCGGCACGGCGCGTCCCTCCCCGTCGCCCTCGCCGTCTCCTGCTCGGCGGACCGCCAGGCCACCGCGAAGATCACCGCCGAGGGCGTCTTCCTGGAGGAACTGGAGAAGGACCCGGCGCGGTTCCTCCCCGACACCACGGACGAGCACCTGGACGCGGAGGAGGACGTCGTCCGGATCGACCTCAACCGGCCGATGGACGAGATCCTCGCCGAGCTGACCAAGTACCCGGTCAAGACCCGCCTTTCGCTGACCGGACCGCTGGTCGTCGCCCGTGACATCGCGCACGCGAAGATCAAGGAGCGGCTGGACGCGGGCGAGGAGATGCCGCAGTACCTGAAGGACCACCCGGTGTACTACGCCGGGCCCGCGAAGACGCCCGAGGGGTACGCCTCCGGTTCCTTCGGCCCGACGACGGCCGGACGGATGGACTCCTACGTGGAGCAGTTCCAGGCTGCGGGCGGCTCGAAGGTGATGCTGGCCAAGGGCAACCGGTCGAAGCAGGTCACCGACGCGTGCGGCACGCACGGCGGCTTCTACCTGGGCTCCATCGGCGGCCCCGCTGCCCGCCTCGCCCAGGACTGCATCAAGAAAGTCGAGGTCGTCGAGTACGAGGAGCTCGGCATGGAGGCGGTCTGGAAGATCGAGGTCGAGGACTTCCCGGCGTTCGTGGTGGTCGACGACAAGGGCAACGACTTCTTCACCGCCCCGGCCGCGCCGCCGCTGCTGACGAGCATTCCCGTGCGGGGTCCTGGCATGGCGTAACGGCCCTGCGGCCGGGGGCGGCTACCGGGTGCCCCCTCCGGCGATGGTGTCCAGCATGCCGAGGGTGTTCTCGTCGCCGTGGCCCTCGGCGATCGCCCGCTCGGCGACGGCCTGTGCCGCGCGGAGTACGGAGGCGTCGAGGCCGGCCTCCTCCGAGGCGTGGGCCACATGGGCCAGGTCGGCGGCCGCCGCGACCAGGGTGCTGTCGGTGCCGGGGTGGACCCCCGCGTCGGCTTCCGCGGCGAGCTCGTCGATGACGGAGGTGAGCAGGTTGCCGATGTTCTTGGCGAAGGGGGCCAGGTCGGTGGCGGCGACGCCCTGGGAGCGGGCCAGCGCGATGCTGTGCACGAGGCCGCTGACGGAGGTCCACCAGAGGTCGAGGAGCGCGACGTCGTAGGAGGCGGCGCGGGCGGGGTCGGCGCCGAGGTAGGTGGCCGTCCCCGCGAACGCGTCCAGCGTTTCGCGGTGGGCCTCGTAGGCGTCCTCGGGGCCGCTGTACAGGAGGACCGCGTGCGGGGTGCCGATGGTGACGTTGGGGCTCATGATCGAGCCGTCCAGGTACGTCACTCCGTGGCTCTCCGCCCAGGCCGCGGCCTCGCGGGCGCGGTCGGGGGTGTCGGCGGTGAGGTTGACGACCGTACGCCCCTTCAGTTCGTCGCCTGCCTGTCCGAGGATGTCGAGCGCGGCCCCGTAGTCGCGGACGCAGACGACGACCAGGTCGGAGGAGCGCGCGGCCTCGGCGGGGGTCCCGGCCCGTACGGCTCCCTGGGCCACCAGGGAATCGGCGCGGGAGGCGGTGCGGTTCCACACGGTGGTGGGGTGTCCCGCCGCGAGCAGCGCTCCGGCGAGCGCTCTGCCCATGGGGCCGAGACCGAGGACGGTGACGGGACGGGTGCGGGTGGGTGCGGTATTCATGGTGATCTCCCTTTGGTGTGAAGGCAGGACTGGTGGAAGACACGCCCGGATGAGGGCGTGACGGGACGGGGACATGGCGGGATGAGGGCGTGACGGAGCGAGGGGCGGGTGTGGTGAGTTGAGGAAGCTGCCGTATCAGTGCGGGCTGGACGCGGGCATCGACGTGGTCGACGGCAAGTGGAAGGTGCTGATCCTGTGGGCGCTGCACGAGCGGCCGCGCCGCTTCGGGGCGATCCGGCGGGAGCTGGCCGGGGTGAGCGAGAAGGTGCTCACGCAGCAACTGCGCGAAATGGAAGCGGACTTGATCGTGCACAGGGAGGTGTACGAGGACACCGCGGTGCCGAGGGTGGAGTACTCGCTCACGGAGAGCGGTAAGGAGCTGCAGGTGGCGCTGGAGCCGTTGGGGGTGTGGGGGGCGCGGAGGTTGAGGATGTTGGAGGAGCGGGAGGAGGTGGGGTAGGGCGGGTTCGGTCGGCCGGTCGGTCGGCCAGCCGAGCTGGCCGCCTGGACCCAGGCTCCCCCCAAGGGTGTGCGGGATCAAGTACGCACTAATTGGTGGGTGATTACCGGGAGGTAAGGGGGCGTGGGGGCGGGAGCGGAGCCGGGACGGAACCGGGGCCGGCCCGGCTCCGCCGGGGGGCCGCCCCCTTGCCCGCCCTTCCCCAAGCTCTCGGCTTCGCTCGAGCAGGGGAGACCCCACTCGCCCCCGGGGGGCGGCCCCGCCGCCCAAGAGGGCTGGGTCCTCGGGGGCGGGGCGGGGCGGCCCCGTCAGGGGCGCGGGGAACTGCGCGGCCGGCCACGACGCACCCGCACGGACCCTCAGCCCCGCGGCAGCGGTTCAGGGAAGGGGCGGGGAGGGGCAATCCCCCGCCGAAGGCGGCAGACCACCCGCCACAGCACGACTCGCCCACCCGGCAACGGCAAGGCCCCGGCCCGGCGCCCTCGCGCCGAACCGGGGCCTACGCCGGACCGGGGCCTACGCCGGACCGGGCCCCAGGTCGGACCGGGCCCCAGGTCCCGCCGGGCCCTACACCTGACCAGGCCCCACGCCGGGCCAGGCCCCACCCCGGCCCGGAGCCCACGCCGGACCAGGCCCCACAAGGGACCAGGCCTCACGCCCGCCCCGGACCGCCCCTCACGCGAACCGCTGGCTCGCCGACCCGTCGCAGGCGCGCAGCTTCAGCGGGTCCTTCGCCGACGGGAGAGTGACGCACAGGCCGTTCGCCGCGGCCGGGCGCAGGGTGCCGCCCTGCTGGACGAACTGCTGGTTGGCCGCTCCGGAGCAGTTCCACAGCACCAGGCCCGCACCGGCCTCGTACTTGGCCCCCGGCACGTCCAGGCAGCGGTCGTGGCTCAGTTCGGTGCGCACCGACTTCTGCGCGGTGTCGTACCACCAGCCCTGGTTGCGGCCGCCGTGGCAGTCCCAGCCGCCCACGGCTGTGCCGTTGCGGGTGACGGAGCCCGGCGCGTCCAGGCATGTCCCGGTGGCCTCGTTCCGCAGTGGCCTGAACTTGTCGTCCCAGGCACCCGGAATCAGCACCGCCTTGCCGGTGGACGCCGGGTCCGCGCAACTTGCCTCACGCGCCGAAGACTTGTGGAGCTGGGTGAGGCAGGAGGCGAAGGCGGCGTGGCCGCGGATGTTCGGGTGGAAGGACTGGCGGACCGAGTTCTCGTCCGGGGTGCCCGGCTTGGACAGGTCGATGTACAGGCCGCGCGCCCAGGGGTCCTCGGAGCAGACCTCGTGCCCGTGGAAGAGCCGCGAGTTGTCGAGGTACGTGGCCCCGGTGGAGGCCGCCGCCCTGCGCATGCCCCGCTCGAAGGCCGGGACGGCCACGTTGCGGCCCCAGGCGGTGTCGGAGTCGTAGCCGAGGCCGCCGCAGACGAGCTTGCCGGGGAAGTTCGGGTTGTCCTTGAAGTCGGGGCCGATCGGGCTCGGGTAGCCCATCACGACGAGCTTGTAGTCGGAGTCGGCGTACCCGGCCCCGGTCATGGTGGTGCGCAGGTCGCGGATGGTCTGCTCGACCTTGGGCACCAGTCCGTCGACGCGTGCCTGCCAGCCGGCCGCGTACTTCGGCTCGCAGGGCCCCTGCAGGGTGAGGTAGCGGGTCACGCAGTCGGTCATCACGGGACCGAACTGGAGGTCGTCGTTGGCGCCGGCGACCAGCACCACCATCTTGATCTTCGTGTTGCGGGCCTTGATGGCGAGGTTGTCGCTCTGCACGAGCTCGTCGGCGTACTGCTTGCTGCCGCCGATCCTGATGTTTCCGGTGGCACCGCCCGAGCAGGAGACGTTGTACGTCACGTCGGCGGCGATGGAGGTCTTGTGGATCGCGGCGTCCGGCGAGCGGTGGCACCAGTTGGTGGGGCCGTTGGTGGGCGCCTCGTACGTCCCCGTCCCCTCCCCGGAGATCTCGCTGTCGCCGAGCGAGATCAGCCCGGTCCTGCGCTCGGCCATCGGCCGCTCGGCGGGCGACCCGTACAGCTTGGTGGCCTCGGCGGCGCGGATCGCCTCCAGCTCGGGCGGCAGCGGCGTGGCGGCCCGCGCCACGTCGACGGCCGGTGCGGAAGGTGCGGCGGCGGCCGCCGTGCCGGTGGCCGTGGCGGTCATGCCGCCGAGCGCCGCCGCCAGCGCGGCGACGGCCGCGACGGAGCATCGGATGGTTCTGTGCCTGGTGCGCGCCATTGCGCCTCCCCGGTTGGTTGTTACCCCCGGTATTTACTGGCCGGTAGTGCACTTGGGAATACCCAGAACAAGACAACCGCTCAACTTATCCAGGAGGTAGCGAAACGATGACGACTGACGACTACCGGATCGAACACGACTCCATGGGTGAGGTACGGGTCCCCGCACACGCCAAGTGGCGTGCGCAGACCCAGCGGGCCGTGGAGAACTTCCCCATCTCGGGGCAGCGGCTGGAGCGCGCCCACATCGAGGCCCTGGCCCGCATCAAGGCCGCGGCCGCCGAGGTCAACGCCGAACTGGGCGTCCTGGACAAGGACCTCGCGCGTGCGGTCGCGGACGCGGCGGCGGAGGTGGCGCGCGGCGACTGGGACGAGCACTTCCCCGTCGACGTCTTCCAGACCGGCTCCGGCACCTCCTCCAACATGAACATGAACGAGGTGCTCGCCACCCTGGCCACCGAGCGGCTCGGCTCCCCGGTGCACCCGAACGACCACGTCAACGCGTCGCAGTCGTCCAACGACGTGTTCCCGTCGTCGATCCACATCGCCGCCACGGCCGCCGTGACCGCCGATCTGATCCCGGCGCTGGAGCATCTGGCCGCCGCCCTGGAGCGGAAGTCCGCCGAGTTCGCGGACGTCGTGAAGTCCGGGCGTACGCATCTGATGGACGCCACGCCGGTGACCCTCGGCCAGGAGTTCGGCGGGTACGCGGCGGCCGTCAGGTACGGCGTGGAGCGGCTGCACGCCTCCCTGCCCCGCCTCGCCGAACTGCCTCTGGGCGGTACGGCGGTGGGTACCGGCATCAACACCCCGCCCGGTTTCTCGGCGGCCGTGATCGCCGAGGTCGCCCGGGCCACCGGGCTGCCGCTCACCGAGGCCCGCGACCACTTCGAGGCGCAGGGCGCGCGGGACGGTCTGGTGGAGACCTCGGGCCAGCTCCGTACCATCGCCGTGTCGCTCACGAAGATCGCCAACGATCTGCGGTGGATGGCGAGCGGTCCGCGCACCGGTTTGGCCGAAATCAACCTCCCGGACCTCCAGCCGGGCTCTTCGATCATGCCGGGCAAGGTCAATCCGGTCGTCCCGGAGGCCGTGCTGATGGTCGCGGCTCAGGTGACGGGCAACGACGCGACGGTCGCGGTGGCGGGCGCGGCCGGAAACTTCGAGCTGAACGTGATGCTTCCGGTCATCGCCAAGAACGTCCTGGAGTCGATCAGGCTGCTCGCCAACTCCACCCGGCTGCTGGCCGACCGGACCATCGACGGCATCACGGCGAACCGGGAGCGGGCCCGGGAGTACGCGGAGTCCTCCCCCTCCGTGGTCACCCCGCTGAACAAGTACATCGGGTACGAGGAGGCCGCGAAGGTCGCCAAGAAGTCGGTGGCCGAGCGCAGGACGATCCGCGAGGTCGTGATCGAGGGCGGGTACGTCGAGCGGGGCAACCTCACCGAGGCACAGCTCGACGAGGCCCTGGACGTACTGGGCATGACGCGGCCGTAGCGACGACGGGCACGCAGGCGGGGAGCCGGGACCGGACCGCACGGCGGACCGTGGGGGCCGGGGCGCAACGGCCGGCGAGCAGGGGCCGGGGCACCGCAGACGACGGCGGCACCCCGGCCCCTGCCGTACGCTCACCATCCCGCCCCTCGCCACGCCCCTCGCCCCGCCTCGTGATCCAAGTCGCTGCGCGACCCGGTCCGCCCTCCTAAAATCCGCTCATGACAGAGCACGTGGATGTGAGAAGCGAAGGCGCCGCCGCCGGCCACCGCTGGGCGCCCGGCGAACAGATCCTCTGGCGGTACCGGGACAACGCGTCCCCGCGCATTCACATCTGCCGTCCCGTGACCGTCGTACGGGACACCGCCGACCTGCTCGTCGTCTGGATGGCGCCCGGCACCGAGTGCGTCAAGCCGGTGCTCGCGGACGGCACTTCGGTCCACCAGGAGCCGCTGGCCACCCGCTACACCAAGCCCCGCACCACCACTACGTCCCGCTGGTTCGGCACGGGAGTGCTCAAGCTGGTGCGGCCGGGTGACGCATGGTCGGTGTGGCTGTTCTGGGACCGCGGCTGGCGGTTCAGGAACTGGTACGTAAATCTGGAGGAGCCGCAGGTCAGATGGGTCGGCGGGGTGGATTCGCAGGACCATTTCCTGGACATCGCGGTGGCCCCCGACCGGCGCTGGGAGTGGCTGGACGAGGACGAGTTCGCCGAGGCGCGGCGGGTCGGGCTGCTGGACGAGCGGCAGGCTGCGGGCGTCCGGGAGGCGGGGCGGGCGGCCGTACGGCAGATCGAGGCGTGGGGCGCTCCGTTCGCCGACGGGTGGGAGAACTGGCGGCCCGACCCCCGTTGGGGGGTGCCCGCCCTGCCGGAAGACTGGGACCGTACGCCCCGGATGACCGGGACCGCCCCCCGGCGCACATGACGACGTGAGACTCTTGATGCGCCCCCAGGGGCCAACCGTAGGATCGTCCTCCGGATGGTCCTCGCACCGGTTGGGCCGAGCAGTAACTACCGGGCGTGGAGCAGGACCTGACCGTATGTCACCACAGGGGGGTGGATCTGTGAAGCGGTGCGTGAACCCGCGCGGATATCCGCGGGAGTCTGTAACGTTCACAGGCCACCGTTCTGTCGATGCCGCCCGCAGAGCGGGTATGTCGCAACCAGCGATTGCAGCGCACCAGCTCCCCGGACGGACGGAATCCCACGCGTGACGGAGCAGCAGTCCACCTCGCACGAAGGCCGGCAGCCCTTGGTTGCCAGGCCGCACGAGCGCGCCAGGCCCCGGCAGGAGCAGGGGGAGGAGGGGCCCGTGGGGATGATCGGCGTACCCGGACCGGCGGGACCGCCCGCACCGGCCCGTGAGGGCGACCGGCTGCGTTTCGTCGGCGCCGCCACCCGGAGGATCGCCCGCGGCATCGACCTCGACGAAATAGTGCTGGGTCTGTGCCGGGCGACCGTGCCCACCTTCTCGGACGCGATCCTGGTGTACCTGCGGGACCCGCTGCCGGTCGGGGACGAGCGTCCCGCGGTGCCGTTCGTGCTGCGGCTGCGGCGCACCGACCGGTTGCGCAGCAGCGACCTCGCCGAGTCCGGGGCGGTGGCCGACGAGTTCGACACCGCGCTGGGCGAGGGCTCACCCGCCCGGCAGCTGTGCGAGGTGCTGTCCGGGGGTGCGCTGGCCGAGGTGCTGCGCGGGGTGCGGCCCGTGTTCGGCGACGCGTCGGCGGCCCGGATCGCGCTGCCGGAACTGCTCGGCGGGGACCTCGCGCTGCCGGACGGGCGGCGCGCGATACTCGCCCCGCTCCGGGGCCGCCGCCGGGTGATCGGCGCGGCCGTCTTCCTGCGCAGGCCGGAGCGTGCCGCGTTCGAGGGCAACGACCTGCTGGTGGCCGCCCAGCTCGCCACGCACACCGCGCTCGGCATCGACAAGGCGGTGCTGTACGGGCGCGAGGCGTACATCGCCGACGAACTCCAGCGCACCATGCTGCCGGACTCGCTGCCCCGCCCCACCGGTGTGAAGCTCGCCTCCCGCTATCTGCCGGCCGCCGAGACGGCCCGGGTGGGCGGCGACTGGTACGACGCGATCCCGCTGCCGGGCAGCCGGGTGGCGCTGGTGGTCGGCGACGTGATGGGGCACTCGATGACCTCCGCCGCGATCATGGGCCAGTTCCGGACCACCGCGCAGACCCTCGCCGGGCTCGACCTGCCGCCGCAGGAGGTGCTGCACCATCTCGACGAGCAGGCCCAGCGGCTCGGCACGGACCGTATGGCGACCTGCCTGTACGCCGTGTACGACCCCGTCTCGCACCGGATCACCATCGCCAACGCCGGTCACCCGCCGCCCATCCTGCTGCATCTTGGCGGCCGGGCCGAGGTGCTGCGGGTGCCGCCCGGCGCTCCGATCGGGGTCGGCGGCGTGGACTTCGAGGCGGTCGAGCTGGACGCCCCGGCCGGCGCCACCCTGCTGCTCTACACGGACGGCCTGGTGGAGTCCCGGCTGCGGGACGTGTGGACCGGCATCGAGCAGCTGCGGGAGCGGCTCGCCGCGACGGCCCAGCTGACCGGTCCTGACCATCCGCCGCCGCTGGAGGCGCTCTGCGACGACGTCCTGGACATGCTCGGGCCCGGTGACCGGGACGACGACATCGCGCTGCTCGCGGCCCGTTTCGACGGGATCGCGCCCAGCGACGTCGCGTACTGGTTCCTGGAACCGGAGGAGCAGGCTCCGGGACGGGCCCGCAGGCTGGCCCGCAGGGCGCTGGAGCGCTGGGGCCTTGAGGAGCTCAGCGATTCGGTGGAGCTGCTGGTCAGCGAGGTCGTGACGAATGCCGTGCGGTACGCGGAACGGCCGGTGACGCTGCGCCTGCTGCGCACGGACGTACTGCGCTGCGAGGTCGGGGACGACTCCCCGCAGCTGCCGAGGCAGCGGCGGGCGCGCGACACCGACGAAGGCGGGCGCGGCCTGTTCCTGGTGAACCGGCTGACCCGCAAGTGGGGTGCCACCCGGCTGAGCAGCGGCAAGGTCGTGTGGTTCGAGCTGGGCCTGCCGGGCCCCGCACCCGACGGGCAGGCGCGGGAGAGGTAGCCGTACGGAGCAGGAGAGCGGCGGGCGGCACCTTTCGGTGC
>NZ_JBHXRV010000065.1:0-44171 GCF_042716745.1 Streptomyces sp. NPDC058663
GGTCCGGCCACCACCCCCCGGCTCCGGCGGGCCCCGGGAGCGGGAACCGGGGCCCGGGGGTGGTGGCGGGACCACCTCCCTGCCCGGCGCGTCTCCCGTCAGCCTCTGGACATCAGGGCCTTGAGGGCGATGTTGAGCTTGAGGACGTTCACCCGGGGCTCGCCCAGGAAGCCGAGCGTGCGGCCCTCCGTGTGGTCCGTGACGAGCTTGCCGACCGCGCCGGCATCGAGGTGGTTCCGCTCGGCGACCCGGTGGATCTGGAGCTTGGCGTACGCCGGCGGGATGTGCGGGTCGAGGCCCGAGCCGGAGGAGGTGACGGCCTCGGCCGGGATGTCGGACGGCTCGAGGGGGTGGCCGCTCACCGAGTTGTCCTGGATGACGGCCTGCTGGGCGGAGAGCACTTTGTAGCAGAGGGTGCCTTGCGCGTCCTCGGTCCTGTAGTCGGAGAGCTTCGCCGGGCACTTGCCGTCGACCGCGCCACTGTCGCCGGAGAGGTTCGTCGCGCCGGAGAGGATCAGCTCGTACTGCGTGTTGACGCTGTTCGCGCCGAGCCCGTGGGAGGGGCGGGGCTGGAACCAGCGCAGGTCCGCCTTCGGGGTCTCCTCGGGGTCGTCGGGGTTCTTCGGAGGGAGGTGGTAGCTCTGCCCGATGAGCTCGGACCCCACCACCCGCCCCGTTGCCGGATCCTTGATCTGGGAGCCGTTGGCCCTGCCGGAGAAGACGGCTTGGGCGATGCCGGTGACAGCGAGCGGGTAGAGCACGCCGCACACGACGGTGAGGACGAGCAGGGCGCGCAGCCCCGCCCAGAGCAACCGGGCTGTGTTTCCTGCGGAGTTGTTCATGACGTGATCAGCACGCTTTCTGGTTAACGCAGCCCGGGGACGAGAGAGAGGAGCAGGTCGATGATCTTGATGCCGATGAAGGGGGCGATCAGGCCGCCGAGCCCGTAGATCCCGAGGTTGCGGCGCAGCATCCGGTCGGCGCTCATCGGCCGGTAGCGGACGCCCTTGAGGGCGAGCGGTACGAGCGCGATGATGATCAGCGCGTTGAAGATCACGGCGGAGAGGATCGCGGACTGCGGGCTGTGGAGGTCCATGATGTTGAGCTTGTCGAGGCCCGGGTGGACCACCGCGAACATCGCCGGGATGATCGCGAAGTACTTCGCGACGTCGTTGGCGATCGAGAAGGTTGTCAACGCGCCCCGGGTGATGAGGAGTTGCTTGCCGATCTCGACGATCTCGATGAGCTTGGTGGGATTGGAGTCCAGGTCCACCATGTTCCCGGCCTCCTTGGCGGCCGAGGTGCCGGTGTTCATGGCCACGCCGACGTCGGCCTGGGCGAGGGCGGGCGCGTCGTTCGTACCGTCGCCGGTCATCGCGACGAGCTTGCCGCCCGCCTGCTCGCGCTTGATGAGCGCCATCTTGTCCTCGGGCGTCGCCTCGGCCAGGAAGTCGTCGACCCCGGCCTCCTCGGCGATGGCTTTCGCGGTCAGCGGGTTGTCACCCGTGATCATGACCGTCTTGATGCCCATCCTGCGGAGCTCGTCGAACCGCTCGCGCATGCCCTCCTTGACGACGTCCTTGAGGTGGACGACACCGAGGACCCGTGCGCCGTCAGCGTCTTCCAGAGCCACCAGCAGCGGCGTGCCACCAGCCTGGGAAATCCGGTCGGTGAGATCCTGGGCGTCTTCCGCAACACTGCCGCCCTGCTCCTTCACCCACGCCACGACCGACCCGGTCGCACCCTTGCGCACCTTGCGCCCGTCCACGTCCACACCCGACATCCGGGTCTGCGCCGTGAAGGCCACCCACTGCGCCCCGGCCGACTCACCCTGATGACGCTCGCGCAGGCCGTACTTCTCCTTCGCCAGTACGACGACGGAGCGGCCCTCGGGAGTCTCGTCGGCGAGCGAGGAGAGCTGGGCGGCATCGGCCAGTTCGGCCTCGGTGACACCTCGTACCGGAAGGAACTCGGCGGCCTGCCGATTGCCCAGCGTGATCGTGCCCGTCTTGTCGAGGAGCAGGGTGGACACGTCGCCCGCCGCTTCGACCGCGCGCCCCGACATGGCCAGTACGTTGCGCTGGACGAGGCGGTCCATGCCCGCGATGCCGATCGCTGAGAGCAGCGCGCCGATCGTCGTCGGGATCAGGCAGACGAGGAGCGCGACGAGCACGATCATCGACTGCTCGGCGCCGGCGTACGTGGCGAACGGCTGGAGCGTGACGACGGCCAGCAGGAATACGATCGTCAACGAGGCCAGCAGGATGTTCAACGCGATCTCATTGGGCGTCTTCTGCCGGGCCGCGCCCTCGACCAGGTTGATCATCCGGTCGATGAACGTCTCGCCGGGCTTCGTCGTGATCTTGATGACGATGCGGTCGGAGAGCACCTTCGTGCCGCCGGTGACCGCACAGCGGTCGCCGCCCGACTCCCGGATGACGGGGGCCGATTCACCGGTGATGGCGGACTCGTCGACGGAGGCGACGCCTTCCACCACGTCACCGTCGCCGGGGATGACGTCACCGGCCTCGCAGACCACCAGGTCACCGATCCGCAGGTCCGTCCCCGGCACCCGTTCTTCGTTCGGCCCGATGACGCGGCGCGCGACGGTGTCCGTCTTGGCCTTGCGCAGGGTCTCGGCCTGGGCCTTGCCCCGGCCCTCGGCGACCGCCTCGGCCAGGTTGGCGAAGACGGTCGTGAGCCACAGCCAGGCGGTGATCGCCCAGCCGAACCAGTCACCGGGGTTCATGACCGCGAAGGCCGTGGTCAGCACCGACCCGATCTCGACCACGAACATCACCGGGGACTTGACCATCACCCGGGGGTCCAGCTTGCGCAGCGCGTCGGGGAAGGACCTAAGGAGCTGCTTGGGGTCGAAGAGGCCCCCGCCGGTCCTCCCCCGGCCTCCGCCGTCGCTCTTGTGGCCGGGGGGTACGTCCGGGTGAGGTGCCCGGGTCCCGGAATTCCCGGTGGTCACAGTGGGTGTGCTCATGATGCGAGCCCTTCGGCAAGCGGTCCCAGCGCGAGCGCGGGGAAGTAGGTGAGACCGGTGATGATCATGATCGTGCCGACCAGCAGGCCGGTGAACAGCGGCTTCTGGGTGCGCAGAGTGCCCGCCGTCTCGGGGACGGGAGTCTGCTCGGCCAGCGAACCGGCCAGGGCGAGGACGAACACCATCGGCAGGAAGCGGCCGAGCAGCATCGCGATGCCGATCGTGCTGTTGAACCACTCCGTGTCCGCGCTCAGTCCGCCGAACGCGGAGCCGTTGTTGTTGGCGCCCGAGGTGTAGGCGTACAGGATCTCGGAGAAGCCGTGCGCCCCCGAGTTCAGCATCGAGTCGCCCGGGGTCGGCAGGGCCATGGCCACGGCGGTGAAGCCGAGCACCAGTGCCGGGGTGACCAGGATGTAGCAGGCGGCGAACTTGATCTGCCGCGTGCCGATCTTCTTGCCCAGGTACTCCGGGGTCCGGCCGACCATCAGGCCGGCGATGAACACCGCGATGACCGCCATGACGAGCATCCCGTACAGGCCGGAACCGACACCGCCGGGTGCGATCTCGCCGAGCTGCATGCCCAGGAGGTTGATGCCGCCGCCGAGTCCGGTGTTGGAGGAGTGGAAGGAGTTGACCGCGCCGGTCGACGTCAGTGTCGTGGCGACCGAGAAGATCGCGGAACCGGCGATGCCGAAGCGGGTCTCCTTGCCCTCCGTCGCGCCGCCGGCGAGGTCGAACGCGGGGCCGTGGTGGGCGGACTCCGTCCACATCATCAGCGCGGTGAAGCCGAGCCAGATGGTCGCCATCGTGGCCAGGATCGCGTACCCCTGCTTGAGGGAGCCGACCATCTTCCCGAAGGTGCGGGTCAGCGCGAACGGGATGACCAGGATGAGGAAGACCTCGAAGAGGTTGGAGAGCGCGTTGGGGTTCTCGAAGGGGTGGGCGGAGTTGGCGTTGAAGTAGCCGCCGCCGTTGGTGCCCAGCTCCTTGATGACCTCCTGGGAGGCGACCGCGCCGCCGTTCCACTGCTGGGTTCCGCCCGTGAACTGGCCGACCTCGTGGATGCCGGAGAAGTTCTGGATCGCGCCGCAGGCCACCAGGACGAGTGCGCCGATGACGGAGATCGGGATCAGGATGCGGACGGTGCCGCGCACCAGGTCGGCCCAGAAGTTGCCGAGCTCACCGGTGCGGGACCGGGCGAAGCCGCGTACGAGAGCGACGGCGACGGCCATGCCCACGGCCGCCGACACGAAGTTCTGCACTGCCAGGCCGCCGGTCTGGACGACGTGGCCCATGGCCTGCTCGCCCGCGTACGACTGCCAGTTGGTGTTGGCGACGAACGACGCGGCGGTGTTGAATGCCTGGTCCGGGTCGATGGAGGAGAAGCCGAGGGAGCCGGGCAGGCTGCCCTGCACCCGCTGCAGCAGGTAGAGAAAGAGAACGCTCACCAGCGAGAAGCCGAGGACGCCGCGCAGATACGCGGGCCACCGCATCTGAGCGCCGGGGTCGGCGCCTATCGCCTTGTAGATCCACTTCTCGACCCGCAGGTGGCGGGGCGAGGAGTAGACGCCGGCCATGTGGTCGCCGAGGGGGCGGTAGGCCAGCGCGAGAGCGGCGAGGAGTGCGAGGAGCTGGAGCACTCCGGCAAGGACGGGAGACATGACGGGCTCAGAACCTCTCCGGGTACACAAGGGCGAGGATCAGATAGCCCAGCAGGGAGACGGCCACGACCAGGCCGACGACGTTCTCGGCGGTCACAGCTTCGTCACCCCCTTGGCGACGAGTGCCACCAGCGCGAAAACCGCGAGCGTGGTCACGACGAAGGCCAGATCGGCCATCGCGAGCTCCTGAATGCAGTGGGTGGGTGGAGGGGGTCCGTACGACCCGGGGCGCGCGGCCTGCGCCGCACGTCCCGAGTAGAGAGAAACCCCTTCCAGCCACCTCTTGACCTGCGTTGACGCTCTCCTGACGCCCAGGGCCGTGCTCTTGACGCGTCCCCTACGGGTCTTGACGTGCCCCATACGCGGACACGCCGCTGCGGGTACCGGACAAGGCCGGTACCCGCAGCGGCGTGTCCGGGGCCGTCACCGTCGCTCCGACGGGCTCACCCCCTCGACGCGGCCTCCGCCTGCTCCGGCCCGTCAGGAGGAGTGCGGGACGGCGCCGCTCCGCGAGCGGATGCGGAGGCCGGTGACGATCTCGACGACACCGACGGCCACCAGCCAGCAACCGCCGACCACCGTCAGGACGGCCACCGAGTCCAGCGGCGACGTGATCAGCACGACTCCGGCGAGCGCGCTGAGGACGCCGAGGCAGATCTGCCAGCCCCTGGCGGGCATCTCGGAGTCCGAGATGCCCGCCACCGTCTGGGTGATGCCTCGGAAGAGCCAGCCGATGCCGATCCACAGCGCGAGCAGCAGCAGCGACTGCATCGCTCCGCGGAAGCAGAGGAGGCCCAGCAGGATGGACAGGGCGCCACTGATGAACGCCATCACCCGCAGTGCCGCCGACACATGCGTACCGAACGCCGCGACCAGTTGGAGGACGCCGCTGACCAGCAGATAGGCCCCGAAGAAGGAGGCCACCACGAGCAGTGTCACGCCGGGCCACACCAGTACAGCGACACCGAGGACCAGGGAGAGCACCCCCGCGGCGAGCACGGCCTGCCAGGCGCCCCGGGTGAGCCGGTGCAGCGGCCCCTCGGCGGGCCGGGGCCCCCACCCCTGGCGCTCCTCGTCCTGCCGGGGCGTCCGCTGCGGCGGTTCCTGCCGCGGATCCCGGGCGTGCGGATCCTGCGCCGCTCCCTGACGCGGCTGCTCCTGCTGCCACGGCTCCCTCGGGGGTTCCTGCCCGGGCGACTGCTGCCACGGCTCCCTCGGAGGTTCCTGCCCGGGCGCCTGCTGCCACGGCTCCCTCGGAGGTTCCTGCTCCGGCGCCTGCTGCCACGGCTCCTGGGCCGCTTCCCGACGCCGAGGATCCTGCTGCCACGGCTCCTGCGGCGGTCCCTGCTGCGGTTGGGTGGTCATGCGACAGCTCCTCCGCCGGGGCGCGCCGGCGGGTCACCGGCTGTCACCGCTGCCTCTCACTAGACCAAACGCCCCCAATAACCGCATTCCGGGCACTGACGGGCCCACACACCAGGACATGCCACCCCGTAGCCACGCTGCTACTTTTTGCCACATGTCCGTATTCACCCCATTCAACCGATACGGCGACTGAGGGCATGGGCGTCATCCGTGACCACCCCGAACTCGCCGTCTTCCTCTGTCTGGCCCTCGGCTATCTCTTCGGCAAGCTCCGGGTGGGCCCCATCACGCTGGGCGGCATCTGCGGCACCCTGATCGTCTCGCTGCTGCTCGGCACCCAGAAGATCAGCGTGGACGACGACGTGAAGACGCTCTTCTTCGCGCTGTTCATCTTCGCGCTCGGCTACATGGCGGGCCCGCAGTTCTTCGCCCATCTCAACCGCAAGGGGCTGCGTTTCGGCGTGCTGTCCCTGATCGAGATGGTCAGCGTCCTGCTGATCGCCTACGGCCTGGCCAAGGCGTTCGACCTGGACGTGGGTACCGCGTCCGGCATCCTGGCCGGTGCCGCCACCGAGTCGGCGGTGGTCGGCACGGCCACGGAGTCGATCGGCAAGCTGGCGAGTCTGACCCCCGACCAGATCACCCAGTACCAGAGCCATGTGGCCACCGCGTACACCGTCTGCTATCTGTTCGGCCTGGTCACCATCGTCATCCTGACCAGCCAGATCATGCCGATGATGATGCGGATCAACCTGCGCGACGCCTCCCGCGAGCTGTGGGAGAAGATGCGCGGCGACTCCGCGGCGCTGGAGGACGACGAGACGGAGGCCCTGCCCGCCCTGGTGGGCCGCACCTTCCTGGTGACGCACGCCGACGGCCGCACCATCGGTGACCTCGAGTCCGCCTTCGACGGGCGGGTCACGGTGGAGGGCATCAAGCGCGGCAGCCGGCTGCTCAAGCCGGAGCCGGGACTCGCCCTCTCCCTCAGCGACCTGGTGCAGGTGGTCGGCCGCCGGGCGGCTGTGATCCCCGCGGGCCGGGCGATCGGCCCGGAGACCCCGTCGATTCCCGGTCTGGACACTCCGATGGTGGTACGTCAGGTGGTCCTCACGGACAGGGCGATGGACCGCAAGTCCATCGACGCGCTCCAGAAGGCCCACCCCGAGTTCATCAAGTCCGGGGTGTACGTCACCGACGTCCTGCGTGCCGAGCAGCATCTGCCCGCCGCCCCGGAGACCGAACTGCGCCGTGGCGACGTCCTGACCCTGGTGGGTGCGCGGGCCGGGCTCGGCAAGGTCGTCGACAAGATCGGCGCCCTGGTCAAGAACGAGTCCACCGACTTCGTCTACATGGGTCTGGGTCTGGTCGTCGGCTCCCTGATCGGCCAGCTCGTCCTGCGGCTCGGTGACGTACCCCTGTCGCTGGGCACCGGCGGCGGCTGCCTGGTGTCCGGGCTGTTCTTCGGCTGGCTGCGCTCGCGCCGCCCCACGTTCGGCGCGTTCCCCCCGCAGGCCGCGAGCACCATCAAGGACCTCGGCCTGTCCGTCTTCATCGCCTGCACCGGGCTCGCCTCGGGCGCGACGGCGGGTCCGCTGCTCAAGCAGTACGGGGCGCTGCTGCCGCTGGCCGGCGTCGGCATGGTGCTGATCCCCGCGCTGATCTCGCTCTTCGTCGGCCTGAAGCTGCTGAAGATCGAAAAGCCTCTGCTGGTGGGCGCGATCGCCGGACAGCAGTGCTCGACGCCCGCGATCACCGCCATCACCCAGGTGTCGCAGAGCTCGGTCCCGCTGCTCGGCTACACGATCACCTACACCCTGTCCAACTTCCTGCTGCCGCTCACGGGACCGATCCTCGTCGGCGTACTGGGGGCCTGACATGATCGATTTCCTGGTGCGCGACATCTTCCGGCCGCACCCCGAACTGCTCGTCTTCCTGGTCGTCGCCCTCGGCTTCCTGGCCGGCAGGATCCACTACAGGACGATCGCCCTGGGCGCGGTCACCGGCTGCCTGGTCATGGGCCTGCTCTTCGGCGCGCAGCTGAAGGTGCCGGTCAACGGCACGGTGAAGGACCTGTTCTTCATCATGTTCCTGTTCGCCCTCGGCTACAAGGTCGGCCCCCAGTTCTTCCGGGGCCTGAAGAAGGACGGACTTCCCCAGGTCCTCAACGCGGTCATCGTCTGCGTGACCGGTCTGCTGGTGGCCTGGGGCTTCGCCGCGATGCTCGGTTACGGTCCCGGGCTCACGGCAGGTCTGATGAGCGGTTCGCTCACCCAGTCCGCGGCGATCGGCGTGGCCCAGGACGCCATCGGCACCCTGCCGGGCATCAGCGCGGGCGAAGCAAAGAGCGAAGAGAATTTGGTCGCGGTGGGGTACGCGGTGACGTACCCGCTGGGCACGATCCTGTGCGCGATGCTCCTGGCGAACGTGCTGCCCAGGCTCTACCGCCGCGACCTGGCCGCCGAGAGCACGGCCCTCGCCCAGGAGCTGGACGCCCCGAGCGACAACCCGGACCTGGGCGCCGGCTACTACGAGGTGGTGCTCCGCGCCTACCGGGTGGAACGCCCCGACCTCGCGGGCCGCACCATCGAGGACTTCGAGCAGCAGCAGAAGGAACTCGGCCGCCGCATCTACCTCACCCAGGTCAGACGCGACGGCGAGATCCTGCCGCAGTCCCAGTCGACCGTCCTGAGGCAGGGCGACGTGGTCGCGCTCAGCGCACTGCGCGGCGATCTCGTCGCGTACGACGCCCGTACCCACATCGGCGGCGAGGCCGACGACGTCAAGCTCCTCGGCTACCGGACCGAGCAGCTGCACGTCGTCGCCTCCCACAAGGCTCACCTCGGCAAGACCGTCGCCGAGCTGCGGCGCGAGCCGTTCATGGTCGGCGTGTACATCGAGAAGCTGTACCGCTCGGGAGCGGAGTTCCCCTTCCGGCTGTCCACCCCGCTGGAGCGCGGCGACACACTCGTCCTGACCGGCCCCGAGCGGCTCGTCGCTCCGGCGGGCAAGGAGCTCGGCAAGCCGGTTCCCACCAGCTTCGCCACCGACATGATCTGGGTCGGCCTCGGCATCTTCCTCGGCGGCTGCATCGGCATCCCGGCCCTCACCATGGGCGGCGTGCCGATCTCGCTCTCCACTTCCGGCGGCGGCCTGATCATGGGTCTGGTCTTCGGTTATCTGCGGGGCAAGTACCCGACGTTCGGCAATGTGCCGCCGGGCGCGCAGTGGCTGATGGACACCCTGGGGCTGTGCATGTTCGTGGCGATCGTCGGCATCAACGCGGGCCCCAGCTTCACCAGCGGCCTCTCGACGGCCGGCTGGGGCCTGCTCGTCTTCGGCGCCGTCACCACCGTGGTCCCTCTGCTCGTCGGCTTCCTCTTCGGCCACTACGTCCAGAAGATCCGCTTCCCGATCCTGATGGGCGTCCTGGCGGGCGGACAGACCACCACCGCCGCGATCGGCGCCCTCAACGAGAACGCCAAGTCCCAGATCCCCACGCTCGGTTACACGATTCCGTACGCCATCGGGAACGTGCTGCTGACGATCTGGGGCGCGGTCGTCGTCCTGCTCCACCACTGACCCTCCCCGCACCTTCCAAGGAGTTCCCGTGCCCAAGTCCACGTACAGCCGCGAGGAGATGAAGCGGCTCTCCTCGCTGAGCCCGTTCGAGCTGAAGGCGGAGTTCATCAAGCTCGCCGAGGCGCATCAGGAGGGCAGGCCCGGCCAGAAGGGCGAGGCCACCCGCACGATGCTCAACGCCGGGCGCGGCAACCCCAACTGGGTCGCCACGGGCCCGCGCGAGGCGTTCTTCGCCCTGGGCCACTTCGCGCTCTCGGAGTCCCGCCGCGTGTGGACCGCCGACAATCTGGGCGGCATGCCGGAGAAGAAGGGCTCCGCCGCACGCTTCGAGCGCTTCGTGCGGACGCATCCGGAGCTGCCCGGCATCGAGATGCTCAAGGCGGGCTTCGACCTGGCTGTCGAGCGCTTCGACTTTGACCCCGATGCCTTCGTGCACGAGATGAGCGACTCGGTCATCGGGGACAACTACCCGAGCCCGGACCGGATGCTGACGCACTGCGAGGACATCGTGCGCGGCTACCTCCAGGACGAGATGTTCGCCGGGAACCCGCCCTCGGACCGTCTCAGTCTGTTCGCCACCGAGGGCGGCACGGCGGCGATGTGCTACACCTTCGACTCGCTGATGAAGAACGGCATCCTGAAGAAGGGCGACAAGATCGCCCTGATGGTGCCGGAGTTCACCCCCTACCTGGAGATCCCCGAGCTCGACACGTACGACTTCGACGTGGTGCCCATCGAGGCGAACATGTTCGCCGAGGAGGGGGTCCGCGAGTGGCGCTATCCCACCGAGGAGGTCGCCAAGCTGGCCGATCCGCTGGTGAAGATGGTCTGTCTGGTCAACCCGTCCAACCCGCCGTCGCTGGCGCTGTCCCAGCGGGTCACCGACCAGATCAAGGAGATCGTCGCCGCCTCGAACCCGAACCTCGTCATTGTCACCGACGACGTGTACGGCACCTTCGTGGAGGGCTTCCGCTCGATCGCCGCCGACCTCCCGCGCAACACCCTCCTGGTCTACTCGTACTCCAAGCACTACGGGGCCACCGGCTGGCGTCTGGGCGTGATCGGGCTGCACGACGACAACGTCATCGACGACATGCTCCGCGCCCAGCCGCAGGAGCAGAAGGACCGGCTCAACGACCGGTACGGGACGCTGTCGCTGGAGCCGGAGAAGATCAGGTTCATCGACCGGCTGGTCGCCGACTCCCGGCAGGTGGCCCTCAACCACACGGCGGGGCTCTCGCTCCCGCAGCAGGTCATGATGGCCCTCTTCTCCCTCTTCGACATGCTGGAGGAGGGGCAGGCGTACAAGCTCCGGATCCGCGAGATCGTGCAGCGCAGGCTCCAACTGCTGCTCGAAGGCGCCCAGATGAAGATCGCCGAGGACCCGCAGCGGGCGGCGTACTACATCGAGCTCGACCTGCTCGCCGAGGCGGAGCGGGTCCAGGGCAAGGCCTTCGCGGACTTCCTCGAGCAGCACTACGAGCCGGTCGACCCGCTGTTCAGGCTGGCCGAGCAGACCGGGGTGGTCCTCCTCAACGGCGGCGGCTTCGACGGGCCCCAGTGGTCGGTGCGGGCCTCGCTGGCCAACCTCGACGACCTGGACTACCTCCAGATCGGCCATCACCTCCGCAAGATCTTCGACGACTACATCGCGGAGTGGAAGGCGGCGGGGGGCACTCCGGTGGGGTAGCAGGGCACGCACCGGCAGTTCACGGACCGCGGCCGCCCGGGGCCGCGGCCCGTACACCGCACCCCGTCAGCGGCAGGAGGCCAGGGGCATGAGGCGACACCTCAGCAGGATCGACCGGCGCTGGTTCGAGCAGGTGGCCAGTGCCCGGCTGGCCGGGGCGGAGCGGGTACTGCCCGCACTGTCCAGGGCGGCGAACCACGGCAAGCTCTGGCTCGGGGCCGCGGCGGTGCTGACGGTCGCGGGCGGACCCACCGCCCGGCGGGCCGCCCGCCGGGGGGCCGGCTCCCTGGTGCTGGCCTCGCTGACGACGAACGCGGTCGCCAAGTACGCGGTGCGCCGTGCCAGGCCCGTCGCCGACGGCGTCCCCTTCGTCCGGCGCCCGCTGACGGCCCCCTGGACGCCGTCCTTCCCCTCCGGCCACTCCGCGTCGGCGGCGGCCTTCGTCGCGGGAGTGGCGCTGGAGGCACCCCGCTACGGTGCGCTGCTGGCACCGCTGGCCGCCGCCGTGGCCTTCTCACGGGTGTACGTGGGGGTCCACTACCCCGGCGACGTACTCGCGGGGTGCGCGCTGGGTGTGGCCGCCGCCGCGGTCACCTGCCACTGGTGGCCGCCCCGCCCCGCTTCGGTACGCAGCGGCCGCACCCGGGTCGAGGCGCCCGCACTGCCGGACGGGGAGGGGCTGGTCGTGGTCGTCAACTCCGGGTCGGGAAAGGGCGTTCCCGGCCGGCTGCCCCCGCACGAGCACCTGCGGCTGCTGCTGCCCGCGGCGGAGATCCGGGTCCGGGGAACGGGCGAGGACCTCATGGCGGTGCTCGACAAGGCGGTGGTGCGGGCGCAGGAGCGGGCCGGGGTCCTCGGGGTGTGCGGCGGTGACGGCACGGTGAGCGCGGCGGCCTCCAAGGCGGCAGCCGCCGGACTGGCGCTCGCCGTGTTCCCCGGGGGCACGCTGAACCACTTCGCGCTGGACGTCGGCGCGGCCACCTTCGAGGACACGGCGCGCGCCGTCCGGTACGGGGAGGCGGTACGGGCCGACCTGGCGCGGGTCACCGACAGCGACGGCGGGCACGTCACGGACTTCGTGAACACCTTCAGCATCGGTTTCTACCCGGAGCTGGTGCGGCGCCGCGAGAAACTGGAGGGCCGGATCGGGAAGTGGCCCGCGGCCGCGGTCTCCCTGGTGCGGGTGCTGCGCGACGCCTCTCCGCTGCACATCGACGTCGACGGCAGGCCGCGCACCCTGTGGCTGCTGTTCGCGGGCAACGGCCACTACCTGCCCGACGGCCTCGCCCCGTCCCACCGCCCGCACCTCGACGACGGCCGCCTGGACGTCCGTACCGTCGACGCCGAGGCACGCCTCGCGCGCACCCGGCTGGTGATCTCCGCCCTGGCCGGCGCCCTGGGCCCGTCCCACGTCTTCCGGTCGCAGCGCGTGGAGCGCCTCGAACTGGGAGCCCTCGACAGCGTCGCCCTCCTCGCCTACGACGGCGAGACGGCCGCCGCGCCCGCCGGCCTGCTCCTCGCCAAGGAGGGCGCCGCCCTCACGGTCTACAGCCCGGTGCGGGACCTCGGCGAGATCGGCCCGCAGCTGCGCACCGCAACGGCCGCGGCCCGCGCGGGCCGCCAGGTCCCTTAGGGCTTCGGCGGCGCAGGCGCACCACCGCTCCCGGCGTCCCGCGTGCCCTTCGCCCAGCGCTCCACCACGTCCTGGGTGTCTGTCACGGTGGCCACCAGGGCCAAGGTGTGGCGCACCAGCTGGGCCGTGTAGGGCGAGGGCACGCCCGCGATGGCGTCGGCGGCGACCACCACCCGGTAGCCCGTGTTGACCAGGTCGAACACCGCGTTCGGAATCGCCACGTTCGCCGAGACCCCCACCACGACCACGTTGCGGCACCCGAGGTTGCGCAGCAGCGCGTCCACTTCCGTCCCCGCCACCGGCGACAGCCCGTGCAGCCGCCGCACCACGAGGTCCGCGTCCGCCACCTCGACGGGCGCGGCCACCCGTACTGCTTCGCTGCCCGTCCACTGCTGTACGGGCAGACGCTCCGCGGCCCGGAAGAGCCGTGCGTGCCGGCTCGCTCCGCGCCCGTCCGGCCGCCGCTCGGCGACCGCGTGCATCACCTGCACCCCGGCCCCGTGCGCGGCGTCGACCAGCCGCGCCACGTTCCGCAGGGCGCCCGAGGACCGCATTTCCTCGGCGAGTTCGGGCAGGGCGCTGCAGGTCCCGACCACCCCCTCCTGGCACTCCACGGTGAGCAGCACCGTGGCCGCCGGGTCGAGCTGTTCCGCGAGCTGTGCGGCACGTGGTTCCTGTGACGGCATGGCGACACCCCTCCGCTCCCCGGGCCCTGCGAACGGCCCGGAGGGTAGCGGGCATTGCGTACCGGGGGAAGGAAGCCCCATGATTCCTGACGGCACATCAGGCCTTCGTCCGGCTCACCGCAATCCCCACGAGGAGCACGAGATGACCAGCAGCACCCAGCGCCGCGGCCGCCGCATCATGATGAGCGACAGCGAGCGCGACACGTACCTCGGCGAGCAGCGCACCTGCCGGGTGGCCACCGTCTCTGCGGGCGGCGCCCCGCACCTGGGTGCGCTGTGGTTCGTGTGGGACGGCGGTTCGCTCTGGCTGTACTCGATCACCCGCAGCCGCCGCTGGTCCCAGCTCCGCAAGGATCCGCGGATCGCCGTGGTGGTGGACGACGGCGTCGAGTACGGCGACTTGCGCGGGGTGGAGCTCTCCGGTTCGGCGGTCTTCGTCGGCGAGGCGCCGCGCACCGGCGAGCTGTGCCCCGAACTCGCGTCACCGGAGCGGCTGTTCGCCCAGAAGTACTTCGGACTCACCGAGATGCCGCACGACGGACGCCACGCCTGGCTCCGGCTGACCCCGGACGCCGTCGCCTCGTGGGACTTCCGCAAACTGGCCTCTCTCTAGGGCCTGTCCGGCGCGCCTTGGCGCGGTCGCGGGTCACTCCCGGCCCGATCCGCCCAACCGGCCCCGGCCCGCGGCGGGCACTCGGCTCGCGACCCGCTCCCCCGCCGCCGCCAGCGCGTCGACCACGGCCCGGACGGACGGCCGGCGGTCGGCGTCGGCGCGCCACACCGCGTACACATGCCTGCGCATGGCATGGTGCACCGGGACCACCCGCACCCCGTCCGGGACCGGCCCGCGCCCGAGTCTGGGTGCGACGCACACCCCCAACCCGGCTTCCACCAGTGCGAGTTGCGTCGCGTGTTCTTCTGCGACGTGGGCGAGCCGGGGCTCCACTCCCTCGCCCCGCAGGGTGAGCAGCAGCCACTCGTGACAGAACTCCCCCTCCGCCCAGGTCACCCAGTCGTCGTCGGCGAAGTCGGCGAGCTCCACCTCGGTCCGTCCGGCGAGCCGGTGTCCGGCGGGCATCGCGACGTCCGCCGGGTCCTCCAGCAGGGCACGCTTGGCGAGCCCCGCCGGCATCGACAGCGGCTTGTTGTACCAGTCGAGGACGACCGCGAGGTCGAAGTCCCCGCGCACCACGCCCCGTACGGACCCCTCCGGTTCCATCTCCCGCATTTTCACCCGGAGTTGCGGATGCCGGTCGCGCAGTTCCGTGAGGGCCGGCGGCACGAGTCCCCGGGCGGCCGTCGGGAAGGCAGCCAGTGCCAGGTCCCCGACCACCCGTCCGCGCTGCGCCTCGATGTCGGACTGGGCGCGCTCCGCCTGCGAGAGGATCCGCGCCGCGTGGCCGGCGAGCAGCCGTCCGGCCTCGGTGAGCCGGACGCCCCGGCCGTTCTTGGCGAGCAGCGGTTCGCCGACCTCCCGCTCCAGCTTCGCCAT
This sequence comes from Streptomyces sp. NPDC058663, assembly GCF_042716745.1. Lineage (NCBI taxonomy): Bacteria > Bacillati > Actinomycetota > Actinomycetes > Kitasatosporales > Streptomycetaceae > Streptomyces > Streptomyces sp. NPDC058663. The sequence goes on from NZ_JBHXRV010000065.1 coordinate 15,099, forward strand.
CTGCTGCGACACGGCGGACGTGGTGACGTGGAGCCCCTCGGCCGCGCCGCTCACCGAGCCGTGCCGGGCGAGGGCGTCGAGGGTCCGCAGCCGCTCCAGGTTCAACATGTAAGCAATGCTACGCGATCGCCCCAACAGAACTTGCTTGTGCTACGAGGTTGCACCCGCCATGGTGGTCCCCATGCCCCCCGTGCCCGCGGCTCACCCCCGCACCACAGAGCCCCCGGCGACACCCACGCCCGCCGCTGCCGCGCCGCACCCGCGCCCCGCACTCGACTGGCGCGTCCGGTTCGCGGCGCTGGCCCTCATCTGGGGCTTCAGCTTCCTGTTCATCAAGGTGGGCACGCAGGGGTTCGCACCGTTCCAGGTCACCTTCGGCCGGCTGCTGTTCGGCACTCTGGTCCTGGTCGCCGCGATGGCGGTCAAGCGCACCCGGCTCCCCCGCTCCGCCCGCACCTGGGGTCACCTCACGGTCGCCGCGTTCTTCCTGAACGCCCTCCCCTTCTCGCTCTTCGCGTACGCCGAGCTGACGATCCCCTCGACGCTGGCGGGCATCTGCAACGCGACGTCGCCGCTCTGGGGCATGGTGCTGTCCCTGGTCGCCCTCTCGGAGGACCGCCCGTCCCGGCGCCGGGTGGCGGGGCTGGGTCTGGGTTTCCTCGGCGTGCTCACCGTGCTGGGAGCCTGGCAGGGGTTCTCCGGCCTGGACCTGACCGGTACGGCGATGGCCCTGCTGGCGTCGCTCAGCTATCCCGTCGGCTGGACCTATCTGCGCCGCACGCTCGGCGGCAGCAAGGACTCGGCCCTCTCGATGACGGGTGCGCAACTCCTGCTCGCCACGGTGCAACTGGCCGTCGTCACCCCCCTGTTCACCACTCTCCCCAGCTCCTTCCCGGTCCTCCCGCTGGCCGCGACGGTCGCGCTGGGGGCGCTGGGCACGGGCCTGGCCATGCTCATCCAGTACAACCTGGTGGCGGAGATCGGCCCGACGACGGCCCAGATGGTCACGTACTTCGTCCCGGTCATCGCCACGGTCGCGGGCGTCACCCTGCTCGACGAGCACCTCGCCTGGAACACCCCTGTGGGCGCCCTGGTGATCCTGGCCGGCGCCGCCCTCACCCAGAGCAGACCCCGCCGCAGGAGCGCGACCCCCTAGACCTGCCGCAGAAGTGCGTTCCCCCAGACCTCACCGCAGAAGCGTGATCCGCCGGACCTCGCCACAGAAGCCCGATCCGCCGGAACGTCACAGGCACGCGACCTCTGGACCCCGCCGGGGACGCGGGCCCCACCCGACCTCGCCGCGACGCGGGCGACCTCCCGCACCCCCGCGTCCCTGCGTCACCGGGCCCCCGTCCCGCCCTCACTCGTACCGCCGTCCCACGACCTCCCCCACCGCCGCCGCGAAGACCCGTGCGAGGTCCGCCATCTCGCCGGGCTCCAGCGTGGACACGGTCACCCGCACCCCTTGCCCCGCCCCCAGCCGGAACCGCGCTCCCGGCGCCACCGCCCATCCCGCGTGCAACAGCCGTGACACCACCCCCGTCTCGTCCCCGACCGGGATCCACACGTTCAGCCCGCTGCGCCCGCGTGCGGCGATCCCCCGTTCGGCGAGCGCCGCGATCAGTGCCCCCCGCCGTTCTCCGTAGGAGCGCGCCACCGCCGCCGTGTCGACCGCACCGGTCTCCCACAGCCGTACCACCGCCCGCTGGAGCAGCAGACTCACCCACCCGGGGCCCAGCCGCTGCCGCCCGCGCACCCGGTCCAGCGTCTGCGCGTCCCCGGTCAGCACCGCCACCCGCAGATCGGGCCCGTACCCCTTGGACACCGACCGTACGAACACCCAGGGCCCGCCGCCTGCTCCGGTTCCGCTGCTCCGTGGCCCGGTTCCGTCTCCGGCAGCCCCGCTCCCCCGCACCCCCACCACCGGATGCACCGGCAGGTCCACGATCCCGTGCCCGTGGTCGTCCTCGACCAGCAGCACCGAGGGGTACGCGCGGAGCGCCTCCCGCAGGCGCAGCGCGCGCTCCTCGCTCACCGCGGCCCCCGTCGGATTCTGCGCCCTGGCCGTGACGACGAGGGCTCGCGCTCCGCCCCGCAGCGCGCGTTCCACGGCGTCGGGCAGCGGTCCCTCGTCGTCCACGGCGACCGGGACCGCGCGCAGGCCGAGCGCCGGCACCAGGTCGAGCATGGCCCCCCACCCCGGATCCTCCACGGCGACGGCGTCCCCCGGCTTCAGATGGACCGCGAGGGCCCGCTCGATCGCGTCCAGCGAACCGGAGGCGACGGCGACCGGCCCCCCGGGCACCCCGGCGGCGTCGAAGCCCTCCCTGGCCAGCCGCGCGAGAACGGGGTCGACGGCCTCCTCCCCGTACATCCGGGGCCGGGCGTCGGCCTGCTCGGCCGCGTACCCCAGCGCGTCCCGCAGCGGGGGGAGCAGCGCGGTGTCCGGGTTGCCCAGCGAGAGGTCCCGTACGCCTGCCGGGACGTCGGCCCGGATCGCGTCGCGCGCGGTGCTCACCGGTCTGGCCCGGATGCGACTGCCCCGCCGGCCGGCGGTCTCGATGACACCGCGCTCACGCAGGGTCCGGTAGGCGGCGGCGACGGTGTTGGGATTGACCCCTAGTTGCGTCGCCAACTCCCGCATGGGGGGCAGGACTTGGCCTGGCTCCAGGGCGCCTTCACTCACCCCCCGCTCCACACTGGCGGAAATCTCCGATGCACGCCGACCGCTGATCCGATACTCTCCTAGCACAAACCATAGTATGCACTAGTGCAATGGAGAGCGCAATGCAGGACAGCACCGCCGCCGCCACGGAGCCCATCGCCCCCACGCCCTCCGGCGCGTACACCCCCACCGCCCGTACGGTCCCCACCCGGTCACCCGAACGCGCCTCCTACGACCGCGAGCTGGTGCACTCGATACTCGACGAGGGGTACCTCTGCCACCTGGGCTTCGTCCGTGACGGCGCTCCGGTCGTCCTGCCGACCCTCTACGGCCGGATCGGCGAGAGTCTGTACGTGCACGGCTCAACCGGTTCGCGTCCGCTGCGCGCCGCGGGGCGCACCGCAGAGGCGCCGGGCATCGAGGTCTGTCTGACCGTGACCCATGTGGACGGCCTGGTGCTGGCCCGTTCCGCCTTCCACCACTCGATGAACTACCGGTCCGTGGTGGTCCTGGGCACCGCTCGGCCAGTGGTCGACGAGCAGGAGCGGCGGACCGCTCTCGACGCCCTGATGGACCAGGTCGTCGCCGGCCGCTCCGCCGATTCCCGCCCCGCCAGCGCCAAGGAGCTGGCCGCGACCGCCGTACTGCGCCTGGACCTCGACGAGGTGTCGGCGAAGGTCCGCACCGGCGGGCCCAACGACGAGCCCGAGGACGCGGACCTCCCGTACTGGACCGGCGTGGTCCCGCTCACCCGCGGCCACGGCGTGCCCGTCCCCGCCGACGACCTCGACCCGGCGATCCCGCTGCCCGGTTACCTCGCCGGCCTCTGAGACGGAAACCTCCGGGACGGGGACCTCCGAGACGGCGACCTATCGGACGGGACCTCCGAGACGGGGGCCTTCAAGGCGGGGGCCTCCAAGACGGGGGCCGGGCAGCGGCGGCACACACCGCCGGTGCCCGGTCCCCTCTGCCGGACCTACTGGACCGCGATGGCCGTCCGGCGCACCCTGGCTGCCTCCCGTGCCTCCCCGTATGCCAGCGCGGCCACGGCGGTGAGCAGCAGCAGCGTCCCGAGGACGGTGGCGGTCGTCAGCCGTTCGCCGAGCACGGCGACGGCGATGACCGCGGCGCTCACCGGTTCGAGCAGCATGATCACGGACACCGTCGCAGAACGCACGACGGAGGCCCCCGCGAAGTAGAGGGCGTAGGCGAGTGCGGTCGGCACCGCGGCGACGTACACCAGCAGGGCGATCACCGGCCCGAGCACGGCGGTCTGCGGCAGCATTCCCTCGGCCAGTGCGAGCGGCAGCAGGCACACCGTGCCGATCCCGAAGGACCAGGCGGAGGTGGTGACGGGGTCGCCGCCCTCGCCCTCCCTGCCGAACCAGCGGGTCAGCAGTGTCATCACCGCGTACCCCGCGGCGGAGAGCAGCGCGAGGAGCACTCCCGCGGGGCGCACCTCGCTCCCGCCGCCGCCCAGCACCAGCACCCCGAGCCCGGCGAGCGCGCCCGTCACCGCGCAGACCCCGCCGGCGCCGAGCCGCTCGCCGAGCAGCGCTCGCGCGCCCAGCGCGATCAGGACGGGCCCCGCACCGAGGGTGACCACGGTGCCGACGGCCAGCCCGGTGTCCTGGACGGCGGCGAAGTAGGCGGTCTGGAAGACGGTGAGGGTGAGCCCGGTGGCCAGCAACCGGCCCACCCGCCGGCGGCGCGGCCCGGCTGCCGCCCGCCTCTCCCGGCCGGCGGCGCCACGCCTCAGCAGCAGCCGGGTGGCCAGCAGCAGCAGGCAGCCGCCCGCGCACCGCCAGAAGGACAGGGCCATCGGCCCGAGGTCGCTCACCCCGTACAACAGGGAGGCGGCGGCTCCCGCCGTACCCCAGGCGATTCCGGCGAAGATCAGATACGTCAGGCCACGCCCGACGGACAACACCACAGCAGACACGTACGTCTCCACGTGAAGGAAGCGAGACAGGAAGGTGGTCGGCTCCGCACGCGGGCAGCGACGAACCGCTCGGGGACTTCCCGAGCCCGGTCTTCGTCCTCAGTGGGCCTCGCGCGCTAGGACGCGGCGGGAGGCGGAAGTACGGTCAGCTGCATGGGCGCCACCCTAAGGCGCGATCCGTCCGGCGGACAATGTCCCTTCCGCATCCTGGACCCCACCGTCCCGCGCCGGGCCGGGTCCGCCCGCCACCGGCCCCTCGCCGGGCGCCTTCGGTGTGGACGACTGCGCGATGAAAGCACCGATCAGCACCACGGCCCCGCCCACGATCTGCGGCAGCGACAGGTGCTCCCGCAGCAGCACCCATGCCGCCACCGTTGCGATGACCGCTTCCAGACAGGCGACCACTCCGGCGACCTGCGGCGACAGCTTGCGCACGGAGACAACTCCCATGGCGTACGCGAGCACGGTCGCCACCAGCACGATCCAGCCGAGCAGCAGCCAGGCCCGCACCGGGGTGCCGCCCATGTCGGCGGTACCGCCGAGGAGTTCCCACTTCATGCCCCACGGCTGGGCGACCACCGTCAGGACGGCGGCGCCGACGAGCAGCCCGTACGCGATGACGCCCAGCGGGTCGGCGGCGTCGTCGCCTTCCCCGCCCTGGTCGGACAGCACGAAGTAGCCGACCTGGCAGCAGGCGGCCCCGATTGCGAGCAGCAGTCCCAGCACGTCGAAGGAGAGTCCCGCCCACACCTCGACCACACACGCCAGCCCGCCCACCGCGAGCACCACGCCCACGGCGGCGGCCCTGGTCACCGGCCTGCGCTGGACGAACCGCACCCAGCCGAGCACCAGCGCGGGCGCCAGATACTCGATGAGGAGGGCCACGCCGACCGGGATGCGCGAGAGCGAGGCGAAATAGAAGGCCTGCACGCCCGCCACGGCGAGCAGGCCGAACCCCACGAGCAGCGCGGGCTTGCGCCGCACCAGGTCGCGGTGGCGCCAGGCGACCGGCAGCATCACCAGCGCCGCGCCGGCCACCCGCAGCCACACCACGTGCAGCGGGTCGAGCCCCGCCTCGATCAGCGGCTTGGCCGCGACACCTGAACCACCGAATGCGAGCGCCGAGACCAGGGCAAGACCCAGGCCGACGCTCCTCCCCTGAGCGTGCATCGGCACATCATGCCAGGTGGAGTCAGGACCTTCACCCGGATGACACCTGTCGAGACGCGGCCTCGGCATACCGCCGCAAATCCCCCCGGAGGCCGGTGCACGCTGCCGTTCTCGTCAGGCCCGGCGGGCCTCGGCGTCTCCCAGCCGTTCCACCAGCAGCTCCGTATCCACTCCGGCCCGTCGCAGCACCTCCACGGCCCGGCAGTCCGGATCGGCCGCGAGCGCGGCCAGTAGATCGGCACCCCCGGCGCGCGGGTCCGTACGCTTCACCGCCCGCTCCAGGGCCACTTCCATCGCCGTGACGGCCGCGGGGGACCAGCCCGTGAGGAGGGCCGACCCCTGCATGCCCTCCGCACCGGCCTGCCAGCGCAGTCCGTAGCCGATGCTGCGCTGCACGAGATAGCCGAGCACCTTGGCCACCTGCTCCCCGTCCGGGAACGCGGCGCGGGCTTCGGGGTCGGCCTCCAGCAGGGAGTGCAGCAGATGGGCGGTGTCGATCTGACGGTCGCCGTCACGCAGCGCCCGGCGGCGTGCGCCCGCGACCGTCCTGGCCATCTCGTCGGTGAGTCCGGTCTCGATGCCTGCACTGAGTGGGACGGTCTCTCCGGAATCGGAGACCCGTCGGAGGGGGCTTTGCACCCCTCCACCCCATCATCACGGGCCCTCCCCGGGCATCCGCGCGGGGGAGCATTCCGGCATCCCACCGGAGGTGGGCACGGCGGCCCGGATTCTCCTCCTCGCGGAGGAGATCAGCTGAATCTTCCCTGAGGAGCAACTCGGCCTGACGGCTCATCAGTATGGAATGTTCGCGGCCGTTCCGCTACGTTCCGCGACACCGGTCAGGCACCGGGCAGGCACCGGGCAGGCATCCGGCATTCCCGGTCAGGCACCGCGCAGTGGTCGGATCAGGCATCCCGTCGGAAGGAACCGCCCCATGGCCGAGGTCAGCGCAGAGGCACGCATCGAAGCACCGGCCGGCCGGATCTGGGAGCGGATGACCGACTTCACGACGTACGCCCAGTGGAACGCCACGCACACCTCGTTCCCCAAGGGCGGCCCGGACACCCTCGCGGTCGGGGCGACGTACGAGGAGAACCTGAAGCTGATGGGCTTTCCCGCGGAGGTCGCCTGGACGGTCGAGGAACTGGAGCAGGACCGGCTGCTCACCGTCCGCGGCAAGGGCCCCATGGGTGTGAACCTGGCCATGCGCTATTCCCTGGCCCCCACCGACGCGGGCGGCACACTGGCGCGTATCGACGGCGAGTTCACGGGCGCGGCCGTGTCCCTGATGGCGGCCAAACTCAAGGACTCGGCGACCACGGCCCTCCAGGAGTCGCTGCGCAAGCTGGCGGCCCTGGCTGTTTGACTGCTGCCGGAAGCCGGCGGCCCCCACCGCCTGACGGCTGCCCGGAACCCGGAACCGGCCACCGGCCACCGGCTCAGCCGAGCTTCCCCGCCAGCTTCCCGTGCATCGCCGCGCTCGTCTCGTTGAGCCCGGTGACCGTGACGGTCTTGCCGTACCGCGCGTACTTTGTCTCGACGGCGTCCAGGGCCGCCACGGACGAGGCGTCCCAGATGTGCGCCCGGGACAGGTCGATCACGATCTCGTCCGGGTCGTCCCGGTACCGGAACTGGAAGACGAGGTCGTTCGACGACGCGAAGAACAGCTCACCGGTGACGGTGTAAACGGCTCGCCCGCCGTCCGCGCTCCGCACCACGTCCACGAGGTGCGCGACCCGCTTGGCGAAGATGACCATCGCGCTGACGGACCCGACGATCACGCCGATGGCAAGGTTGTGGGTGGCGACCACGCACGCCACCGTGATCAGCATGACCAGCGTCTCGCCGAGCGGCAGCCGCCGCAGTGTCTTCGGGCTCACCGAGTGCCAGTCGAAGGTCGCTGCGGACACCAGCACCATGATCGCGACCAGCGCCGCCATCGGAATGTCGGAGACGACGGGCCCGAGGGCGAGACACAGCACCAGCAGGAAGGCGCCCGCCAGGAAGGTCGAGAGCCTGGTTCGTGCCCCCGACACCTTCACGTTGATCATCGTCTGGCCGATCATCGCGCAGCCGCCCATGCCGCCGAAGAGCCCGGTCACGATGTTGGCGACGCCCTGCCCGATCGACTCGCGGGTCTTGTTGGAGTGCGTATCGGTGATGTCGTCGACCAGCTTCGCCGTCATCAGTGACTCCAGCAGCCCGACGAGGGCGAGCGCGAAGGCGTACGGGGCGATGGTCGTCAGCATGTCCATGGTGAACGGCACCTGAGGCAGCCCCGGCACCGGCAACGACGACGGCAGCTCACCCCGGTCCCCCACCGTCGGTACGGCGATGCCCGCCCCCACCGTGATCAGCGTGAGGATCACGATCGACACCAGCGGCGCGGGCACCGCGGTGGTCAGCCTGGGAAACAGGACGGTCAGCACCAAACCGCCCACGACCAGCGGATACACCGCCCAGGGAACGTCGGTCAGCTCCGGGAACTGCCCCATGAAGACCAGAATCGCCAGCGCGTTGACGAACCCCACCATCACGCTGCGCGGCACGAACCGCATCAGCCGCGCGACCCCCAGTGCCCCCAGCACCACCTGCATGATCCCGCCGAGGATCACGGCGGCGACCAGATAGCCGAGGCCGTACTCCTTGTTGAGCGGGGCGACCACGAGCGCGACGGCCCCGGTCGCCGCGGAGATCATCGCCTTCCGCCCACCGACGAACGAGATCACCACGGCCATGATCACCGCGGAGAACAGCCCGACGCTGGGCGAGACCCCCGCGATCACCGAGAAAGAGATCGCCTCGGGAATCAACGCGAGCCCGACCACAAGACCGCCGAGCACCTCGGTACGGAACACTCGCGGGGAGGCCAGCCAGTCGGGACGGGACGGGCGGGGCAGGGACAGGGAGGACATGGAACCGTTTCCTTAGGCGCACCGAGGTGCCACTGGGCGCAAAGACTCCACTCTAATACCGCGCCCCAGGACCGCACGAAGCACCATGCCCCGCCCCGGCCGGCCACCCGCTCACCCGCACGGCCCCCGGCACCGCCACCACCGCCGCTCCCGCCATCGACCTCATGGAACGGGCCTCACCCCCGCCCGGGGGCACCGCCACCGCCTCAGTAACACCACCAGGTGCCACTCGCGGGCTGCGGAATCCATCCGTAGCTCCCGGAGTCCCCCGGCCCGCGCCGGAACACCGCCGTCACCGCGTCGGGCCGATAGGTCTTGATGCGAACGGGCTTGCCCGAGGCGTCGGCGGCCTCCAGCACGATCTCCCCCGACTTGATGCGCCCGGCCGCCTGTGCCTCGACCACATCATCGACACCTTCGGCCAACTGCACCATAAACACGGCCACAACGCCTCCTCAGCCCCAACTGCGAACCGAAGCACCCTAACCCCCCAAACCCCAACACCCTCCCCACAACCACCCATTAAGCCCAACCCCCACCCCCTCCCCCTCAGCCCCCTTGGGCGACGGGGCCGCCCACACCCTTGCACCCCAGCCCCCTTGGGCGACGGGGCCGCCCACACCCTTGCCCCCAGCCCCCTTGGGCGGCGGGGCCGCCCCCGGGGGCGGAACGGGCGGGCAAGGGGGCGGCCCCCGGCGGAGCCGAACAATCCGGTCCTGCCGCACCGGAGCCCGCCCGCCCCACCGAACCCCCGCCCCACCCTCCGCCCCCCACCCGGCACCCCCACTCCACCCAACCCGAATTGGCCCTACCCCTCTCCCCGACCCACCCCCCTACCCTCTCCCCATGCGCATCCGAACCGTCGACGCCTTCACCTCCACCCCCTTCCACGGCAACCCCGCCGCAGTACTCCTCCTGGAGGACCCCGCCTTCCCCCACGCCGACTGGCTCCAGCAGGTCGCCACCGAACTCAACCTCTCCGAAACGGCATTCGCCCACCCCCTCGCGCCCGGCGAGGACAAGGACGCCGACTGGGCCCTGCGCTGGTTCACCCCCACCACCGAGGTCGACATGTGCGGCCACGCCACCCTGGCCACGGCCCACGTCCTCCGCACCACGGGCATCGCCACAGGCACCGTCCGCTTCACCACCCGCAGCGGTGTCCTCATCACCACGGCCCGCCCCGACGGCTCCCTGACCATGGACTTCCCCACGGCTCCTCTCATCCCGGTGGAGGCGCCGCCCGGCCTCGCCGAAGCCCTTGGCACTGAGCCCCTCAGCATCCACTTCACCGGTGACCTCGTGGGCGACCTGCTGGTCGAATGCCGTTCCGAGCAGGACGTACGGAACCTCGACCCGGACCTCCGGGCCCTGGCCGGTCTCTCCCGCCGGGGTGTCATCGCCACCGCGCGGGCCGAGGACCCGGAAAGGGGCTACGACTTCGCCACCCGTTGCTTCTTCCCGGCCGTGGGCGTCGACGAGGACCCGGTGACCGGTAGCGCGCACACCGCGCTTGCCCCGTTCTGGTCCGCCCGTCTGGGCCGCACCGAACTCACGGGGCTCCAGGGCGGCGCCCGCACCGGCCTCGTACGTACCTCCGTGCACGGCGACCGCACCCACCTCACGGGCCACGCGGTCACCGTGGTCGACGGCGAGCTCCTGCACCCACTCCCTGGCGCCCACTAGCCACCGGCCAACCCCAGCACGAATCGCCCACCCACCTGGCCGCGACCGCGCCAGCAGCAGCACCAGCACCAGCACCGCCAGCAGGCCACTCCCCCGACCTAGAGGGTGGGCAGCCAGTCCACCTTCCCCGCCAGCACCGCGTACCCCACGAACGCCCCGATGTCGAGCAGCGCGTGGGCCGCCACCAGCGGCCCCACCCGCCCCCACTTCCGGTAGAGCAGGACGAAGACCACGCCCATCACCACGTTGCCGATGAAGCCGCCCACCCCCTGGTAGAGGTGGTACGAGCCCCGCAGTACCGAACTCGCCACGAGTGCGGCCATCGGCGTCCACCCCAACTGGCCGAGTCGGCGCAGTAGATAGCCGACGACGATGACCTCTTCCAGCACCGAGTTCTGGATCGCCGACAGGATCAGCACCGGGTACTTCCACCACACCTCGGGGAGCGACTCCGGCACCACGGTCAGGTTGAATCCGGTGGCATTGGCCACCAGGTAGAAGGCCAGCCCCGCGCTGCCGATCCCCGCAGCGACCAGCGTCCCGCGCCCGAGGTCCGACCACGGCCGCAGCCGGTCGAAGCCGATCGCACGCAGTCCGCTCCCTTCCCTGAGCAGCAGATGCGCCACCAGTGCCACGGGCACCAGAGCGGTCGAGATGCTGAACAACTGCCAGGCGAGATCGAGCCACGGCCGGCCCGGCGCGGCGGAACTGTTCAGGTTCGCCGCCTGGTCCTTCAGCCCGCCCGGCCTGGTGACCGCACCGATGAACCGGATCAGGGCGGAAACGCCGCTCGCCCCCAGTGAGAGGGCCAGCACGAGCAGCAGTTCGGTGCCCAGCACCCTGCGGCTCAGAACCTGTTCACGCCGCGGAACCGGCCCCTCGGGCGACACTCCGGCCGTCTGCCCCGGATCCGCTCGCACTTCAACCTCCAGTTGGGTGGTCCCGCCTCATCCCGCCCCCCGCACCCAAGGCACTCGCCCCCAGGCACGAAGATCGCACACGCCAGTCACAGCTTGCCCGACCCCCACCCCAAACCCCCACCCACCCCCAGCCCCCTGGGGCGCCCACCCCCCTCGGGCGCCAAAACCGCCCCAATTACCCCAGCTCCCTCGGACGCCCATTGCCCCAGCCCCCTTGGGCGGCGGGGCCGCCCCCCGGGGGCGGAACGGGCGGGCAAGGGGGCGGCCCCCGGCGGAGCCGAACCCTGGGCCCCGGCCCACCCCGGCCCCCGGCCCCGGGCCCCGGCCCCGGGCTGGACGGAGCCACTCACTCCCACCCCACCCACACCACTCCCCCGCCCCGCGCCCGCCGCCCCCTCACCCCTGCCCCGGAAACCCCACCGGCCACAAATGCACCGCCTCCCCCTCCCCCGCCAACTCCCCATACCGCCGGGTCATCGCGGCCAGCGCCGCCTCCCGCCCCAGCCCCGCCTCCACCGCCCGGTGGTACGTCTCCACCTGCCACGAAGCCCCGTTCACCTTCCTCCGGCACCGCTCCTCGATCACTCCCAGATACCGGTCCCGGTCCGCCGCCTCCACCCCCCACGCATCCAGCCCCGCCGCCGCCAGCGGCAGCAGTTCGTCCCGCACCAGCTTCACCGCCGGCACCCGCTGCGTCCCCGACCCCCGCCCCGCCCGCGGCCACACCAGCTCGGCATCGATCCCGTACCGGCACGCCGCGTCGAAGTTCGCCTCGGCCTCCTCGAACCCCATCCGCCGCCACACCGGCCTGGAGTCCTCTGCGAGCGCCCGCACCAGCCCGTAGTAGAAGGCGGCGTTGGCGATGACGTCGGTGACCGTCGGCCCGGCCGGCAGCACCCGGTTCTCCACCCTCAGGTGCGGCACGCCGTCGGCGATCCCGTACACCGGCCGGTTCCACCGGTACACGGTCCCGTTGTGCAGCACCAGCTCGTGGAGGCTCGGCACCCCGCCGTCGTCCAGCACCCGCAACGGATCCTCCTCGTCGCAGATCGGCAGCAGCGCGGGGAAGTAGCGCAGGTTCTCCTCGAAGAGCTCGTACGCGGAGTCCACCCACTTCTCCCCGAACCAGGTCCGCGGGCGTACCCCCTGCGCGACCAGCTCCGGCGGCCGGGTGTCGGTCGCCTGGGTGAACAGCGGCGGCCGCGACTCCCGCCACAGCTCCCTGCCGAAGACGAAGGGCGCGTTGGCCCCCACCGCGATCTGCGCGCCGGCCACCGCCTGCGCCGCGTTCCACACATCGGCGAACCGCCCCGGCGTCACCTGGAGGTGCAGCTGCACGGAGGTGCACGCCGATTCCGGCACGATCGACGCGGAAGTGCAGGTCAGCCGCTCGACACCCTCGATGTCCAGCTGGAAGTGCTCGCCCCTGGCCGCCATGATCTGGTCGTTGAGCAGCACATAACGGTCCACATCGGAGAGGTTCGAGTGCACCAGGTCGTCCTGCCCCAGCGTGGGCAGAATGCCGATCATCATGATTCCCGCATCGAGCTCGGCAGCCTTCCTGTGCGCATAGCCGAGCCCGGTCCGCAGCTCCTCCGCCAGTTGATCGAGAACACGCCCGCCCAGCCGGTGCGGGACAATGTTCACTTCCAGGTTGAACATCCCGAGCTCGGTCTGGAAATCACGGCTCGCAATGCGCTCGAGGACCTCCGCATTCATCATCTTCGGCATCCCGTCGGGGCCCGCAAGATTGAGCTCGATCTCCAGCCCCATAAGATTCTTCGGCTTGTCGAACCGCTTCTCTTCCAGGAGCCTCCCGAGCCCCTCCAGACACTCGTGGAGCTTCCGCCGGTACCTCTGCCGGTCCGACAGATCGAACCCGTCTGCCACGACCTTCTCACCCATCAAGCGTCCTTCCTGGAACGGGAGAGCCTGCGGCAACGGCCGCTGCACCTGTGTGTTCACGGTCGATGATGCCCCGGCGGGCTGATCCATAACGCCCCGCCCGCACCAGGCACGTAGTACGCTCGACACGAATTCGCCCAGGCACATTCCGCAGGCAAGGTGCAGGGTGCAGTTACCGGCCCCGGCAAAGTGGTCATAAACGCCGACGACTTCAAGCCGACCGCTCCGGTCGTCGGCACCTGGGATAAGCCCTCCGGGGACCGGACCAATCGGGTGATTTCCCGTGCCGGAAGGGCATGCGGAAAGGCTGAATACCGCCTTGCTCGCAATATCCCGGACAGCTAGCTGAAACGCGATGTGAACACGTGTCGTATAAACTCCGCGAACGAGGCGGAGAGTTGACGCCGGGCCCCCGCCCAAGGCCTCCTCCGGCCCCGCACCGCTGACAGCGTCGTCCGCACTTCCCAGGCTTCACCGTGTCTCCCGAGCGAGAGGCGACCCACCATGCCGCTGCACGTACCCCCGGCTCCCGCGCCCGCCCTGCGCAGCGTCCTCGCGGCACTCGGCTCCCCCACCGCCGTACGCGAGCCCCGCACCCCGGCCCTCCGCTCCCACCAGGGGCCGCTCACCGCCGAACTGCCCCTGCCTGTGCACGTCTGGGACGAGATCACCGTCGGGGGCCGACCGCCGCACACCCGGCTCACGGGTTGGCGGTTCCTGATCCGGGACGCCGGCCGGGCCGTGGCCGCGGCCGACACCGTCCTGACCCCCGACGGCTGGACCTTCTCGCACTTCTTCGAAGGTCCCTACCTGAGCTCCACCGAGCGGGCACTGCGCCACGCCGAGTCCATGCCCACCGCCTACCAGCCGCGACTGCTGTCCATACCCGCCCTGTACATGCTGACCCTGTGGCTGCACGGCGATCCCACCGCGGACGCCACCGCGGGCGCTCCCGCCCCGTCCGACGTCCTGGTGCCGCTGGCCCCCGCCCCGCCCGGCATCGCCGCGCACCGCCCGTGCACCGTCGCCGACCTGCTGCCCGTGCTCTCCCTGCGGCTGCGTCCCGCCCCGGCCCCGGCCGCCCCGCTCCTCGGCCAGCCCGCCTGACCCTGTTCGCGTACGGTGCCCCGCCCCGGCCGCCCCGGCGCGGGGCACGGCGCTGCCCGGATACCCCATCCGGAGTAGCCCACCCGGGCCATCCCGAACCACCCGAAGAGAGGGGCAGTTGGACTGAACCGTCCGCACGGGTGACGCGTCCTCACCCAATAAGAAGTGCTGCCGTGAAATCCCTGCGGATCGACGCCCGTGGGGCAACACTGGGACCGGACCAACTGATACGGGGGGCGGCCATGAACACCGATTCGAGCCGCGGGACCACCTTCACCACCACGACGCAGCGAAAGAACCCATCCATGTGCCAGCACCAGCCACTCTGCCCGTCCGCCGAATCCGCCGACCGTGAGGCCGCCCGTCCGATGGCCCACCACCCGGAGCAGGGCTGGAGCCTGCTGTGCAACGGCGTCCTGCTCTTCGAGGACACCGGCGAGCTGCTGCCCAACGGGCAGATCATCGCGCCGCACCGCCCGCTGGACGTGGCCACCGCGGCCTGACCGGACGCGGTCACGCTGCCTGACAGCCCGCCGCGGACCAAGCGGCGGGCGCACAGTACGCACGACGAGGGGCCGGCCCGGAGCATCCGCTCCGCACCGGCCCCGACGCAGTTCAGCGTCCCGTCAACCGCCCGCCACCGTGCGTCAGTTGTCGTACTCGTCGATCGGCGGGCACGAGCAGACGAGGTTGCGGTCGCCGTAGGCGCCGTCGATCCGGCGCACCGGCGGCCAGTACTTGTCGGCGGCCGAGACCCCGGCCGGGAAGACCGCCTCCTCGCGGCTGTAGGCGTGGTCCCACTCGCCGCCGAGCGCGGCGGCCGTGTGCGGGGCGTTGCGCAGCGGGTTGTCCTCGGCGGGCCACTCGCCGCCGGCGACCTTCTCGATCTCGCCGCGGATGGCGATCATCGTGTCGCAGAACCGGTCCAGCTCACCGAGGTCCTCGCTCTCGGTCGGCTCGATCATGAGCGTTCCTGCGACCGGGAACGACATGGTCGGCGCGTGGAATCCGTAGTCGATGAGCCGCTTGGCGATGTCGTCCACGCTCACGCCGGTCGCCTTGGACAGCGGGCGCAGGTCGACGATGCACTCGTGGGCGACGAGGCCGTGCGGGCCGGTGTAGAGGACCGGGTAGTGCGGCTCCAGACGCTTGGCGATGTAGTTCGCCGCCAGTACGGCGACCTGGGTCGCGCGCTTGAGGCCCTCCCCGCCCATCAGGCGTACGTACGCCCACGAGATCGGCAGGATGCCCGCGGAGCCCCACGGAGCGGCCGAGACCGGGCCGACGCCCGTCTCGGGACCCGCCGACGGCTGCAGCGGGTGGTTGGGCAGGTAGGGCGCGAGGTGCGCACGCACACCGACCGGGCCGACGCCCGGACCGCCGCCGCCGTGCGGGATGCAGAAGGTCTTGTGCAGGTTCAGGTGGCTGACGTCGCCGCCGAACTTGCCCGGCTTGGCGAGGCCGACGAGCGCGTTCAGGTTGGCGCCGTCGACGTACACCTGGCCGCCGGCCTCGTGGACGGTCGCGCAGATGTCGGCGACGTGCTCCTCGAAGACTCCGTGCGTGGACGGGTAGGTGATCATCAGCACCGACAGCTGGTCGCGGTACTGCTCGATCTTGGCCCGCAGGTCCTCGACGTCGATCTCGCCGTCGTCGGCGGTCTTCACCACGACGACCTTCATGCCGGCCATGACCGCGCTGGCGGCGTTGGTGCCGTGCGCGGAGGACGGGATCAGGCAGACGGTGCGCTGCTCGTCGCCGTTGGCGCGGTGGTACGCCCGTACGGCGAGGAGTCCGGCGAGCTCGCCCTGCGAACCGGCGTTGGGCTGGATGGACACCGCGTCGTACCCGGTGACCTCGGCGAGGCGCTCCTCCAGCTCATGGATGAGGGTGAGGTAGCCGTCTGCCTGCTCGACCGGCGCGAAGGGGTGGATCTGCCCGAACTCGGGCCAGGTCACCGGCTCCATCTCGGTCGTCGCGTTCAGCTTCATGGTGCAGGAGCCGAGCGGGATCATGCCGCGGTCGAGCGCGTAGTCGCGGTCCGCCAGCTTGCGGAGGTAACGCAGCATCGCGGTCTCGGAGCGGTGCTGGTGGAAGACCGGGTGCGTCAGGAACTCGTCGGTCCGCAACAGTGCCTCGGGCAGCGTCTCCGCGGTCGCCTCGTCCAGTGCCTCGATGTCGGCCTCGACCCCGAAGGCCGCCCACACCGCGTCGACCTGGGCCCGCAGGGTGGTCTCGTCACAGGCGAAGGAGACGGTGTCGGCGTCGACCAGACGCAGGTTGACGCCGCGGTCACGGGCGGCGGCGACGATCTGCGCGGCCTTGCCCGGCACCTGCGCGGTCACGGTGTCGAAGAACGCGTCGTGCGCGAGGGCGACCTTGCCGGCCCGCAGCCCCTCGGCGAGGATCACGGCGTAGCGGTGGGTGCGCCGGGCGATGCCCTTGAGCCCGTCGGGGCCGTGGTACACGGCGTACATCCCGGCCATGACGGCGAGCAGGACCTGCGCCGTACAGATGTTGCTGGTGGCCCGCTCGCGGCGGATGTGCTGCTCGCGCGTCTGCAGGGCGAGGCGGTACGCCTTGTTCCCGTCCGCGTCCACGGAGACGCCCACGAGCCGACCGGGCAGGCTGCGCGCGAACTTCTCGCGTACGGCCATGAATCCGGCGTGCGGTCCGCCGAAGCCCATCGGCACACCGAAGCGCTGCGTCGTACCGACCGCGATGTCCGCGCCGAGCTCGCCGGGCGAGGTGAGCAGCGTCAGTGCCAGCAGGTCGGCCGCCACGGTGACGACGGCACCGAGCTCGTGCGCCGCGTCGATCACCGGCTTGATGTCGCGCACGACACCGGAGGCGCCCGGGTACTGCAGCAGCACGCCGAACACACCGCGCTCGGCGATCTCGGCCGGAATGCCCTCGGACAGGTCCGCGACGACGACCTCGACACCGGTCGGCTCGGCGCGCGTCCGGATCACGGCGATGGTCTGCGGAAGCGTTTCAGCATCGATCAGGAAGACGCCGTCCTTGACCTTGCCCACCCGGCGCGCGAGCGACATGGCCTCGGCGGCCGCGGTGCCCTCGTCGAGCAGCGAGGCCCCGGAGGTCGGCAGCCCGGTCAGCTCGGCGACCATGGTCTGGAAGTTGAGCAGCGCCTCCAGCCGGCCCTGCGAGATCTCCGGCTGGTACGGGGTGTAGGCCGTGTACCAGGCGGGGTTCTCCATCACGTTGCGCAGGATGACCGGCGGGGTGAAGGTCCCGTAGTACCCGAGCCCGATCATCGGGGCGAGCACCTGGTTGCGGTCGGCGAGGGTACGCAGTTCGGCCAGCACCTCCTGCTCGGTGCGCGCCTCCGGCAGCCCGAGGGCCGCAGCGTTCTTGATGGCATCCGGTACGGCGGCGTCGGTCAGCTCGTCGAGCGACCCGTAACCGACCTGCGCCAGCATCTTCGCCTGAGCCTCGGCATCGGGTCCGATGTGACGGTGCTCGAAGGGGATGCCACGCTCGAGTTCTTCGAGCGACATACGGTTGGCGGTCATCTGCGGAAGGCCTCCTGGTCTGACACGACCTGCGAGGGGCACCACGGCACGGGCGCCCGGACGGCCTCCCCCTCTGTCATCTCAACCTGAGAGCTTCACCAGGACATCAAGAGCGCGGATGTCCCGACTTTCACCGTCGGTGAGGATGGTCCACGCCCCGGCCTGCGCCGTGTACGTGTTCCACCCTGCTTTCCAGAGTGACCTCGTCCGTGCGGTACAGGGGCCTGAGAGATTCCGGGGAGGAGTTGCTCCTTCGGCGCCTCCGACACATTCCTCTTCGAAGGACTCTCCCGCACGGGGTCAGCAGCCATTGGCCAGCCTACCAGCGCACTCCCGCCCCGATCCCTCGAGTGGCCAGCCTCCCGAATCTGCACTTTCGTAGTGTTTTACGGGGTTCATGCAGGAGTGGCGACCAGTTGGAGGGACCGTGCAGACCGACGTCGATCCGCGCAGCCTGATCGGCCGCAAGGCACTTGACCGCAACGGCAACAAGATCGGAACGGTGGACGAGGTCTATCTGGACGATGCCACCGGCACCCCGGAGTGGGCGGCCGTCCGCACCGGACTCTTCTCCCGGGACGCCTTCGTGCCGCTGGAGCCCAGCACCCTCGTCGGCAACACCCTGCGCATCCCGTTCGAGAAGTCCCTGATCAAGGACGCCCCCGACTTCGGCGTGGGCCGCCACCTCTCCCCCGAGCAGGAGCTCCAGCTCTACCGCCACTATGGGCTGGACTCCCCGGCCCCCACGCCCCCGGACCGCGACTTCGGCACCCTCGCGGGCGACGACAACTAACCACAACCACCTCTCCGCGAACCGCCAGGCCCCCACGCCAGAAGCCAAACCCCCAGGCCCCAGCCCCCTCTCACGCCTCCCGCGGCTCCGTTCCCACCAACGGCAAGGGCTCCGCCGGTTCCAGCTCCGGGTCGTCCACCCGGAAGGTGCGCACGCGCCCCGGCACCCGCGACCCCGGCTCCTCGAACCGCACCGTCACCCGCCCCACACCGCTCCCCTGCACCCACCCTGCCCCGTATTCCGCATGCCGCACGTCGTGCCCCGCATGCCATCGCCGCTCAGCCGCTTCTTGGGCCTGTGCCGCCGCCGACAGCTCGCCGCCCAGCCCCGCCTCGGCGCCACCCGAAGCCTGGTCACCCGCTTTCGGGCCCTCCGAAGCCGCGCCGCCCAGTACCTCCACGTCGCCCTCGCCCTCGGCCGCCTCCGCGGCCCCCACCAGAGCCCCCGCGCCCATACCGCCTCCTGCTTGCGCTTCCGCTGCCGCCAGCGCCTCGCGGGCAGCGGCCTGCGCGAACAGGTCCTCCTGCGTGAAGTCCGCCAGTCCCGTCACCCCCACCCCCAGCAGCCGCACCCCGCCCGTGGTGTCCACACCCTCCAGCAGCCGCGCCGCGGCCTCCCGCACCACCCCGGGGTCGTCCGTGGGCCCGCGCAAGGTCTCCGACCGCGTCAGCGTCGAGAAGTCGAACCGGCGCACCTTGAGCACCACGGTCCGCCCCGACCGCCCCGCCCCGCGCAATCGCTGCACACACCGCTCGGCCAGCCGCTCCACCTCGCCGCGCACCCGCACCCGGTCGTGCAGGTCCACGTCGAAGGTGTCCTCGACCGACACCGACTTGGCGTCCCGCTCCGCCACCACGGGCCGGTCGTCCAGCCCGAGAGCCATGCGGTGGAGCGAGGCCCCGTGCGCCTTCCCCAGGAGCCGTACGAGCTCGTCCACGCCCGCGGACGCGAGGTCGGCCACCGTCGTCATCCCGGCCCGCCGCAGATGGTCCCCGGTGGCCGGACCGACCCCGGGCAGGATCCGCACCGACATCGGAGCCAGCAGCTCGCGCTCGGTGCCCGGCTCCATCAGCACCAGCCCGTCCGGCTTCGCCTGCTCGGAAGCGATCTTGGCCAGCATCTTGGACCCCGCGAGCCCCACCGACCCGCTGAGCCCCGTGACCGTACGGATGTCCTTGCGCAGCTGCTCCCCGACCGCCCGCGCGGACTCGGCGTCATCGGCCGTGCCGCCCGCCTCCAGGTCCACGAAGGCCTCGTCCAGGCTCAGCGGCTCGACCAGCGGCGACAACCGCCCCAGCAGCTCCATCACCTGGTCGCTGACCGCCCGGTACAGGGAGAAGCGCGGCACCAGATATGCCGCGTTCGGCGCCAGCCTCCGCGCCTGCGCGGTCGGCATCGCCGAGTGCACCCCGAACCGCCGCGCCTCGTACGAGGCGGTGGCCACCACTCCGCGCGGACCGAGTCCGCCCACCACGACCGGCTTCCCGCGCAGGCTCGGCTTCGCCGCCTGCTCCGTGGCGGCGTAGAAGGCATCCATGTCCAGATGCAGGATGGTCGGCACGCTTCTCACACCAACGATGCTGCCCTACGCCACTGACATTCGGCCGGACCGGCCGAGGGGCACCCCGCCCGCCCCGTACGGCCCGGCGGCCGGGCGCAACCGGTGCAGCTGCGCAGCCGGTGCAGACGCACGGTGGGCGCACCCTCACGGTCGGCTCAGCCGGGACGGCGGGTGCGGCCCTTCAGCCGGCCCGGTTCCGCCGCCGAGCCAGCTCGTCCCGGGGGTTGTTCCCGATCAGCGTCTCACCGGTGTCGACCCGCTCGCCGTGCAGCTGCGAGAGCGCCGTCTCGACGTCCCGCCACACCACACCGACGGCGATCCCGAAGATGCCCTGCCCGCCCTGCAGCAACGTCACGACCTCGTCCGGCGACGTGCACTCGTACACGGTGGCACCGTCGCTCATAAGTGTCATCCGCTCCAGGTCCTCGAATCCCCTGGCCCGCAGGTGCTGCACCGCGGTCCGGATGTTCTGCAGGGCGACCCCGGTGTCCAGAAACCGCTTGACGATCTTCAGGACGACCACGTCGCGGAAGCTGTAGAGCCGCTGCGTCCCGGAGCCGTAGGCCGGCCGCACGCTCGGCTCGACCAGCCCGGTGCGCGCCCAGTAGTCCAGTTGCCGGTACGTGATACCCGCGGCCGCACACGCGGTGGGCCCCCGGTATCCGACCGTCTCGGCCGCTTCGGCGGCCCGCGCCGGAGCGAGGGGGTGCTGACTGCTCATGGGGTCGGCCGGACTGCCGAGCGGATACGGCCCGCCCGTCGCCGTACCGTCGCCGCTGATTCTCACGCCGACCTCCGTCCTTGACCTGCCCTGTCGACGGTAGGCAGTCACCCGGGGTGCGTCAACGATCGCCACACTCGGCATGCCGAGTGATAATCACCCTGAGAGTGGTTTCCCGTATCTCTCATCGGGGAAAGGCTACTCGAATGCCCTGAAAAGCCAGGGCCGCACATGCCCCTCAAGCAACGGTGCCCGGCCGGGAATCCCGGCCGGGAATCCCGGCCGGGCAGCGCCGCTCACTGACTGTTGGTACCGAAATCCTCCGGCGAGATCTGGTCGAGGAACTCGCGGAACTTCTCCACCTCGTCCTCCTGCTCGTCCGGAATCGCGATCCCGGCGTCGTCCAGCACCCCGTCACTGCCGTAGATGGGCGTACCGGTGCGCAGCGCCAGCGCTATGGCATCGGACGGGCGCGCACTGACCTCCACCCCGCTGGCGAAGACCAGCTCGGCGAAGAACACCCCGTCCCGCAGGTCGGTGATCCGTACTTCGGTGAGCTCCTGGCCCACCGCTTCCAGCACGTCCTTGAACAGGTCGTGCGTCAGCGGCCTGGCAGGCGCCAGACCCTGCTGGGCAAAGGCGATCGCTGTGGCCTCACCCGGTCCGATCCAGATGGGAAGGTACCGATCGCCTCCCACTTCACGCAGGAGCACGATCGGCTGGTTGTTGGGCATCTCCACCCTGACACCTACGACGTCGAGCTCGTTCACACAGCAACCCTAGGACGTGCCCGACCGGTTTGGGTAGTCGGGCTCCTGTTCACTCCGAGTACAGCTCAGTTCGAGCCGGACCTCAGCGCCGTCTGCACCAGTGCCGCGTGCAGCCGCACCGAGATGCCGGCCAGCTCTCTGGTGGTGGCCTCGGCATGTGCCCTGGTCTGCGGATTACGGTGCCGGCGCAGGGGAGCGACGACGTTGTCGATCAGCCCGGCCTCCCGGTCCGCGGCGGCCTTCATGGCCCGCAGATGGCGCGGTTCCAGACCGAATCGCCCCAGATCCGCCACAAGCCTGGCGACGGTGACTGCCTCCGCGTCGTAGCCGCCGTCCGGCAACGCCGAGATCAGGCCGTACGCCTCCCACTCGCCGAGGTCGCTGTCCACCACCTCGGCGGCGGCGAGCAGCTCCTCACGGCCGATGCGGGCAGCGGTCGGGCCCTCGCCTGCCGTCTCGGGGGCACCGTCGAGCAGCTCGCGGGGCCCGCCGGCAGCCGGCAGCTGGACCTGCTCGCCGCGCTCCAGAGCGTCCAGGTGCTCCTTGATGACCTTGAGCGGCAGGTAGTGGTCGCGCTGCATGCGCAACACCTGGGCGAGCCGCTCCACGTCCGCCGGGCTGAACTTCCGGTACCCGGACGGCGTGCGCTGCGGCTCGACCAGCCCCTCCGCCTCCAGGAAGCGGATTTTCGAGATCGTGACTTCGGGAAATTCCTCACGCAGCAGGCTGAGCACAGAACCGATGCTCATCAGCCGGCTGCCGGCTGAGGTGGTGCCGCGCACGGCACCACCTGTCGGGATTCGCAGCATGGACCTTCCCTGGAAGGATCAGACGCCCTGCTGGCTCGCGTAGAAGACCAGCCGGTACTTACCGATCTGCACCTCGTCGCCGTTCGCCAGCAGGACCGCGTCGATGCGCTCCCGGTTGACGTACGTGCCGTTGAGGCTGCCGACGTCGGAGACGGTGAATCCGCCGTCCGCACCCCGGCGGAACTCCACGTGCCGTCGCGAGACGGTCACGTCGTCGAGGAAAATGTCGCTCTGCGGGTGACGGCCGGCCGTGGTCAGCTCGCCGTCGAGCAGGAAGCGGCTCCCCGAGTTCGGGCCGCGGCGCACCACCAGCAGCGCCGCACCGAGCGGAAGCGCGTCGACCGCGGCCTGGGCCTCGGGCGACAGCGACGGCAGAGAGGTCTGTCCGGTCTTCTCCGCCTCGTACGCCTCCAGCCCCGAGATCGAGATGGTCGAGGTCGTCTCCGAAGGGCGCTCGGCGGCGGCCCCGCCCCGCAGCGGCGCTCCGCAGTTGGAGCAGAACCGGCTGGCCTCGGCGTTGCGGTGCCCGCACCTCGTACAAACCGGCAAGGCCGACATGGACGGATCCTCCTGCCGCGGCTGCCCCGCGTGGTGGGCGCTGGTTGCGTACGGATCGGCGGCAAACCCTCCACCCGTACCTGAGGTTGATGGATCCCCGGAACCTATGCGGCCGGGACCTGCCGGGTCAACAGACGACGCGCCGTGTCCGCCGACCTCGTCACGGAACAGCGGGCGCTCGCCGCTCTGCTCCTCGGCCTCGCCGGGGCGCGGGGCACGGTGACGCGCAGTGTGGGAGCTGCTGTCGTCACGTGCACTCTTGCCGAACAATTTCGCAAACAACTTCACGGGCGATTCCCCTTGACCGAAACAGACCCGCCCGTGGGGCAGGACGAACCCTGCATCAACAAACTCTGCATCTACCGACAACCTGCTGACGTGGACATCTGTACAACGTCCGTATCCATCAGACAGTTTCCACCACGCACCGCGTCCTGGATGCGCCGACCCCCCGCAACCTCATGCCCGTGTCCGACACCGCTCATTCGCCCCGCCTTCACTGGGGTGACAACCGAGCGTAGTCAGGCCGCTTCGCCGGTCGCAAGGCATTCACGACGATCTTCTCAAGTCGTTGCACGACGGCCGTGGCCTGCTCCTTCTCCAGAGTCTGCACAACACCGCCGGGGATGTTGAGCGCGGGCTCCAGGTCCTGCGGCTTGCCGATCACCTTGAAGCTGTACGGCGCGGAGACCTTCTTGCCGTCCACCTGGATGCTGCCGCCGACATCGGAGAAATAGGTGTTGGCGACGACTCGTACGTCATTGATCTGGATCGCTTCCGCCCCTGCCGCCCGCAGTTCCTGAATGGTGTCCAGCAGCCGGTCCGCCTCGACCACCCCGCGCGGATCATTGATGGTCAAGGTGATTCCCGGCCCCTGTGCGCCCACCGTCCCCGCGAGCACCCCGAGCTGACGCTCCTTCTCCTGCGTCTGCTTGCGGGCCTCTTCGGCCTGGTCCGAACTGCTCTCCAGCTCCGTCCGCTGGTCGACCAGCCGCTGCTTCTCGTCCTCGAGCCGCTGCGTACGGTCGTCCAGCTCGTCCAGGATCCGTACGAGGTCCTCCTGCCGCGCACCGCGAAGCGCCCCGTTGTCACTGGTCGAATTGACCTGAATGGCCAGCCCGAGCCCCAGCCCGAACAGCAGCAGGGCGACGATGAGCTGGGCGCGGCTGAACCTCGGCGGCCACAGTCCCGCCGCCAGCCGCTGGCGTCCGGTCAGCTCCGGCCGCTCTTCCTTCTCCTCCGTGCTCACCGGCATCACGCCCGGAAGATGTGCCGCCGGATGGCGGCAGCGTTGGAGAAGATCCGGATGCCGAGAACGACGACCACGCCCGTCGACAGCTGCGCGCCGACGCCCAGTTTGTCGCCCAGGAAGACGATCAGGGCAGCCACGACCACGTTGGACAGGAAGGAGACGACGAAGACCTTGTCGACGAAGATCCCGTCCAGCATCGCCCGCAGCCCGCCGAAGACCGCGTCCAGTGCGGCCACGACCGCGATCGGAAGGTAGGGCTCGACCACCGCCGGCACTTCGGGCCGGACCAGCAATCCGACCACGACTCCCACGACGAGGCCCAGTACTGCGATCACGATGTGCCCTTCTCCGTCTTCTGTGTGTCGGCCACGCCCTTTCCGGCGTCCGCGGCCTGCGGTTGTGCGATGCGTACGATCAGGCTCGGCGCGGCCGGCAGCCGCACCTCGTCCTGGTCGGACATGCTGGTGCGGATGCCGTAGCTCTCCTGCAGCACGTGCAGGTACTGGCCGTCCGCGCTGTCGTTGAACGCGGTGTTGAGGTGCTTTCCGCCCACGGCCAGCACGGTGTAGGGCGGCACCAGAGGCTTGTTGTCGACCAGTATCGCGTCGCCCGCCGCCCGGATCGCCGAGAGCATCGTCAGGCGCTGGCCGTTGATGGCCACGGCCTCGGCGCCGGACTGCCAGAGCCCGTTGATGACGCGTTGCATGTCGCGGTCCCGCACCCGGCCGGTGTCGGAGAATCCGCTGTCTCCGCGCGGTCCGTCGGCTCCCCCGCCGGTCTCCTTGGCATCGTCCACGACGAGTTTGACGCCCGGACCCTGCACCGGGGTTGCTCCGGACAGCAGAGCAACCAGTGCACCCTGATCTCCGCCGTGTTGCTCAAGAGCCTTGCGCTGGCGCTCACTCACGTCACCGCGGAGCGCCTCGACGTCCTTCTCCAGGCCGTCGGCATCCGAGGTCTCCGTCTGGATCCGCTCGACGAGTTCCTCACGTTCCTTGGCCACTACCGGAGCAGCTATCCGCGCGTTCGCCGCTCCCAGCGTGACCACCGCGGCCGCCAGTACGAGACCGCCCGCCAGGGCGAGTTTCGTCTTCAGGGTGCGCGGCATGCCGGCGGTGCCGTCGGCCTTCTGACGGGCGGCCGCCTGTGCGTAGCCGTCGTCGAGACTGTGCTCCATCACGTTCGTCAGCAGCGACATCGACGCATCCGGGCGTCGCGGTGGAGATGAGGTGCTCCGGACGGGGGGCTGCTGCGACATGCCGCACATCGTCGCACGTCGCGGCCGCTCCCACCGAATGGCCCCACCGGTGTGCAGGAAGGCTCCGTGAGGCGCCTTCCTGCACACCGGCGTGACGTCAGTGATCTGCGCCGTCGACGATCGCCGCCCACTCGTCGAGGAGCGCCTGGGCGGACTCGTCGTCCGGTCCCTCGGCCCACAGATGAGTGACGGCCTCCGCGGGATCCGGCAGCACCATCACCCAGCGCCCGTCGGCCTCGACCACCCGCACACCGTCGGTGGTGTCCACCGACCGGTTCCCGGCCGCCTCGACCACTCGTCGCATGACCAGGCCCTTGACCGCCCACGGAGTGGCGACGTCGCGCCGCAGCACATGCGCCCGCGGAATCCGCGCGTCGATCTGGCTGAGCGTCAACTGGGTCCTGGCCACGAGCCCGATCAGCCTGACGAAGGCCGCGGCCCCGTCGAAGACGCTGCTGAACTCCGGCACGATGAACCCGCCGCGCCCGTCCCCGCCGAAGATGGTCGTCTCCTCGCGCCCGACCCGTGTCAGGTCGTCGGGCGAGGTGGTCGTCCACTCCACCTGCGTTCCGTGGTACGCGGCGACCTGCTCGGCCACGCGCGTGGTCGTCACCGGCAGCGCTACCCGCCCGCTGCGCCGCTCCGCGGCCACCAGGTCGAGCATGACCAGCAGAGCACGGTCGTCCTCGATGATGCGGCCCCGCTCGTCGACGAGCGAGAGCCGCTCACCGACCGGGTCGAAGCGCACCCCGAAGTCCGCCCTGGCCGACGCCACGATCTCACCGAGCCGCACGAGCCCCGCCCGCCGCGAGTCGGCAGTCTCGGTGGGACGCGCCTCGTCCAGCCCCGGGTTGATCGTCAGCGCGTCCACCCCGAGCCGTCCGAGCAGGCTGGGCAGCACGAGCCCCGCGCTTCCGTTCGAAGCGTCGACGACGACCTTCAGCCCGGCTTCCGCGATCCCTGTGGCGTCCAGGTTCCGGAGCAGCGACCCGGTGTACGAGTCGAAGACGCTCGCCGGGAAGTGCAGGTCGCCGATCTCGCCGGGGAAGGCCCGCCGGTACTCCTGCCGCGCGTACACCCGGTCCAGCTTCCGCTGACCGGCCTGCGACAGATCCGCACCACGCTCGTCGAAGAACATGATGTCCACCGAGTCCGGCACACCGGGTGTCGTACGGATCATGATCCCGCCGGCACTGCCACGCGCGGTCTGCTGCCGCGCCACGGGCAACGGCACGTTCTCCAGGTCGCGTACATCGATGGCGCTGGTCTGCAGCGCGGAGATCATCGCCCGCTTCAGCGCTCGGGCACCACGGGAGTGGTCCCGGGCCGTAGTGACCGTGGACCCCTTCTTCAGGGTCGTCGCATACGCGCCGGCCAGGCGGACAGCCAGCTCCGGCGTGATCTCCACATTCAGTACGCCGGAGACGCCGCGCGCACCGAAGAGGTGCGCCTGCCCCCGCGACTCCCAGATCACCGAGGTGTTGACAAACGCACCGGCCTCGATGGTCTTGAACGGGTACACCCGCACATTGCCCTGAATGATCGATTCTTCGCCGACCAGGCACTCGTCGCCGATGACCGCCCCGTCCTCGATCCGGGCCGCCCGCATGATGTCGGTGTTCTTGCCGATCACGCAGCCGCGGAGATTGCTGTGCTGCCCGATGTAGACGTTGTCGTGCACGACAGCCCGGTGCAGGAAGGCGCCGCTCTTCACCACGACGTTCGAGCCGATGATGCTGTGCTCGCGGATCTCCGCCCCGGCCTCGACCTTCGCGTAGTCACCGATGTACAGCGGGCCCCTGAGTACGGCGTCCGGGTGCACCTCGGCGCCTTCGGCAACCCATACTCCGGGAGAGATCTCGAAGCCGTCGAGCTCGACGTCGACCTTGCCCTCGAGGACGTCCGCCTGGGCCTTCACATAGCTCTCGTGCGTACCGACGTCTTCCCAGTAGCCCTCGGCGATGTAGCCGTAGACCGGCTTGCCTTCCTTCATGAGCTGCGGGAAGACATCGCCCGACCAGTCCACCGGAACGTCGGCTTCGACGTAGTCAAAGACCTCCGGCTCCATCACGTAGATGCCGGTGTTCACCGTGTCGGAGAAGACCTGGCCCCAGGTCGGCTTCTCCAGGAAGCGTTCGACCTTTCCTTCCTCGTCCACGATCGTGATGCCGAATTCCAGTGGATTCGGCACCCGCGTCAGGCACACCGTGACCAGCGCGCCCTTTTCCTTGTGGAAGCGGATGAGGTCGGTAAGGTCGAAGTCCGTGAGCGCGTCGCCGGAGATGACCACGAAGGCATCGTCCTTGAGCGCTTCTTCCGCATTCTTGACGCTGCCCGCAGTGCCGAGTGGCTTCTCCTCGTTGGCATAGGTGAGCTCCATTCCGAGCTCTTCCCCGTCGCCGAAGTAGTTCTTGACGAGCGAGGCCAGAAACTGCACGGTTACGACGGTCTCACTGAGCCCATGCCGTTTGAGCAGCCTCAGTACGTGCTCCATGATCGGCCGGTTGGCGACCGGCAGGAGCGGCTTGGGCATGCTCGAAGTCATGGGGCGAAGGCGTGTGCCTTCGCCGCCGGCCATCACGACGGCCTTCATGTCGGAAGAGTCCTCCTTTGAAGAGAAAATCTGGCCGACTTCACCCGCCCGGAGCCCTCCCGAGGACGTCAGAGGTCCGGAAGGGCCGGCGCCTCACTGCGCCACTGCGACAGGTTCAATCAGCCGGGGCGTCGGCCTTGACCAGCCGACGGACCTGAACCACGTAAAGAATTCCTGCCCACCAATAGAGGGTTGTACCCCATCCGGCGAACGCCCATCCGAAAATAGCACCGATTGGCCCGAGCCACCCGGGCTGAGCGCTGAGCAGCAACAGGGGGAAGGCGTACATGAGATTGAAGGTGGCTGCCTTGCCGAGGAAGTTCACCTGGGGCGGAGGATAACCGTGCCGACGGAGGATACCCACCATCACGAGAAGCATGAGCTCACGGGCCAGGAGGGCTGCCGTGACCCACCAGGGAAGGATCTCCCGCCAGGTGAGGCCGACCAGAGTGGACAGGATGTAGAGCCGGTCCGCGGCCGGGTCGAGCAGCCGCCCCAGCTTGCTGATCTGATTCCACTTACGTGCAAGCTTGCCGTCGAGGTAGTCGCTGACACCACTGAGCATGAGCACCGCCAGCGCCCACCAGTCACTGTTGGGACCGCCGAACACAGGGCGAAGGATCAGCCACAGGAACACGGGTACGCCAACAAGACGAGCCATGCTCAGAATGTTGGGGATGGTGAGGACTCGGTCGGTCTGAACGCGAGTCTCCTGGACCTCCACCCGGGGGCCTCCTGTGGGAACGTGCCAACGATTTTCCCCCCGACCCTACCCTCAGCCACCACGGCCGGCCGCACAGGGGTACAGAGCCTCGCGGTGAACGCAAAAAAGCCCCGTACCGGTATCCCCGGTACGGGGCTCTTCGCAATGATTGTTCGGCGGCGTCCTACTCTCCCACAGGGTCCCCCCTGCAG